>CAZMEO010000206.1:0-6318 GCA_964565315.1 uncultured Candidatus Moduliflexus sp. | reverse complement strand
GCGATGTTCAAATGCCTGTCGGCGCAGGAAAAAGCGGAAGGGAAAACGGTGCTGTTGATTGACGTGTCCGGCTCGATGGATGCGCAGATTTCGGCGCGGTCGGAGATGACTCGCATGGATGCCGCCTGCGGTTTAGCGGTGTTGGCGCGAGAAATCTATCCGGAAGTCGAAATTTTCACGTTCTCGAATCAGACGGCGCAAGTTCCGGCGCGGCGCGGTTTTGCGCTGCGTGATGCGGTAGTGAACAGCCAGCCGCATGGCGGGACGTATCTCGGCAAGGCGATTCAAGACGTTGAACGTTCGGTAAAACAGTATGATCGTTTGATTGTTTTTACCGACGAGCAATCGCATGATCGCGTTTTCGAGCCGAAAGGCCGAAGCTATCTGATCAACGTCGCGTCCAACAAAAACGGCGTTGGCTACGGCGCATGGACGCATATTGACGGCTGGTCGGAATCTGTCATCACGTATATTCAGGAGTTGGAGCGTTTCGATAGCTCATAAAACTGTCAGGCACGTTCAACGTGTCTGACAGTTGAAAGGAGGAATGATGCAACATGGAGCAGACGTTGTTATTGAATGTCACGTATGAGCCGCTGCGTTTGATTAGCTGGCAGAAGGCGGTGGCGCTCTTCACGCTCGGCAAGGTCGAAATCGTCGAAGAATACGACCGGGAAGTCCGCAGCGTGTCATTCGTCATGAAACTGCCGGCGGTGGTGCGTCTGCTCCGCTGGGTGAAATGGCGGGATGACTCGATCCCCTTTTCGCGGCGCAATATTTACGTCCGAGATCATGGGAAATGCCAGTATTGCGGCGAATCGCTGCCGCAGAAAGAGATCACTTTTGATCATGTGATTCCGCAATCGCAAGGCGGGCAGACGACGTGGGAAAATATCGTCGTCTGCTGCGTCGCCTGCAATGCAAAAAAAGGCGGGCGCACACCAAAACAGGCGGGTATGAAGTTGTTGAGCCATCCGCAGCGGCCAAGCTGGAATTTAGCGTTCCGCCTGACCATCGGCATCCGGCAGATGCCGACCTCCTGGCGCGATTATCTCTACTGGAATCTCGAACTGACACAGGGGCGGCAAAAGGATTATTCGTAAGGGCGTTCGCTCGAACGCCCTGTCAACTATTGGCGATAAATTTCAGGATTCAAGCAGGTCGGCGCAGGCGCTCCCGCCACCATCGCCAGAATATTTTCCGCCACGAGCAGCGACATGCTCTCGCGGGAAGCAACCGAGGCCGAGCCGGTATGCGGCGCGACCACGACATTTTTTAAGTCTTTCAACCCGTCCGCCATCTTCGGCTCGAATTCGTACACATCCAGCCCCGCGCCAGCAATCTCGCCGTTTTTCAGGGCGTCCACTAATTCTGCTTCGTTGATGACCGGGCCGCGTGACGTGTTAATCAAATAGGCGGTCTGTTTCATCATCTTGAATTGCGCTGCGCCGAACAGGTGGCGCGTTTCCGGCAAAAGCGGCACATGCAGGCTGATGAAATCTGACGCCGCTAACAACTCGTTCAACTCAACCTTCTTCGCACCCAACTCGTGTTCCAATTTTTCATTTCGACGGATCCCCGTGTAGATCACCGGCATGTCGAAACCGCGCGATTTCATCGCCATTGCCGTACCGATGCGCCCTGCGCCGACAATGCCGAGCGTCTTGCCGGTCACATCGCCGCCGATGAATTGCAGCGGCGCCCAGCCCGGCCACTGCCCGGAACGCATCACCGCGTCAGATTCCACGACGCGGCGGCAGATCGCAAAGAGCAGCGCCCACGCCATTTCCGCCGTCGCGTTGGTCAGAACGCCCGGCGTGTTCGACAGCGGAATGCCGCGTTTCGTCGCCTCTTTGACATCCATATTGTCGAAGCCAACCGCGAAATTCGCCACGCCTTTCACGCCTGCGGCGGCGTCTAAGAATTCGGCGTCCACTTTGTCGTTCAACATGGTGATAATTCCATCGCGGCCTGTGATGTTTTGCAGCAATTCCTGCCTCGTCAGCGGGCGGTCATGCGGATTGATTGCAACATCGCATGTCGCGTTCAGCATGTCGATGCCGCTCTGCGGAATCAGGCGGGTGATGTAAATCTTCGGTCTGTTCATGGCCTTCTCCTTTCTTCGATGTGGTGTCTCGTCGGCTATTCCACGCGCACATAGACGACATCCGATGGCTGCATCAGATACAACTCTTTGCGGACAGGATCAAAGGCGACGCGCATCAATTCATGGTCGTCGAGCCGGCGTGGAAGTTGAAACAATTTGTTCAGCACATGCCCGGTCGCGTCATACGCATAATACGGGCCGGCCAGATCGTCCATCTGCTCCGGTGCTTTGCCGCTTCGCAGCGGTTTCCAGAACTCGTCATCTTCTTGTAGTTCCTTAAACTTTGCTGGCCGCAATTCTTCGAATCGCATAATATGACATCAACCTTGCAGCGAATCTAACAGGTCTTCGGTTCGTTTCAGGACTTCTTTGGTTACGGTGCCCATTTGCTGCGTCCCTTGCTGCTGAATCAGCGCGATGTTATGGGTCACGTCCGCAACTTCGGCAATCGCTTTGATCGCCTGCTGCATGGAATGGAGCGTCGTTTTGATGGTGGTGGAGCCGTCGGCGCTGTATTGGGCGAGTTTTCGGACTTCTTCAGCGACAACGGCAAACCCATGCCCCGCTTCGCCGACGCGCACCGCTTCGATGGTGGCGTTAAACGCTAACAGTTTGGTCTGCCGCGTGACGCTGTTAATGGAGGCGATGATGTCATCAATTTTAGAAAGATGTTTTAAGAGTTCGTTCCCTTGCTGAATCAAATGTTCGCTTTGCGTGGCGAGGTGTTGCGCGCTCTCCGTCACCTGCCCGATGGAAAATGACATCTGCGTCATCGCCGACGACAGGTCTTGCGCAATCAGCGAATAAAATTCGCGGCGCTTTAAAAGCTCCTGATAATTCTGCGCTAATTCAAGGTTCAAATGGTGCAGTTCTTCCTGCATTTTGATGTTCGCGATTGATAATGACGCTTGATAGGCGAAGAGTTTCAGCAATTCCAACGACTGCTGCATCGCCTGGCCTTGCGGCGAGGCATGATCCGCGACCAGCACGCCTAATTTCTGATCGTTGACCACTAACGGCAGCAGAATCATGGTGGCAGGCGGCGTGGGGAAAATATGCCGATAGGATGGCGCAAGCTGATATTCGGGCGGCATCGCGGCGACATCATGGATATGAAACATCTGCTGCTCTGAAAACGCTTTTGCCAGGATGCCTCCTTCTGGCGTAATCGGCACTTGCAGGTGTGCATCAGCGAGAGGATGATGCGCCGCTTTAACTTCGCGGCATTCCAGCATATTGGTGAGCGGATTGAACAGAAAGATCAACACGCGCTCGAATTCGAGGATATAGTAGGCGGCTTCGGCAAGCTGAAACAAAATGGCGTCGAAGGTTTTGGCTTCCTGCAAATTGATATTGAGGTGTTGCAGCCGGGCTAACTCTTTCTGCATCTCTTCGACGCTGTATTGATATTGTTTTTCCCGGTCTTCGAAGTTTTTGAACGAGCCTTGAATTTTGGCTTCAACCGTTTTGAGATGGGTAATCAAGCGATTCAGATAGGCATCCAGAATGATGCCCGTTACGACGAGTCCAAGCAACACAAGCACAAAGAGAGCGGGAATCGCCTGCGGAAAGAAAAATGCCGCGCCCGCCAGCGCGGCGCTGATGCCACCGAAGGCCAACCGATACGATTTTCCCGGCTTCAGTTGCTTGAATCTTACCACGACAATTCGTCCTCGTGTTCCTGAATATCCTCTAACACGGTGTATAATGCGGCGGCATCATCTTTCGCGACAGCGTGTTCCGGCAACTGTTCGATCCTGACTTTCAAGTGTCGATGCCGGAATTTCAGGGCAAGAATGTCTCCCACTCGCAATTCCTTTCCGGCTTTGGCAGCTTGCTCATTCACTTGCACCAATGCCTTATCGCACATCTCTTTGGCTAAGGGACGCCGCTTGACGAGCCGGCTGATTTTGAGGAAATAATCTAACCGCATAAGTGGAAACCTCACAGGCTTTGGGAAACTGTGAGGTCTGAGTTGAAGTTATTTTTCAAACATTGCGGAGTTACCGGATTTCAATGTAAGCGGTGTGTTTCAACTCCGCCATCCATTCTTTATACAGCGCGTCTGCTTTTTGTTCGAACAATTTGCGGCGAATATCGCTTCTGGCATTTTGCAAGGCATTTTCTTCCCCGCCGGTTTTGGTTTCGACATATAAAATATATAATCCATCGTTGAAGCGAATCGGATCGCTGATTTCTCCGGCGGCCAGATTGAACGCCGCATCAAATGGCGCGGCTAATTGCCCTTCTTTGAACGTACCTAATTCGCCGCCGTTGGCAGCGGATGGATGTTCCGAATGTTCTTTCGCCATCGCCGCGAAATCCGCGCCGCCGCGCAATTCCTTGACAATTCGAGCCGCTTTCTCCTGCGTGGCGAGCACATCTGCCTCGCTGGCGTCTTGCCTGACCGAAAGAAAAATCTGCCGGACGCGCACTTCAGCAGGCGCGGCCTGAAAATCCTGGCGATGCTCCTCAAAATACGCATTGACTTCGCTTTCGTTAATCAAGACTTTCGAGCGGACTTCCGCATTCATCAGTTTGGCGATTTTGATTTGTTTGCGAATTTCCTCAAGATAATCATCCCAACTCGTCCCCTGTTGATTGAGCGCCACTTTCAATTCATCGTCAGTAAAAATGTTATTCCGCTGTTTGACATCATCCAATGCGGCTTTGAGTTCTTCGCTTGTGATGATCATGCCGTCGCCTTCCGCCTTTTGGACAATCAACTCATTTTCGATCAGAAAATTGAGCACTTTTTCTCGGCGCGTTTTTTCGTCATCCGTCGGAGTGAAGCGCCCTTGTTTCGAAAAATCCTGTTCCATCGCCTGAACGCGGGAACGCGGAATGACTTTTTTATTCACGACTGCCGCGATTCCATCGATGTTTTCCGCCGCAGCGACCGTCAGCCCAATATGTAAGCCTAAGAAGAGAAGCCATCCACTGATATATGTTTTCATAGCATATCGGCAGGCGCGATTGAATCGCCGCATGTTGCCATTCAATCGCGTTTCCTGGTTAATTGACTTGCAAAATCCTGTTTTGGTTGAGTACAATTGTTGCGTTGTTTTCAAGTTCCGTCATCCATAAATCAATAGCAAACATCCGTTTTTGTTTTTTCAGCAGCCGCTCGATCTGCGGTTTCGCTTCGTCGAATGTTACGGTATGCGCGTCGCGCTGGCCGGTGAGCGTGAAAATCTGATAGCCATACGGCGTATGAATCACCTCGCTGAGGTCGCCGATGTTCATCGCAAACACCACGTCATCGAACTCCGGCGGCATGATGCCGCGACTGAAGAACCCCAGATCACCGCCATTGCCGGCATCGTCGCTTTCCGAATATTTTCGGGCGGCCTCATCGAACGGCAGGCCGTTTCGAATCTCCTGAAGCGCCTGTTTCGCCGTCTGTTCGTCATACGTCAAAATCTGGCTTGCTCGCACTTGCGCCGAATAATCGTATTTGTCTTTGTGACGTTCGTAATATTGCTCGGCTTCCTCCGGCGCAACCGTCGTCATGGATTCCATATTCGCGTCAACGAGTTTTTCCAGAAGCAAGGCTTCGCGCTGCGTGGCTTCCCACTCAGGATACGATTGCCCCTGTTCTTTTAAAATATCCTGAATGTCCGCGCCGTTGTATTCTTCCTGCACCTGTTTCACAAACTGCTGAAATTCTTCATCCGTGACGGTCACCTGCTGTTCGCGGGCTTGCTGGGCGACTAAACGCTGTTTGATCAGCTCTTGCAGCGTGTTGTCCCGCAATTGCCGCAGCACGTATTCATCCGGCGCAGTCTGCTCCTGTTTATTCAGCGTGGCGTGCAACCGTTCCGTGAGCGTGGCGACAGTAATGTCTTCGCCGTTCACCCTCGCCGCCACCGTATCAGGCAGCGCGGCGGCATTCGGAGTTTGCGAGGCTTGCGGCGGAGTGCCTTCGCCGTCAAGCGGTTCGTCCAGCAAATCCTCATCGCTGATCGGCTCTTCCGATTTGCCGCCACATCCGGCAGCAAGCCCGATGATGAGCAAAAGCAGCCCGCACGCATACCACGCTGTCATTATATGAGAACGTTCTCTCATGGTCTCTCCCATCCTCGTCAACACGAAAAATTTTCAATTTGCGCGTTTTTTTATTGTCTTTCTTCTGCGATATTTTTGCAACATCGTTTCTCGTCAATCAAATTCTGTCAAGAGTTTCGTAAATCGGACTGATCGTGACGAGG
>CAZMEO010000205.1:0-6325 GCA_964565315.1 uncultured Candidatus Moduliflexus sp. | reverse complement strand
GGGGCATGTTCTCCGCCGGGTCGCTGATGGTCACGATTCCGGTCATGACGCTCTTTTTGGCATCATCGAAATATTTAGTGTCCGGCTTGACGTTAGGCGGCACGAAAGAATAATTTCTATGCCGTCAAATGATGCAATTTTTTCTTATTCCTTGAAGGAGGTGGTACATGCCCATTCATGTCGCAACACAGAGCCTGTGTTATACCATGACAAGGTAAGTCGGTAACGTGAGACAGATCATGAAGAACGCAAGGATGCACGCCGTAGAAAGCCAGAGACAGCAACGTGAACGCACGCAAAGATGGCGTTCTCGACATGGCGTGATTCCATGCCAAAACAACCGTACAAGGAGAAAGCATACTATGAAATTACGTGTATATTTGGGTGCATTGATGATGGTGTTGATGTTGGCGGCAATGCCTGTTTATAGTCAAGCCGCTGACGAACAAAAACCTGCTGAACAAACGACGCCGACGCTGGAAGAACGCGTGCAGGTGTTAGAGCAGAAAGCGGCGGACGCTGATCCGCTGGCAACGAAGGGATTCTTTTTCACCGGCTATGCTCGTTCCGGGTTTTTGATGAACGACAAGGGCGGCAGCACGACCAATGATAATGATGGCAGTGGCTTCAGATTGCCGGGCGCGGGCGCTCGCTGGCGTTTAGGCAATGAATGGGATACCTACGCTGAACTTGGCGTCGGCAAAGATTGGAAAACAGACGACGGCGCCAATTTCAGAGTCCTCTTCATGCCGACCTACAAAGAATTCAATGACCGTGACTGGGTAGAATATGGCGCGGATTCGAACAGCGAAGCCAAACTGACGCTGCGTCAATCGTATGCGGAAGCGACGAACGTGTTCGGCGGCCTGAGTTTCTGGGCTGGGCAACGCTATTATCGCCGGTCGGATATTCATGTGATTGATTTCTACTATACGCATCCGGTTGGCTTAGGCGGCGGCGTTGGCGATATTCCGTTAGGCTCTTCTGCGAAAATGGCAGTCGCCTGGTTGAACTCCTCGCGCGGAAACGGTTTAGTGCTTGAAGATACCGGGGAATTTACAGCCAACAATCTGTACGTTGATTTCTACAATATCGGCATCGGACCTGGCGGGTTAGATATTCAGGCGTCCGCGTCCTGGACGAGCGACGGGAAGATCAGCGGCCCGGCAACATGCGAGGAAGGCATTGTCGATTGCGGGACAACGGAATATGATGTTGACTCCGAAAATGGGTTTAACGTGACCGCCCAGTATGGCATGGGCAAATTTTTCGGCTTAGGAGATGGCGGGTTCAGCAAAATCTTCCTGCAATACGGCACCGGCACGAGCAATGATTTCTTTGCCGGTTCAGCCGGGTTGTGGTCAGTCGGGTCGTGGAACAACTATACGACCAATGTCGGCGATGCGGCTCGTTTCCGCGCTGGCGCGTTTGGCGTGTTCCAGAAAGGCAACTTCGAGATGATGCCGGCGTTTGTGTATGAATACTACGATAACGGCAACGACGAGAATTCGAACCAGACATGGTACACGATTGGCCTCCGGCCAGAGTACACGATCAACAACCATTTCTCGCTGCAAGGCGACTGGGGGTTGGATTATGTTGATATGGACGGCGGACCGAGCGGCATGATGAATAAATTCTCGTTTGCTCCGACCGTCAAAGTCGGCGGCGGCTTCTGGGATCGCCCGGAAATTCGAGCGTTTGTCACGTATGCCACCTGGGATGACGAGTTCGAAGGCATGGTCGGCGGCAGCGCGTATGCGAAGGAAACCAGCGGCTTTACCTATGGCTTCCAGTTTGAAGCCTGGTGGTAAGATTGCGCGGCCTGCGCCGCTGATTTAGGGTTCACCTCAAAGACAGGGGAAGCATTTCCCCTGTCTTTTTTCATTATGGCGATTTCCCATATTTTCGCCGAAGCAGCGCCAACGCTTGCGTTGGCTCTGCGTACCGCCGACGTCCTCGTCGGCGCTTTGGATAGAGGCCGACGAGGACGTCGGCGGTACGATATACAGCTAAAAATCAGTCGTAGTACAGCATTAGAGTTGTTGCTCAATAAGAATTCCCCGTTCGTCCTGAGCCTGTCGAAGGACATATTGCGGTTCGACAAGCTCACCGCGAACGGTTCATATCTCGGCACGTCCGTTATTGAACAACAACTCTATTATTCAACAGCATTGACGCCAAATCCAGGAGTGCAAACTTCAGTTTGCCAGGCAAGCTGAAGCTTGCACTCCTGTTCAATCGAAACGAAGAATGCTGTAATCCCCAACATCACATCATTACAAGGAGGATGGCATGAAAAAACAACAGATATTCGGCATAGTGGTCATATCATTTCTGTTCTGTTTCGCCGCCGCAGCCTACGCGCAGGATTCCGCCTATCTGATTCTCTGGAATGTCGCCGGGAAAAGCGGCCAGGTGCTGCCGATGACGCCCGGCGCGGATGGCGTATTCACGCTTGACTTGCCGGTGCAGCAAGGCGCGTACACCTATCGCGTCGGCGTCGGCGAGCAAAAACGCCCGGTGTACGGACAGGATGGCAAAGAAAACGGAAAACCGATTCCGCTGGACGCGGCGGAAAATCGGCAGATCACATTCAGCTTTCATCCCGATACGCATCTCATTGACGTGACGCTTGGCGAGGCATTCACGCCAGCCCGGCGCGTCGTCTTAGTCGGGAATCTGCAAGACGAACTCGGCCATGCAGGCGGGCAATTCGGCGGCGATTGGGACCCGGCATCCGACACGACGCGCATGAAGATGCTTGACGGAAATTTCTACACCTTTACGGGGCGGCTGCCTGCCGGATTGTATGAATATAAAGTCGCCATCGGCGGCGGTTGGGCAGAGAATTACGGTCAGGACGGCAAAATGGACGGCGCGAATATTCCGCTCGAAATCAAAGCAGAGCAGGATGTGACGTTTATCTATAACGACGACACGCATCGCATCATTGACAGCATCCGCTATACGATGCTTCCAGACGAGCAACTGCCTCGACTTGTCGGTAATTTCCCCGCAGACGCCGACGCGCTGCTGCGAGATCGGGAATTCTCCGGCCTCTATTCGGTCAAGCTCGCCCTGCCGCAGGGGGAATATTCCTATCGCGTCGCGCTCGGCGCAGAGCAGACAGAGACGTATGGCAAAGATGGCAAACAGGATGGCGATCCGGTGACATTCAGCCTGTCAGAAGCGAAAGACGTGACCTTTTTGTTCGACATGACCACGCATCAGCCGCTCTTCGATGACGGCAGCATCCGCGCCGAATTTCTGCATCACGATACGTACAGCCTCGACTATCGCACACCGTTCGAAGCCGTGCCGACCGGGCAGGAAGTCACGCTGCGCCTTCGAGCCGGAAAAGGAGACCTCAAGACCGTCACGCTGCTGCTCAACAAGTCGACCGTCATTCGCGGAACGGCTCGCTATGAGACGCCTGTGCAAAGCGTCGCCATGAGCCTCAAAGCAACCAAAACCATTGACGGCGTCGGCGACGTGGACATCTGGGAAGGCGCGTTCACGATGACCGAACCCGCCTTGTATGGCTACAAATTCCGCTTGAATGATTTCAAAGAATATGGCGACGACAGCAAGAGCGGCGGCACGGGAGCGACGACGATCCAGGGCGCGGCCTTCTTCCCGCTGACCGTGCATGACGCCGCCTTCGCAACGCCGAACTGGCTGAAAGAAGCGATTATTTACCAGATTTTCCCGGATCGCTTCTTCAACGGCAATCCGGCGAACGACGGCGCGAAAACGACGGCGCGGGGAACTGAGCCGGTCGCGTTGAAAAAGTGGGACGAACTCCCCGGCATTCCGAATGTCAATGATAACGACACGTTTTTCAATAATGATTTCTTCGGCGGCGATCTTGAAGGGATTCGCCAGAAATTGGACTATCTTCAGAGCCTCGGCGTGACCGTGTTGTACCTCAATCCGATTTTTACCGCCGCGTCGAACCATAAATACGATCCAGGCAACTATGAACAGATTGATCCGATGTTCGGCTCGGAAGAGGAATGGAACGCCTTCGCCGCCGAATTGCAGAAACGCGGTATGTATCTCATGCTGGACGGCGTGTTCAACCATGTCGGCGACGATTCGATTTATTTCGACCGTTATGGCAAGTACGACAATGTCGGCGCGTATGAATACTGGGCGCGGGTGTATGGCATCATGAACGAGAAAAACGCGCCGCTGGCCGACGCGCAGCGCATGGCGGAAGAACAGTTCGCGAGCGAGGGAAAAGCGCTTGCGCCCTATGCGCCGCAAACCTGGTTCAAGCTCGAAAACGCGCAGGAAAACGGGCATTTCCGCTATGAAGGCTGGAGCGGCTACGATTCGCTGCCGGTGATTCAAGCCCCAGCCGGAACGGACGCGGCAGTTTCGCATGAAAGCGAGTTGAACAACCGGACATGGGCGGAATATATCCTGACGAGCGACGATGCGATTGCCAAACGCTGGATCAAGCGCGGCGCATCCGGATGGCGGCTCGACGTTGCGCCGGAAGTTGATGCCGCGTTCTGGCGCGAACTGCGGACGCAGGTCAAATCGCTGACGCTGCCGAATGGCGAAGCGCCCGCGCTGTTAGGAGAAACCTTTCAGGATGCCTCGCAGTTTTTCTTAGGAGACCAGTTCGATTCCGTCATGAACTACGCCTTTCGCCATGCGGTGCAGAAAGCCTTGTTGATTGACGGTGACGCAGCGGCGGCGGCGGCGGTGTTGCGCGGCTTGCAGCAGAGTTATCCGAAAGAAGCGATGTATAGCTTGATGAACCTGATCGGGTCACATGATACCGCCAGAGCGATTTATTTGCTTGGCGGCGGCGAAGATACCGGCGTGCTTGCCGAAAAAGGGAAGCATTTCGACTACGAACTCGGCAAAAAGCGCCTGAAACTCGCGGCGACGTTCCAGATGGGCTATCCGGGAGCGCCCACCATTTATTATGGCGATGAAGTCGGGCTATTCGGTTCACGCGATCCCGACTGCCGCCGCCCATTTCCCTGGGGCAGCGAAGATCAAGACATTTTGGCGCATTACCGCAAAGTGGCGGAGGTTCGCGCCGCGCATACAGACCTGTTTGCGCATGGCGAGCTTGTCACGCTGCATGCCGAAGGCGATGTGTACGTCTATGCGCGAACATTTGAGAAACAAGCCGCGATTATCGCCATCAATCGCGGCAGCGCGGCAAAAGACGTGGCATTGACGCTGCCGGAAACCATTGCAAACGGCGCGTTCAGCGATCAGCTTGATCCGGCGTATCGCGCGACCGCTTCAGATCAGGCGCTTCCCCTCAGCCTTCCGGCCATGGCCGGGCGGATGTTGATTGAATCCGCGCAATAAAGACAAAAAAAGCTGTCAGGCACCTTCAAGGTGTCTGACAGCTTTACGTTTTTAATCCGCCGATGGATAACTTGCCTTATAAATCATCCCTCTCTAACTCTTCTAACGTGGCGCTTCACCTAATTCTCATTCATGTTATGGGGTCATGGTGACGTTTCGTTTCTCAGGGAATGATTCTATTGATATCTGGTATTTTTCTTGAATATGTCCCAATCGTCGTTGTCGAATCGCGTTGACATAGTTGGCGTGTTCTTTGGGGTAGCTGGGGAAGCCCGGTGACCGGAGAATTTTTGATGCGGATGGAAGACCTGCTCGATTTGCATGAGCAGCCCTATGATCCTCACCATCCAGTGTTGTGCGTCGACGAACGCCGTGTCAGTTGAGCGGAGACCGGCTCGCCGGGGCAGCCGAAAAAAGAGGATGCCCCGTATGAGCGGCATGGCGTCTGTTGATCGCCGTCGAGCCGTTGGCTGGCGTCCGGGGTAATGACATTGGAGACTTCTGGAAGGTCTCATAACAATTGCATCTGACTCGTAAAGGTCGCGCCGTTCATGGTGGCATATTGCACGTCAGTCACGTGATAATCGCGCCAGCGCCCGGCGGCATTCTGGACGGTGTAGCCGGTGACGCGCCGCGAAAAGTCCTGATGCACAGCGCAGATCACCCATTTTTCGCCATAATAACTGTCAGCAGGATTGATGATAAAGACGTAATCGCCGACGTTCATGAGGCTATGCCGCTTTTGAAATAACTGGTTTACGGGGTTTCAGCATCATGTAACCGACAACAAACGTCGCAATCAGCAGCGTCAGGCCGATGATTCCGCTCCAGTCGCGCCGCTCTTTTAACAGTTCTGAGACTTGAAACCGTCCGGCGAACTGCTCCGACAGGCCAAACGTTTTTGCGACCTCTTCGGCATACGGACGACGGCCAGCGATCAGCAGGTTGACGATGTCGTATTTGGCGACAAGCGTGGATTCCT
>CAZMEO010000204.1:3181-6346 GCA_964565315.1 uncultured Candidatus Moduliflexus sp. | reverse complement strand
TGTTCATGATGACGTGTTTGAGATCTACGTATGTGATAATCCTGTGTATGGGAAGTCTGTTTTACGGTCTGTTTGCGCCATCGTTGGCTGCGGCGGAAATCTACCGCTGGAGCGACCGGAGCGGAAAAATTCATTACGCGACCAATCCGCCGAGCGACGCGCCCGGCCCGGTCGAAGTGAAGCGCAATAATCGCTGGTATCCCTATGCTCCGGGCGAAAGCGGCGCGAACGCTTCCACGCCGTCTTCGCCAACAGTGACCTATACCACCAGCAATCCCGGCGCGGATTGGACGCCGCCGACTCCGGTTGCCAGCGCGATGTCAGGGGAAATCGTCCTCCCGTATCAACAATCGAACGGCGCAATTATTGTCGATGTCATGGTCAATGAACAGATGACAAAACCGTTTATTTTAGATACGGGGGCGTCTTATACGATTATTTCTCCTCAACTGGTTCAAGCGTTATATCTGAAGCCGACGTTTTTGCAAGAAGAGGTCACGCTGCAAACTGCGAATGGAAAGATTAACGCGCCGTTAGTCAACTTGCAAAGCGTGCGGATCGGCAATTTAAAGACCGCAAACGTGACGGCGGCTATTCATAATTTCGATGAAACATCCACCGTGTTCGGATTATTAGGATTGAGTTTTCTCAACCGGTTTCAAGTGACGGTGGATGCTGAACGCCGCCAGATTATTTTGAAAGCCGCCGGAGCGCGTTTTCAAAAGAACGAACAGAATTGCATGACGGCGAAGGATTATGTCAAAAAAGGGATGGCGCTTGAGGATCATTCCGAGCAGCAAATTGCCTTGTATCAAAAAGCGATAGCGCTCTGTCCTGATTTTGTCGAAGCCTACTATCGTTTAGGAGCCATTTATCTGTATCAGCAAGCGGCGGAAGAAGCGCTGACGATTCATCGAAAAATTGTCGAGATGCAGCCGGATTCTGCCGAAGCGCATTTTCGCTTGGGTGTCGCGTATCTGCTGAAGCGAGATAGAAAGGACGCCGAACAACTCTTTCAGAAAGCGCTGCAACTCGACCCGGCACATCAGCAGGCCGCAGAGTACCTTCAGCGCATAAAAAATCATTAACGGCTGCTGAAGATAACCCGTTATTTTTGCGCCCCTTAGCTCGAAAATCGGTGAAATTATTTTCAGAGAATGATCGGTTCGATGACAAATTTCTTGACGACTTCGATGATTATGTGCTACGAACAAGGAGAACATCTAAAAAATAAATAATTATGTTGGTGAGGGAGAAGATCGCCCTGTTCGTCTGTCATTGAAGTCATGATAAAACAGTTGTGGGTGAAACATCAAATTCGCGCCTATCTTCGCCGCATCGAAAAATATGGCGAACGTCCGGAATATGTGAAAACGTTGGCAGAACTGTATGTTCGGAGCGGCAATATCGAAGAGGCGAAATTGTGGTATCAGCAGGCTATCGAAGCGCATTATCGCGGCGGAGGCCGTCTGGGAGATCGGCAGCCGTTTGTGTTTGAAGTCTGTGAGGCATTATTAGCGATAGACCCATTGAATAGCGTGGCATATTCTACGTTAGGACAGGAATATTGCGGATTGAATGAATTCGAGAGGGCAAGCCGTTTATATCAGGACTTTGCCGAGCAACTCGTCAGCGCAGGGAAGATTGATGAGGCGATTGCGCAGTATCGAAATGTGTTAGTGTTTTTCCCGGAGCGCATCGAACTCAGAGAGCGTATGCTGGCATTGCTCGTGCAAGCAAGAAAACGAGAAGAGAGCGCTCAGGAACTTCGTAAAATTGCTGAAATCGCTGAGAAGATGGGGCAAACTGGAAAAGCAGCCGCCTATTATAAAAAAGCGCTTCAATTGATGCCCTCATACGTCGAATGTCAGGCTGCCTTGAAACGGTTAGCAGGCTCTCGCACACGCGCACACGCGAATGAGCGCTTGTTGCGGCTTGTCGTCAATCAGTAAGCAGAAAGACCATGTTGGTTCACGAACAGCACCGTGTTGTGTGCACTTATCAAACATGAGTGATTGGGAGGGGAAAATGTATGAAAGATAGTAAATCTCTTATACGGTCATTATTTTTGAGCGGCCTGTGTCTGCTGCTGATTGTCGGGAGCGGGACAATCGCCGCTGCCCAGCAAGTCAGCCGTGTTGTGGCAGTATCTATCGGAGAAGTGAACGGGAGCGCCGAAGTTTTGCTGCGGCGAGACGCCGAAAAAGGGAAAGGCGACGCGCAAATTCTGTCACAAGCCTGGAAGCCTGCGGCTCCGCAAGTGAGCATCAACGCTGGCGATCAGTTGCGCACGAACTCTGGAGCGTCGTTAAAATTGAATTTGAATGATGGCACGATTCTGACGCTGGCGGAAAATTCTCTGATGGTTGTTGAAAATCTGCAATCGGCGCGAGACAATCAGCCCCGAACCGCGGAGTTTCGCCTGGAAAATGGAACGGTTTCTACCGTTCAAACCGCGAAAACATTAGGACAGACCGTGCAAATCGTCCGCACCACGAACGGCAGCGTGGATACGCGCCTCGGAGAAGTGGAAATTACCAAAATTTCAGAGGATTATCCCAAAGTCGCCGCAGTGCTTTCTGAAGGGAAGGCGTGGCCGTTTATCGTTCAACATTCCGGCAGCAAAGATCGCACATTCGTGCGGTTGGTACGGGGAACCGCTCAAATACAAGCCTCCGGCCAGGGTTCGATTGTTACCGACTCAATGCTGCTTCCGAGTTCCTGCATTGCTGAAGACGGTGTCCAATTCACGTTGCGCGCCGCTAAAGCGAAGGTGAAAATTGCCAAGCTGCCAGATATTAATGCTTTTGAGTTCTCGTCGGAAGAGCCGTTCCAACTCTTAGTCGGTACCGAAGGGGAAGCCAATAAAGTAAAATTATTTAATCGTACCGGCAAGTCTGAAATTGATATTGAAGGAATCAGCATTGCTGAACAAGAGCCGAATGCGACTTTGAATTTATTGCTTCATTCCCTGTTGACCATTGGCGTGAAAGCGTCAGAGATGACAGTATCGCTGGAGTGTACGCAGGATCAAAGCGAAGGGCTTGGCTTTAAGGTGTTAGGCAAAGAAGGCGGGGTAAATATCCTTCGATCTTCGCTGGGCGAAGAGGTGGGACGGGGACTCTCGCGCGGCGCGGTAAGCGCGGTTCCCACGAGAACGCCGGT
>CAZMEO010000204.1:0-3081 GCA_964565315.1 uncultured Candidatus Moduliflexus sp. | reverse complement strand
ATGACTGGCGTTTCTCTTTCTGGTGAATTTATTTGCTTATGATCGTCAAAACCATTTGCAATATTCTGATTGAACTCGGCGTCATCGCCCTGATTGCGCTGCCGCCGATTTTCTTCGGGTCGGTCTTGCCCGCGCATATTACCAATATCGAATTGGCGATTTTCGGAATCGGGGCGATCTGGTTTGTGAAAGCGCTGAATAAAGGGACAATAACGTTCTATCCCGCTCCGTTAGACCTGCCGATCCTGCTGTTGTTGGGATGGGGAGTCGTCAATCTTTTTGCTTCAACTTACCGCCATCAGACCGAAGCCAGCCTCTATCTCTTCATATTTTACGCGCTTTTTTATTTCTTCATCCGCCAGCAGCTTCGCACCACGCGCCGGATGGTCGGCTTTGCCTTTATCATCGTTTTAATCGGGAGCGGAGAAGCCTTGTTCGGATTAGCGCAGTATCTTCAGGGCGCGACCACCGTTTTAGGATATGAAACTCCCAATATCGGCACGGTGAATGCGACCTATTTCAGCCATAATCATTTTGCCGGTTTTTTAATTCTCATTCTTCCGATAGCGATTGGATTGTTTATCGGTTCACTCAATATTGAAAAGAAACTGTTTCTCTTCATGCTGATTGGCCTGATGGGCACGGCCTTGGTCTTATCGCTGTCTCGCGGTGCATTTCTCGGCTTCGCCGTCGCGCTGACGGGATGTGTCCTCTGTTTTATCATCAAGCAGATTCAAGAAGGGGAACGCATCTGGAAAATTGTGCTGACGCTGGCGTTGATCGGGATGGTCGTTGCGGCGGGCATCACATATATCGGCTTTTCGCCGATTGCCCACCGTACATTGGCGAGATCATTCCTGCCGGATGCGGCGACGCTTCAGCATGAAATCCGTTTTCCCCTCTGGCGAAGCGGCTTGCGGATGGTCAAGGATTTCCCGATTTTTGGAACCGGCCTGGGCACCTTCGAATTCATGATAGAAGGTTACCGTCCGTTAGAATTAGGACAACAGCAAGAGGCGGTGTACGCGCATAACGACTATTTGCAATTCGCGATAGAAATGGGAATCCCGGCGCTGCTGATCGCCCTGTGGGGATTCGCGCGTTTTTATTGGGCAACGCTCCGAACCTATTTTGCGCATGAAAATCAACTGATTTCTTCGCTGTTGTTAGGCGGGATCAGCAGTTGCGCGGCCATCTCCGTGCAGAGTTTTTTTGATTTTAATCTGCATATTCCGGCCAACGCTCTTCTCTGCTGTGCGGTGATCGCCTTAACGACGGCGGCTGCCGAATTTCTTGAGGTCGGCAGGACGCGCGTCCGAAAATCGCGGCGGCGCGGTCAGGATGAACGTCGAGACATCGTCTCCGAGCCGCATGACGCCGATTCGTCGTTTCGCGCGTCCTGGAAATTCGCGTTGATTTCGCTTGTCGTGGCGCTCGCGCTTCTGTTTCATTTCCGCCAGCCGCTTGCCTCTACGTATTACAGCCGCGGAAGAACCGCGCATAACGTGGCGGACTTTTTCACCGCGCTTCCCTGGTACGAGAAGGCGCTTCGCCTTGATCCCGGCAATGCGCTTGTGTATGAAGCGCGCGGGCAGCTCTACATCGAATTGGCCGCCAACGCGCCTCATGCCGATAAATGGTATCATTTAGCGCTCTCCGAATTTCAAAAGGCGAGTGCGCTGCATGCCCGCTATGCCCCCTATTACTCCCAATCCGGCTGGGTTTATGCCAGACTGAATATGGAAAACGAAGCGATTGCCGCATATCAACAGGCTATCGCCTGCGAGCCGAATAGCGCGTTTTATTATGAACTGTTAGGAACGTATTATCTTTCGCTCAAACAGGTAAGCAACGCGATGAACACCTTGCAGCAAGCTGTCCGGCTCGACCTGAAACGCCTGGAACCTTTGATGAAAGCCTGTCAGGAACAGAGGCTCGAGTATGACATCTATCAGCAGCTTGTCCCGCAAGAAGCCGAAGCGCGAAAGCGTTTCGCCGAATTGCTCGATGCGTCTAAACAATGGGAACAAAGCAAAAGAGCATATCGGCAGGCGCTTGCGCTTTCAGAAAACGCCCGGCTATATTATGAGGCCATGCTGACGGCATGCGAACGGCATCAAGATGCAGCCTGCCAGCGCGAACTTCTGCAAGAAATGACCCGGCAATATCCTGAAAACGGCGTTGATTATGGTCTCAAAATCGCGGACACGTTTGAAAAAGAGCAGCGCTGGGACGAGGCGAAACAGACCTATCGCGCGTTGCTTGAGGCGCATCCTGAGTCGGACGCCGTTTTGCGCCGATTCGCCAGCCTGCATGTTCGTTTAGGGGAAATCGCGCAGGCCATTTCCGTGTACGAAAAACTTATCACGCTTCATCCGGCGGAAAATAGGCTGTATCATGCGCTTGCCGACTTATATCAGCAGCGGCAGGAATTTGCCTCCGCGCAGCGCCTCTATCAACAAGCCATCGAGTCTGGGCGCACGCAGCCGGACATGTACAGCGCTCTCGGCCAGCTCTATCAGCGGCAAGGAGAGGTGGACGAGGCGCTCGGCGCTTACCGGAAGGCGATTGAGGTCGGAGAAGCCCGCTTCGCCGTCTATCAGCAGATCGAGCAGCTCTATTTAGCGCAGAAGAATGCAACGGAACTGAATTTTTTATGGGAACAATATATTTGGGCGAATAAACAGCAGCCTGAAAATGTGATGTTGCTGGTCGAGCGCTATCGGGCGCAGGGCGAATGGCTGAAGGCTGTGACGCTGATGAAAGAAGTGGTCGCGAACGCGCCGACAAACGTGGCGTTTCGAACAGCATTGGCCGGGTTGTACGAAGAAAAAGGGATGACGGCGGAGAGCCTCGAACAGTATGAGCGCATTTTGCGCATTCAGCCCGATCATCCGCAAGCGAAACAGAAATTGGCGCAATAACGCCGATAACATGGAGAAAAGCGGATGAACCCGATAGAAATGCGTCGAGACGAACTGGCCTTTGTTCTGGAAACGGATGAGCGGCGTTTCCTCACAATGCTTCGCGCTCGTCTGCTTGATGAAGGCTGCAATCTTCCGCTCGCGCTGGCGAAACGGC
>CAZMEO010000203.1:2071-6396 GCA_964565315.1 uncultured Candidatus Moduliflexus sp. | reverse complement strand
GCCCGCATCTTTTTGCGTTCTTTTTCTAATGCCGTAATCAGCATCCCTTTCGCCTCCTCGACATCTTGATACACTAACTCTAATTCTCGGTAATCGCCCGCCTGAACCTGGCCATGTTCCATTAACTGTCGAAACCAATTCAGCAGCAGCGAGACGGCCTGACGGTCATCTTCATGTCGAAACACGCTCAAGCATTCATTGATAATCAGTTCTCGATCATAGTACGCTTCGGCTAAAAACAGCGTCGAAACGATATTCCGAATCCGCAGCAGTTCTTCTTTGGAATACTCGCGTTCGGCGACCTTGAAATATTGGAAACGCGGCGTATATTTCCCTAACAGCGTCGGTTCTTGCAGCAGCGCGGAGAGCGTGGTCGGCGCTGTCCAGCGCCGGTCGCCATTATACAGGACAATCGGAAAGACTGGCGGCAGCTTGCGAACCTCCTTATTGTCGTGGGCGTAATCCAAATAAAAACTGGTGACGTAACTCAGCACGCGCACCGCCATAAAGCGATCCACCGACGATTGAAACTCCATCAGCACGAACAGATAAGCGTCATGCCCGCGAAATTTCACCTTATAAATCAGATCGCTTTCTGTTTCTTTATAATGATCCGCGACAAACGATTTGTCAAGCGCTTCGCAATCGGTGAAATCAAGGTCTTTGACCCAATTCTCGCGCACGAACGTCTGAATGAGTTCCCTGAAAATCGTTTTGTTCGAGAACAGTTTTTTATATCCGGCGTCATGAATGGTGTGCATTATGCGCTCAGTTATTTTTCAACAGATTTCCGGCCAAGCGGCAGCACGTCATCCACGTTTTCATGCGGGCGCGGAATGACATGCGTCGAAACAATTTCGCCAACTCGTTCCGCCGCCCGCGTTCCGGCATCCACCGCCGCCCGCACTGCCGCCACATCGCCGCGCACAATCGCCGTCACATAGCCGCCGCCGATTTTTTCGAAGCCGACGAGTTCGACTTTCGCCGCTTTCACCATCGCATCCGCCGCTTCCACCATCGCCGTAAAACCGCGCGTTTCAATCATGCCTAATGCGTCTGCTCGTTCTGCCATACGCTGTTCTCCTTTTTGCGCTCAAGTTATTGGAACAAATAGCACCTTCTGCTCTAAACATCTGACAAATTTTTGAGGAATTTTTTACCCATACCGAAAAGACGTGTCAAGAAATAAATCTGAAAACAATATGATTCTCGGTAAAAATGGAAAGAAAATATTGAGGAATACGGCGGGAATGACGGAAAAAGATAGATTCTTTTTCGAAATTTTTTAGGGGAGATTTGCAAAAACGGCTTCAGAAATGTTATTTCTGAAGCCGTTTTGAGAGAGCGAATACGGCGTGAATGCGCGTTTAATGCGTCGAATGACTCCATTCTTCAATTCGTTTCGCCGCTTTCCGCGCATCCGAAAGCCCGGCGGGTCCAGCCGCGCAGCCGCCTTCGCAGGCCATGACCTCGATAAAATTCCCCGGCGGCTGCTTGCGCAACTGATGCTTCAGATATTTGATCTGCCGCCGGTCTAATCCGTTCACGACAAACGGCTGGCACGTTGGGGAATCGACGCTTGCGCGGATGGCATTCGCGACGCCGCCGCTGACTGGAAATCCGCGCCCGATGGGAGATGAGGCATTTTCCCAACGTGTCGGCTCACACGACCCGACCTCAATCTCTTTGGCGACAAAGATCGCGCCGAGTTCTTCAAACGTCATGACGTAATCGACATCTTTTGCCAACGCCCCTTCCATGCGTTTCGCGATGCACGGCCCGATAAACACCGTTACCGTTTCAGGATGACGTTCTTTGGCAATCGCTGCCGCCGTAATCATTGGCGAGACGGTATGCGAAACATATTCCGAAAGTTCCGGCACAAGTTTCCGCACGGCTTCTACATACGCCGGACAGCAGGACGACGTCATAAACGGCTGCTGCGCGGCCATGCGCTCCTGAAATTCGGCGGCTTCGTCTCGCGCCGTGATGTCTGCGCCCGCGCCGACATCATAGACCGCATCGAAACCGACGCTCAGCAATGCGGTATGCACCTGTTCAAGCGTTCCGGGAAAATGTCCGGCAGCGGCTGGCGCTAACAGCGCGGTCGCATGGCGACTGCCGGTCAGCGCATTTAAAATCGGAAGGAACTGCGACCGTTCCGCAATCGCTCCAAACGGACAGGCGGCCACGCATTTGCCGCAAAAAATGCACTTGTCGAAATCGATGGTTTCCTTCCCCGTCCCATTTTTGGAGATTGCGCCAGTCGGACAAATTTCCTCGCACGGAATCGGAATCTGGATGATCGCTTTATACGGACAGACTTGCAGGCATTTGCCGCAGTTGACGCATTTCGCCATATTGATCCGCGCTTTGCCCTGTTCGAACTCAATCGCGTTTTTGGGACAATTCATCATGCAGAGCCGCGACAAACAGCCCTGACACGCTTCCGTCACCTGGTAGCGCGTCTGCACGCACGCGCTGCATGCCTCGCTCAAAATCGTGAGCGGCACGGGCGGCGCGGTTTCGCGCTGTTGCGCGATCTGCGCGTATTCCCGCAATGAGGTCAACTCATCGCGCTCTTCTTCCGCGCCGATGCCTAACGCCGCCATGCAGCGGTATTTCAGCATGACGCGATCTTTATAGATGCAGCAGCGCGACGACGCCGCATGTTTGGGGCGCATTTCCAATGGAATGCGATCAATATGCGTCTCGAACCGCCCTTCGAAAAATAACCGCGCCAGTCGAATAAAAATTTCCCGGCGGATTTTTACGGCGTTATTGTTTAACATGGCGTCATCTCCTCCGCGCGGCGCTGCGCCACCGCCTTTCTGATGGCTTGAAGCAAGTCGGGGAGGGTGGCATTCTCACAAATTTCGCCATCAATCAGAGCGCACGGCAGACATTTATACATCTCATCTTTACATAACCCTAAACAGGTGGTTCCGGAAATATCGACATAGGGCGCGATGTCCGTTTCGAGGAGTTCTTCGATTTCTTGCATGCCAGATGCTCCAAGCACATAGCAAGTCGTGCCAAGACACAATTTCACTTTTACTTTTTCCATTGTACGCTATTTCATAAATTTTTAAGAGTACCGAGGAGCGTCAAATCTTGATTCGACAGGCGACATCAAGATTTTGCACTCCTTCCATGCTCTTAAATATAATGAAGCTGAATTTTTTTCAGATATTGCTCTTCGAGAATTTTGGCGATTTGTTTGACAATATTTCGCCGAATTTCCAATTCGCGCGGCAGCGACGGGTCTTGATGCGCATCGTTGATGCGCGTGCCGACATAAAAGTCGATCACGTCACTTTCTCGCAATAATTCCACAAATTCCGCCGCTGCCGTGTGATCCCCTGCCGCATCGCGCACTTTTAACAGTTGAAACGTGCGCGACAGCGTCAGGATGCCTTCCGTCACTAAGTCAATGCCACCAATATATGATGGCGGCGGCAGATCGCCGCAGCGTTTCAGCGGCGTCTGAATCGCGCGCCCCAATTCTCTGGCGATGATGTTGGCGGTTGTTCCGCCGCAAATCACTTTTTTTCCGGAAAAATCATTCAAGCGCGCCGCCATTTCCTGGTCGCGCTCTTTGTGATACGGCGGCCCGGTCATGACCATCGTCCGGCGCGGCTCGCGGAAATACATCACGGCGCACGTCATGTCATCATGCGGTTGAAAGCGCCGCTCATGCGAAAGCGCTTTTTTCATAATGCTCGACGCCAGGCTTCGGGCGGAAATATTGCGATCCGCCGCGATTTGCTCGCGCACGAACTCCCAACAGCCCTGAATGCGCCAGCCGAGCTTATGCTCGTCCGTGCCCAATCCGGCCTGCGTAATGCCGTCGGACATCATAATGATGCGATCTCCCGGCTGAATCGAGGCGGTGGCGACGCGCAGCGCCCGATTATGCCAGGCGGGCGACGTGAATTCCTGGTATGCTAAATCCACCAATCGGTCGCCCCGCACATATAAGATCGGCGGATTGCCCATTTCAACAATGCGCGTTTCGCCGGAATAGAGCGTATCGACAATGCTCAGCGTCGCGTAGCTGATTCGGCGCACCCGACACACCGGCAGCACGTTCATAATCAATTTCACGGCGTCCTGAATGTCTTTATCGCTGGCGACAAAACGAATCGCCATTTCCGCCGTCATGCACGACAGAATGTTGGCTTTGACGCCGCTCCCTAACCCATCCGACAACACTGCGATTTTGCGCTGCTCCGGCAAAAACTGGCGCGACGTGAACGCATCGCCGCACACGGCTTCATGCCGCTTTTTGCGCTGCACATGCTCGATTTCAATAAATAACGATG
>CAZMEO010000203.1:0-1971 GCA_964565315.1 uncultured Candidatus Moduliflexus sp. | reverse complement strand
CCTCTGCTGATTGAGCGGAGCAGGATTTCCGTATCAGCCATGTGTTCGCCGAGCTTGCAGGCGATTTCCTGCACCGTCGCCAGATTTTTTTGCAGCACTTCATTCGCTTTGCAGGCGATTTGCTCCCGATGCGTTTCAAATTCGGTGACATCTTGAATAATGCACCCCACGACTTTCTCAGGCTCGATGGTAAAGAGCGTCACATTCAACAGCAAGTCATCCATGCGCATCAAATCGCGATGAATATCTTTGCCGGTCTCCAGCGCCATTCGAAAGAGTTCGACAAATGGCACGATCCGGTCAAGATACGCCCCTTCCAGGCCGGGCCTGGCTTCATACGCCAACAACGCGTCGCTGCCGAACAGTTCGGCAAAATGGCGGTTGCATTCGATAATCTGCAAGGAGGCGTCCACAATCACGCTGGCCGAGGGCATGCAGCGCAGCAGCGCATTCGCTTTGCGCCGCGCTTTTTCGCGCATAAACGACACGCACATCGCCGGTTCGGCGCGATCCTCAACCATCGCCCGCGCAAAGGCGCGGCAGGTTTCATAGCCGCATCCGCCGCAGTTCAATTCATCATCCGGCGTATATTTGCCGACATCCCGGAGGGCTTTACGAATCGCCTCGTCCGAAACGCTGCGATGCGCGACCGGCTCAGGTTCAGCCATTCGCGCCATGACCTCCACCCGGTTTTCTCGCGCAGGGAGCGGCCTCGGCAATTCCACCGTTTGCCGAATATGCAGGCGTTCTGCAAGTCCCGCCCGTTTATTCGAACGTCCCGGGCCGTTGATGCACCCGCCTTCACATGCCAACGCTTCGATGAAAACAGGGCGATCAACCGTCGTCAAATCATCACTGCGCAGGTAATATTGCAAGTGCCGCAGCCCGCTGATTGCGACGGATTCGATCTGGCTGTCTGCCGCGAGCGTATTGATCATGCCGCCGTCAATCGGGTAGATTCGCCCTTCTTCGGCCTGATACGGCACGAAGTTGGCATCCGGCGCGTTTTCCGAGAATTCGATATGCGCGGACGTAAGCCATTGCCGCAAATCCTGAAACGTCAGCGCCAAATCAAGCAAATCGGGCTGACGGTCAGCCTCATGCTTTTTCGCAATGCACGGCCCGAAAAACACAATGCCGATCTCTTCTCCACACTGCTGCCGCAGCAGTCGGCAATGCGCCAACAGCGGCGAACTCATCGGCAAGAGTTGCGCATGAGCATGCGGCGCGTATTTGCAGACAAAATCGACAACGACCGGACAGGCGGTTGAAATATAAACGCCCGGTTCAGCCTGTGGCAGATACGCATTTAACGCGGTGGACACTTCCTGCGCCCCTAACGCGGTTTCGCTGACTCCAGCAAATCCAAGCTGCCGCAGCGCCGCAATCATGCTGTTTGCCGAGACTCCTGGAAACTCGACCGTCCATGATGGCGCAAGCGACGCAAACACGTGCGATTTTCGTTGCAGCAGCAGCCGCGCCCGCCCGCTATCGTCGCGCACCTTTTTGGCGTGACCTGGGCAGATTTCGACGCATTGCGCACATGAAATACAGAGCTGCGGCAAGACGCTGGCATGCCCGTTATTGATCCGAATCGCTTTGACCGGGCATTGCCTGACGCATTTGTAGCAATCCTGACAGACGGCTTCACTGGTATAAACTGGAAATCCATGATCCATATTCGTTTAATTCAAGCACTGATTCAGCAACGCAATCAGCGTTTCCGAATCGACCTGACTATACAGGACGCCATCAATTTCAAGATTCGGCCCGGCGCTGCATCGTCCTTCGCAGCGGCTTCCGCGAAAATCCACGACTGTTGTATCGCCGCGCGTGCGCAGATATTCTTCGATAATCGCTAAATTGGTTTCATTGCCTCTGGCAAAGCACGAACTGCCCATGCAAATTTGTATCCGATGTGTTGCCATGTGTTGTGTTCTCCTCGTTCGCGTGTCGGTTCATTTGCTGAAC
>CAZMEO010000202.1:4843-6469 GCA_964565315.1 uncultured Candidatus Moduliflexus sp. | reverse complement strand
CATCTGCTGTTTCATCGCCCGATAACGCCGAATCAGGTTGTTGGTCGAAGTGTCATGACCAAGCTGAGGCTCGGTTGTGCTTTCGAGTTCGGGAACGATGCGCTGCGCCAGCACTTTGCCCAATTCCACGCCCCACTGATCGAACGGATCGATATTCCAGATCGCGCCCTGCGTGAAGACGCAATGTTCATACAACGCAATCAGCTTGCCCAATGTTTCCGGCGTCAAGCGCGAAGCAAGGATCGTGTTGGATGGACGGTTGCCTTCGAACACCTTATGCGGCGCAAGCCATTCTGGCGTACCTTCCGCCAGAACTTGTTCCAGCGATTTGCCGAACGCTAATGCCTCGGCCTGCGCGAAGACGTTCGCCATCAGCATGTCGTGATGCCGTCCGAGCGGATTGAGCGTCTGGGCAAAGGCAATAAAATCGCACGGAACTAAGCGCGTCCCCTGATGAATCAACTGATAGAACGAATGCTGGCCGTTCGTGCCTGGTTCGCCCCAGTAGATCGGGCTGGTCTGGTAATCGACCTTCGTTCCGTCGAGCGTGACATATTTGCCGTTGCTTTCCATCGTTAATTGCTGCAAATATGCCGGAAAACGCTTCAAATATTGATCGTAGGGAAGCACGGCGATGGTTTCCACGTTAAAAAAGTTGACGTACCAGACGGAAAGCAACCCCATCAACACGGGCAGATTGCGTTCGAACGGAGCGGTGCGAAAATGTTCATCCATCTGATGAAAGCCGTTAAGCAGCGCGTGGAATTGGTCTGCGCCAATCGCCAGCATCGTCGAAAGGCCGATGGCTGAATCCATCGAATAGCGCCCGCCGACCCAATCCCAGAATCCGAACATGTTGGCGGTGTCAATCCCGAATTTTGCGACTTCCGCCGCATTGGTCGAAACCGCGACAAAATGTCTCGCCACCGCGTTTTCATCGCCGTTGAACCGCTGCACGAGCCATTCGCGGGCGGTGCGGGCGTTGGTCATGGTTTCCAGCGTGGTGAAGGTTTTGGAGGAGACGATAAAGAGCGTTTCGTCCGCGTTGAGGTCTTGCACGGCTTCCGCGAAATCCGTGCCGTCCACGTTAGAAACATAGCGGAATGTCAGCGAGCGTTCGCTGTAACTTTTGAGCGCCTCGTATGCCATGACCGGCCCTAAATCTGAGCCGCCGATGCCGATGTTGACGATGTTCTTGATGCGTTTGCCGGTGTAGCCTTTCCATGCGCCAGAGCGAATCTGTTCGCAAAACGCGGCCATTTTGTCTAACACGGCATGCACCTGCGGCACGACATTCTCGCCGTCCACCATGATGCTTGCGCCTTTTGGCGCGCGCAAGGCCACGTGCAGCACGGCGCGGTTTTCCGTCATATTGATTTTTTCGCCCTGGAACATGGCGTCAATCCGCCCGCGCAGATTGGTTTCCTCGGCCAATTGGAGGAGAAGTTTCAGCGTATCCTCCGTGAGGTAATTCTTCGAATAATCCCAAAACAGCCCAACGGCTTCAAGAGTCATTTTCTCGCCGCGCGCGGAATCGCCTGCGAACAGGTCTTTGAGAGTCGGCATTCCAGTCTTGCGATGCGCTTCCAGCGCTTTCCATGCTTGAAGTTGGGTGAGTGGCGTCTT
>CAZMEO010000202.1:0-4743 GCA_964565315.1 uncultured Candidatus Moduliflexus sp. | reverse complement strand
CAATTGTCAAGAGAAAAATTTGAGGATTGCTGGCAATCGAGAAGATAATGCGCTTATTCCGCAACAGCAGCGGCTTCCTGCTGTTTCCATGCCTGGCGGATGCGGACGGAGGGGATGACTTGCTCTAAGTCGCTGATGTTCAGCTTGATGGCGTCGCGCAGCATCAGGCGGTCTTCATCATCAAGGCCGGCGATTTCGGCGGCGATTTTAAAATTGTTCAGATAATCGCGAAAGCCTTCGGCCTGCTGCAACTCAAACGGATTGTGTGGCGTTTTGATTTTTTCGAGAATGACCGCATAGAGTTCCTGAAACGGGAGTTTGCCGACCTGATATTCTTCGAACAGATCGTGCGCCGGGGCATACGTCACGCCGCAAAAGTCGCAGATATTCGCGAGAATATCGGCATGATGCTGGTCATCCACCATGTCGAACGCCATATTGCAGCGCTGGATCATATCCATTTCCCGCATGCTGCTTTTCACTTCCGTATAGCTGGCGTTATCAATCAAAAAATAATCCCGCACGTCGATATGCTGCTGATTTTTGCTGTATTCCGTAAACACAATCGGCAGGATCATCGCTTTATGGCGCGGCTGCACGGTCACGCCTAACACCGGATCAATCCCCTGAAGCCGCCCGAAGCGCTCGCCCCAACTCATCAGCAATTCTTCCACGACATCATCGACCTCAATTGTCTGGCCGACCGGAATATTGCGCAAGAACGTCTGTTTGATGCTGTCAATGGCATGATCCGAGAGCTTGCCGGAACGATACGATTGTTTGTCTTCGCGGTCAACAAGGGCTTGCATGTCGCGCACTAATTTATCAACAAAGTTGGTTTTGTTGACTGACGGCGGCAGCATATTTTTGCTCTTCAGCTTGGTATAAAAAAACTCGACGCTGTTCGGAATGTCCACATATCGGCGGGAATCGTGGCGGGGATACCCTTCCCCGGCCATCACGACAATCGATTGATTGCGCAGCAGACGCGCAATGTCAATCCCGGCGCGGAAGGCGCTGTTCGGGTCTTTGCGGCTTAACATGATGTGTCCGCCGAGCGTACCGATAAACCGGTAAAATTTTTGAATCAGTTCGTTCACCACGCGGATTTTGATATAGACAAAGGTGATTTCATCGGTGGCAAGGACGACATGCGGATATTGACCGCTGATTTCTTTGGAGATTTTCATGCAATGCAGCATCATGCCTAATGTGTGCCGCCGCGCCATCGGATGGGAGGGAATAATGATGACGGAATAACCCTCGTCATATTTTTTCGCGACCTTGCCGATAGATTCGATGCTGTGGGCGGTGCGCTCGCCAACGATGGAACGAGTGCCAAGACGCAGAAACGGCATGACAACAAAACGGTTGATTAAATCGGGAAGCGATTCCATCAACTGTTTTTTCCAGAGAGAAAAGGGGGTGCTGATTCGTCCTGCAAATGCGTCTTTTACCGTCATGTTATTCCAAATGTCGTGAATGCATTATTTATGATGATCATGGCGTCATGATGCGGGTTCGGGCGCGATCTTTGACAGCCATGCTGAAAAAATCCTTGCAGTTACGTATAGAAAGACAATGAGGATACAGGGAAGTTTAATCGGTTATAGAGAACTTGTCAAGTTACAATTACGCCTTTCGTCATAAATACGCGCTCCTCAAAATTTGATCAATTCACGGACAAGCCCTTGACAGAATTTCGCGGATTGGTTATTATACTGTATTGACACAAGATGTTATGGCAAGAACACAGGTGTCAGACACGTTCAACGTGTCTGACACCGTCTTCACCTTCTGTGTCATGACATCTACTAACTGAATCTACGAGGTGATGCAGGTCTATGAGAGATTACTACGAGGCGCTCGGTGTCAAGAAAAATGTGAGTGACGCCGAGTTGAAAAAGGCTTACCGCAAATTAGCCATGCAATACCATCCGGATCGAAATCCGAATGATAAAACGGCGGAAGAAAAATTCAAGGAAATCAATGAAGCCTACGCCGTGTTAAGCGACGCGGACAAGCGCAAACAGTACGACATGTTCGGCGCCGACGGATTCCGTCAGCGATTCAGCCAGGATGATATTTTCCGAGGCACGGATTTTTCCAGCATTTTCAATGAATTCGGCATGGGCGGCGGCGGCAATCTGTTCGAACATCTGTTTGGCGGAGGATTCAGCGGGCAGCGGCGCGGCGGGTTTTCCGGCAGCAATCCGTTTGGCGGCAGGCAAGCCTATTCGCCATCAAAAGGCCAGGATGTCGAAACGACGGTCACAGTACCCTTTCACACTGCCTATCATGGCGGCAAGCAACGCCTGAGCCTTCACGTTCCCGGCGCGGGACGGCAAGATATCGAAATCAAAATTCCGGCAGGTATCGAGGAGGGCAAAAAGCTCCGCGTGGCGGGAAAAGGCGCTCCTGCGCCCGGCGGCGCTCCCGGCGATCTGTACGTGGTGGTCAACATCGCGCCGCATCCGATCTTTGAGCGGCATGGCGCCGACCTCGAAGCGCCGGTCACAATCAGTTTGACTGACGCGCTGCTCGGCACGACAATCACCGTGCCGACGATGGAAGAAGAACAAAAGTCGTTGAAAGTCCCGGCAGGCGTCTCGCCCGGCACGAAAATGCGGATTAAAGGCTTCGGCGTTCCGAAAATGGGCAAACATGAAAAAGGCGATTTATACGTCAAAATCCAGGTCAAACTTCCGTCTGCGCTGACCGAGCAGCAGCGCGAACTTGTCGAAAAATTGCGGGAAACAGGATTATAGCTTCCGTGGCAAGCGGACGCATAAAAAGGTTGACATTTCACCTGTGAGGCGAAAAGCTGGCCTTACTGAAGAATACATTTTCTACAAAGCTCAAGCCCAACACGTCTTATTGAATAACTCACGTTACGCAGGCAAGATTTGAAAACGTTTCCTGTTCGACCTTACCCCCTTCCTCCTCTCCGAGGAGAGGGGGAAACCCCCTCCCCTTTGGGGAGAACAGGGGTGGGGTACGTAACATGAGTGAATAATAAAAAAGGCTGTCTTTCCTTACGTGAAGGAAGCGCATGTTGCGCCGTCCCACGAAGGAACACGGCCATGACCCCCGATGAATCTTTTTAAATGGTGGGAAATGTCAGAGGCCGACCGCGCCAAATTGATGCAGCGGACGGCGGTGGATGCCGAGAAGTTTGCCGATGTCGTGCGTCCGATTATTGAGGATGTCCGCGCCAACGGCGACGCGGCGGTAGTGAAATATACGAAGCAATTCGACGGCGCGGATGTTCCGCTCGACGGGCTGAAAGTCACGCTGGACGAAATCCAGGAAGCCTATATGCTGATTGATCCGCTGCTCCTGGATGCGTTGCAGAAATCGGCGAAAAATATCCGGGCGTTCCACCAATTGCAAAAGCCGGACATGTATTGGGTGAAAGAAATCGCGCCGGGCGTCTTTGCGGGAGAGCAGACTACGCCGGTGGATTCGGTCGCGCTGTACGTGCCGCGCGGCAAAGGCTCGTTTCCGTCCGTGATGCTGATGCTCGGCATTCCGGCGGTCGTGGCGGGCGTGCCAAAAATTTTGGTCTTTTCGCCGCCGCTGCCAAGCGGCAAAAGCGACCCGGCGACGCTGGTTGCCGCCGACATCTGCGGCATCCGCGATGTCTATAAAGCGGGCGGGGCGCAGGCGATTGCGGCGTTAGCGTATGGGACGAAAAGCATTCCGAAAGCGCTGAAAGTCCTCGGTCCCGGCAATCCGTATGTCACCGCCGCGAAACGTCTGCTGCAAGGCGTGGTTGATCCTGGTTTGCCCGCCGGACCAAGCGAAGCGTTGGTGTTGGCCGACGAACAGGCCGATCCGTATCTGACCGCGCTCGATTTGCTGAACGAGGCCGAACATGGCCCGGATTCTTCCGCCTATCTCGTCACGAACTCGCTGCCGTTAGCGGAAGCCGCGATGGCGCATCTTCCCGGCTTGCTCGATAAACTCCCGGCGCAGCGCAAATCGTTCTGCGAAACCGTGTTATCCGGCTTCGGCGGGATTGTCGTCACCAAAACCTTTGACGAGGCGATTGCGTTCGTCAACGAGTACGCGCCGGAACATTTGTCAGTTCATGCCGCCGATTTGTTCGGCTCGGCGAAGAAAATCCGCAACGCCGGGGAAATTATTTTAGGCGAATACACGCCGATTTCCGCCTGCAACTATTCGCTCGGTCCGAACGCGATTCTGCCGACGACCGGCTTCGCGAAGACGTATTCGGCGCTGTCGGTGCGGGATTTCGTCAAAGTCAGTTCCATCAGTCATCTGACGCAAGCCGCGTATGACGAATTCAAGCCGTTCGTGACGCATTTTGCCGAATACGAAGGTTTTTCCGCCCACGCGCTCGCCTTCAAGGAACGCAAATTCCGTCAGGAATCCGCCGCGCAGCCCGCGCCGAAACAGCAGCCGGAACAGCAGCCGGAACAGCAATTGGGATTAGGGATTCATCTTCTGAATGCCAGTCCGCATGGCGTCCGCTGCAAACGCATCACGCGGGAATCGGTGATTTCCATCGAGATTGACACGCAGGAGCGCCACCCGGACATCAACGAGAAGATTAAAACGCCGCTCCATTTCCTGAACCACATGATCGAGCATATTTCATGGCGGTCGTGCATGAATATCGGCGTGGAAACGAGCGTCAGCCACTATCCGTTCGGACATGTGATTTGCGAGGATGTCGGCATGACGATGGGACACGCGTTCGCCGAACTCTGGCGGCAG
>CAZMEO010000201.1:2530-6491 GCA_964565315.1 uncultured Candidatus Moduliflexus sp. | reverse complement strand
CAATTTTTTATCTTACCGGTAGGGCGGGATTGCATTCCCGCCAGATGATTTTTGCAGTGAAAACGTATTTCCGCTTTATACATTGGCGGGATTACTCCCTAATATTTTTTTGATCACCCACCCCCTGCCCCTCCCAGGAGGGGAATTTCAGGCTGCATCGCCTCGAACTGCGATTCCCCTCCTGGGAGGGGCAAGGGGTGGGTTGAAAAATTATGTTAGGAAATTGAACATTGGCGGGAGTGCAATCCCGCCCTACCGAAATGGAGGATATGATTATGGCAGAAGGCAAAACCTATGGCATTAAAAAAGGGCTAATTGTTTCATTAGGTACGTTGCTGGCGGGAATTCTCACGATTGGCGGCATTGCGTTTTTCTTGACATTCCGCGTGACCGTCCCGGCGGGTTATATCGGCGTGATTAACGCGAAAACCGGCAAATCGCTTTCCGCTGGTCAGATTCTCGCAAAGCCCGGTGAAAAAGGGATTCGCGAAGATTTCCTCTCACCGGGGCGCTATTATTTCAACCCCTGGTCGTATGCCATTGAAATTCACCCGGAAATCAATATTCCCGGCGAAAAAATCGGCGTGCAGGAATCGCTCGTCGGCGATCCGATGCCAGCAGGCGAAATTCTGGCCGAGCTTGGACAAAAAGGCATTCAGCGCGACATTCTCGGTCCCGGCACGTATCGCATCAATCCCTATGCGACCAAAATCCACTTATTCGACAATGTCGTGATTCCGGCGGGCAAGCTCGGCGTGCAGACCTCGCAAGTCGGGACACCGCTTCCAGCGGGCAAATTGCTGGCGGATGACGGCGAAAAAGGTGTGCTGCGCCAGATTCTCACGCCGGGAACATACCGGATTAACCCCTTTCAAATCAAAGTCGATGTTTACGACGCCATCAATATTCCGGCTGGTTCGGTCGGCGTGCAGGTCGCCAAAACCGGGAAGATTCCCGAAAAAGGCTCAGGCTTGGTCGAGCCGGGCGAGCGCGGCGTTCAGAAAAATCTGCTCCCCGCCGGGATGCACTACGTCAACCCGTATGAATATGATGTGATTGTCGTGAGCATTCAGGCGCAAAAGCTCGACATGGACGCGAATCCGACCACGAATATCGTCACCCAATCCGGCCAAACCATCGAAACCGAGCCGGTAGATTTCCCGTCGAAAGACGGCTTTCAAATCATCTCCGACGTGACGGTCGAATGGAGCATCAACCCGGATCGCGTGGCGGAAGTCGTCGCCACCATCGGCATCGAGGATAAAATTATTGATAAGGTCATCCGTCCGAACGCCCGCTCGATTTCCCGCACCGAAGGCTCGAAATACGCGGCGAAAGATTTTATCGTTGGCGTTGGGCGCGAGGAATTTCAAAAAACCTTTTTTGAGAAAATGAAAACCTTCTCGCAAGATCGCGGCATTCTGATTCATCGCGCCCTGATCCGCAAAATCACCGTGCCGTCGGAAATTTCCGAACCGATCAAGCAATCGGTGATCGCGGTGGAAGAAAACCTGCGGAATCAGCAGCGCATCGAAACCGCGAAATCAGCCGCGCAATTGGCGCAGGAAGAGGCGTTCGCCGAACAGAACACGCGGCGCGTGGAAGGCGAAACCCAGAAAATCGAACAGCAGTTGAAAGCGGAGGCGGAAGCGGCGCAATTGAATATCAAAGCCAAACAACGGCTTGAGGCGGCGAAAATCAACCTCGAATCCGCCGAAATCGAAGCGCAGGCGATCCTGAAAACCGGCACGGCGGAAGCGGATGTCATCAAATTGAAGAAAACCGCTGAGGCTGAAGGCTTGGCGGCGTCAGTCGGCGCGTTCGGCGATGCGAAAGCGTTCGCGATGTATCAATTCGCCAGCAAACTCGCGCCGAATATTCAGGTCGTGTTTGCTCCGGCAGGCGAAGGCACGCTCTGGAATTCGCTGGATGATTTCTTCAAAATCGGCGAAGCCGGGGCTGTGATGAAGCAGATGCAACAGCAATCACCGCAGAATCAGGAGTAATCAATTTAACGCTAAAGGCGCAACAGTCGCAAAAGACGCAAACGTCACTTTTATTCGCAATAGCGTCTTTTGCGGCATTCGCGCCGTTTGCGTTGAATGTATTTTTCTTGCACGCGATATGCAAAACGAACTATTTCATTACATCAAAAGCCTGAACGCCCGGCGTTCTCGCCAGCGGAAACTTGGCTGGGGCTTGATTATTTTCGGCATTCTGGCGTATGTTGACGGCGCGGCAGGCACGTCGCTGCCGCCGATCTGGTTGACCGGCCTCTGGGCGTTTCTGATCGGCACGCCGATTATCATTGCTGGCGTCGTCGTGCTGCTGATTTCCTATAAATTACCGGTGCGAGAGGCGCTGATGTTCGCCAGCCTGCAACAGGGGAAACTCACCGTTCCGGCCTTATCCATTGGCCTGGACATCACGCTTGACACCGCGGAAGAGATTTTGCGCCACCTGACGCAGAAAGGCTATGCGCAGGTGTCATCCGAAGACATGGAAGATGGCGCGGTCGTGTATCAAATTTCCGGCGTCAGCCGGTTGTAGGTAGGGCGGGATTGCATTCCCGCCTTTTCGTCAATCCGATTTCACGGCGGGAATGCAACCCCGCCCTACAAGAGGTGACCATGGAAACAGGATTTACGGCATTAAAACCATTGATTGCGATTGTGTTCGTATTAGTTTATGTCGGCTTAATCGCCTTCAAACACAAGCGCCCGCACGTTGTCTGGTCGGCCATCGCGCTCCTCGTTGCCGCCATTCTCATCAAAATTCCGGGGCAGAATCTCGCTACGATTTCGCAGCAATTTCTCAAGGCGATTAGCTGGAACGTGTTGGGGATTTTTACCGGCATGTCCATTATCGCCCAGCTATTTATCAAATCGAACGTGCCGACCTGGTTAGCGGACTGGTTTATTCTCCGGTCAAGAACGGCGGGCGTGGCGATGCTCTGGCTTTGCGCGTTAGCGTCGGGGATTTCGGCGTTTGTGGATAATGTCGCGACCGTGCTGATTGTCGCGCCGATTGCGCTCGCGATTGCGCAGCGCTTGAAGGCGTCGCCTGTGCCTGTGCTGATTGGTATCGCGATTTCATCGAATTTGCAAGGCACGGCAACGCTCGTCGGCGACCCGCCCAGCATGATTACGGCGGGCTTTATTTCGCGGCACGGCACGAATTTCGGCTTTAACGAATTTTTTGTGTTCCAGGGAAAACCATCACTTTTTTTCATCGTGCAATTCGGCGCGATGTTCGGCTTTTTGGTGTTATACTGGTTTTTCCGCATCTATCGCCAGCCCGTCGCGAAACCGACTCCCGTTAAGATTGAAAGCCTTGTGCCGACCGGCATTCTCCTTAGCGTGATCGCCTGCTTAGCGATGGCGACCAAATTCGATCCGAATTTCACCTATTTCGGCGGAACGGTTTGCATCTTCGGCGCATTGATCGGGCTGTTCTGGCATTATTTTTACGCCAGCGAAAAACCCGATGGCTCGATAGATGGAGAAGCAGGCTGGCAGGCCAACGTCGAGATTCTAAAAACGTATGATATTGAAACGCCGCTGTTCCTCGCCGGAATCTTTATCTTAGTCTTTCTTGTCGAACAATCCGGCATGATCGGCGATATTGCCGCCATGATTCAACGTCTGTTCGGCGCGAATCTTTTCCTGACTTTTACGATGATTGTCTGGATTTCCGTACTGCTCAGCGGGTTTATTGACAACATCCCCTACATCATGGTGATGCTGCCGGTCACGGCGGAACTTGGCGCACAGCTTGGCGGTTCGGCGTTTTATGTGCTGGCTTTCGGCTTATTGGTCGGCGCATGTCTCGGCGGCAATTGCACGCCAGTCGGCGCGTCTGCGAATGTCGTTACTATCGGCCTGTTGCAACGGCAGGGCTATTCCGTCAGTTTCGGCGAATTTATGAAAATCGGCATTCCGTTTACCGTCGCCGCCACGTT
>CAZMEO010000201.1:0-2430 GCA_964565315.1 uncultured Candidatus Moduliflexus sp. | reverse complement strand
TATCGTTTTATCCCGGCCTTGCTGCGAGCGCATGAACTGATGCAGGCCGGAGCGCTTGGGGAAATTTACCGTTTTCAGGCGGAATATCTGCATACCGGCTACGAGAATCCAGACAAGCCGTTAAGCTGGCGTTTGCAACACGACACATCCGGCGGCGGCGCGTTGGCTGATCTTGGGGCGCACGCCATTGATCTGATGCGCTGGCTGCTGGGTGAATTTCAGGCCGTGCGGGCGATGACGCAGACGTATATTACGGAGCGCCCGATCTCGCATGGCGCAAAAGAAAAAGGGCGCGTCACGGTGGATGACGCCGCCTGGCTGCAAGTTCGCCTGAAAAATGGCGCGCTCGGCACGATTGAAGCTTCCCGGTTTTCGACCGGCGTGCTTGATGAATTGCGCTTCGAAATCTGCGGACAAAAAGGGGCGTTGCGCTTTAATTTGATGGATGCCAACTATCTCTATTGGTTCGATGCGTCTCGAAAAGGCGGCGAGCAGGGCTGGATGCGCCTCGATACGGTTCAGCAGTACCCTGGCGCGTCAATTCCGCCAGCGCGGGCGATTTTAGGCTGGCAGCGGACGCATGCTGAAAATCAATATCAGTTTTTGAAAGCGATTGCTGAGGGAAACACGCCTGAGCCGAACCTCATTGACGGCTTGCGGGCGCAATTCGTTTTAGATGCCGCGTATCGCTCGGCTCAACAAGGCGGTTGGGTTGATGTCGAACAGGCATAACGCGATTGATTAACCGAGGACATCGTTCTCTTGTTTAGGACGATATACCGTTGTCGGCGGGCCAAATTGCTGCCGCAGATTTCGCAATGCTCTTCCAAAATTTGCCTCTAAAACCTCGCGATGGTTGTGAAGCATCTCGGCAATATACAGATCATGTTTGATTTGCTCGGTGATCGGCATGACAATCCCCACATGCGACGACCAGGCCGCACGACTTTCTTTGCCTAATGAAACAATTCCGGCAACGATCTCCTGTCCGTCAATGCTGAGAATTATCCAACGCCCGCCGTATTCATCGGTGATTTCTTCCACGCCAGGTTCATGAGCATAAATTCGCGCAAAGGGGAAGTCCGGATTCCCGTAGGCCACAACGGTAATCACTACGCCGCGTTGAGCCGCAAGCAGAAGTGTTTCACGAATTTCCGGTGCATCTTCTTCCCAGATTTGAAGCAGAATTTGTTTTTTTGCCCGACCAATAACTTCTCGCAGTCGAGAGAGTATTTCGTCGCGGCCACGAATATCCCAAATCAGATCTGTCGGCGTATTCTTTCCCAGAAAATCTTCCAGCCCTTTTTCAGCCGCAGCAAGTCGCTGCTCAATCGTGCGGCGACGCGAGGCAATCAATTCTTGCGGCTGTTTGGGCGCATACTGCACCGGCTCACCATAACTTACCAGCACATCGCCTCGTTCAGACATTGCTCCAAGCACTTCATAGATTTTTGATCGAGGCACACCTGAAATGCGAGCAATCGCGTAGCCGGTTAATGGTGATTGCTGAAGCAACGCTAAATAGGCTTTAGCTTCATACTCAGTAAAACCGATATGGATCAGGAGGTTAAGAATATCTTCTATCATGAGTAGGAAGATAGATTACAGAGCAGAAATAGAGTCAACATAATTGTGCATCTTGAAAAAATTATTTGGAAACCATTGACAATTATGAAAAAAGAACATATTTATTAGTAGCTACAAAAGTAGCTACTAATAAGCAAAAATTATTTCCGTTACATTCTCACAGAAACGCCTCGCCAGGGCATTCTATGAAGGAAGTGATCATTTTAAACAGAATCGGCATAATTACAGGAGAATTGCGATGAATTCCCAAATGCATACTACACGTTTGCAGGACACGAGTGTACTCAGTCAGGCGAATCAACCTCAACAGAAACAGGCGATCTTATCGGTATTGGCAGCGGTTATATTGTGGAGCGCCTCCTATGTGATCACCAAAATAGGAGTGGGCAGCATTCCACCTCTAACGTTTGGCGCAATTCGGTTTTTGTTTGCGGCGGCTGTCGTTGGTCTAATTGCTCTCTTTTTCAAACGAATCGAACACGTTCCCATACGAGATATTCTACGCTTAGGAATAGGAGGGCTGCTTGGCATTACAGCTTATTTTTCGCTTCAAAACATGGGGGTACAACGAACGTCAGCCTCAGATGCCACCCTTTTAGTTGCATCTTTTCCTGCAATTACAATGTTTTTAGAAGCCATCTTTCTAAAGGCGCGGCTCTCATTTATCAGATTAGCCGGGGTTGGAATCGCCTTTTTGGGGATTTACCTGATTATCTATCAAGGGACTGTGTCCACAGAAACCAATCGGTTGGAGGGGGATTTCATTCTTCTGGCCACCGGCATCGCCTGGGCACTCTATAATTTCAGCACACAGAAAATTGTTCAAAAATACGCGACCTTCAC
>CAZMEO010000200.1:0-6492 GCA_964565315.1 uncultured Candidatus Moduliflexus sp. | reverse complement strand
CGGCGTCCGCATGACCGCCGCGCATCGAACTGAGCAGCGCGGCTTCGGCTTCGGCATAACGGCCTGTCCGTATATGTGCAAACCCGATGCGGAACTGGACGTTCGCGTTTTTGCGCTTGACCAGCAGATACTTGGCAAGCGCGTCGTCGAAGCGTTCCTGTTGATACAAGGCATCTCCTTCGCTCAACAATTCTTTGTCAGAGCGCGACAGTTCGGTGGCTAACGGCACGTCGGTCGCCTCTAACAGGCGGCGGGTGGCGGCAATCATTTTATGCTCGGTGTCGATGTCCAATTGCCCCGAACGCGCAAACGCCTCAGTCAGATAGAGCGCAGCTTTGGCCTGATACTCGCCGTCGGCCATCGCCTGAATATGGCGTTGAACGTGCTGTGCAAACTCTTTCTGATCGTACCAGTTTTCTAAAAAATGCACAAGCCAGACGACGCGAGTCTGACTGCTGCCGGAGGTCAGCCGCATCAAATACCACACGTTCAAGAAGCGCTCTCTCAGGCGATACAGCGGAGTTTTCGCGTCAGATGACACCTGTTCCACCATAAACACGTGCGCTAACTGCTGCAACACGCTGACCACTTCGTCGGTTTGCAAACGCGCCTTATTCGCGATTTCCTGCACGCCCATTGCTTCCCAGCCAAGCGCAATCGTATGCACGACTTCCCGCTGCAACGGCGTCAAGTCGTCCATGCGGCTTTTATAAAGCGGCGTCACGCGGTCTAAGACCGTATCCAGGTCAGCAAGCGTCGAGCTATCTTCCTGATCCGTGAAAATTTCGAACAGCAGCACAATCGTCCGAATCACGCCGCCGGTCAGCAAACGCAGGCTTTCGACCCGTCCGGGCTGGCGATTCAAAATATTGCGAATGACCGTTTCCTGCTCAGAACCTTTGCCTAATTCAAGCAGTAATGCGTGGGTTTCCTGTCTGGTCAAGCCTTCTAATTGCACGCGCTGAAACAACGGAATCAGCGGCTCGGCTTCGCGGACAAACGCTTCCAGCGCGACGGCGGACGCTGCAACAATCCGCAGCAGCGGACTCTGCCCCAATATCTGGCACAGCCGCAATTGTTCCCAGAGCGTGAAATTGCGCAGAAATTCGCCGAAATTATCAAGAAAAAGAATGATTCGGCGTGAGTGCGCTTCCAGGGCGGCTGCCAGAAATTCGAAGCAGACCGTTTCATAGCTGGTGCTGTCGTTATATGCCGCGTTCATTTGTTGGTGCAATCCGGCAAATTCCGGCTGTTTTTGCTCCAATTCTTCGGCGATTTTTTCCCAGAGATTAAAGAGGCGGCGAATGCCGTAATATGCCTCCTCTTTGAACACAATGGGGATAATCCGGGACGTGAGTTCGGGATCATTGGCGACTTCATAGCTTAAGCGCAGCAGCAGCGTGGTTTTCCCCATGCCGCGCTGCCCTTCAATCAGCAAATGCTGAACGGGCGGCGTCATGTCTGATGTTTTCAGAAAGCTGAACACCTCTTGAAAGACATTCTGCCGGACGACGAAGCGCCCGATAAGCTGCTCCCGGCTCTGTTCGTGTGGGTTATAGAGATTGGCGGCTGACGGTTTTCCTATGTTGCTCATATATTCTCATGTTATCATTCCATCGACAAACGCCGGGAATGCGGGTTGCGTTGGTATGCGAATTTTATAATGGTTGTCATCTATTCGTTTATTTCTTGGATTCGTTGCTGTTGTTGAAACACAACGTTCTTGAGGCGGGAAATGTTGTCAACATATTTGAATGCGATTCTGAAAACGGCAGGAACGGCAAGACACAAGACTGTGTTCGATACAAGAGGAGCGCCAAAGCTTGCTTTCGCGTGTCAAATCGAGATTTGACACGCCTGATGAAGAGCTTTTTCGGGATCACACCCTCTTTTCTGTCATTCTTTTGCCAACCGCCTCAACCTCTCAAGGATTTCCCTTGACAAAACAAGAGAACTTTATGCGTTTCATGATAAGCGAAAGAAAATCTATGGTATCGCATTATTCATGAGATCGAGCAGGAGAGGAGTGCAAAAGCTTGCTTTTGCAGTCTGACGAAGTCAGGCAATGACACGCGGCTGCACCACGTCGCAAAAGCAAGCTTTTGCACTCCTCTCAATAACTCTGAGCGGAGTCGAAACGTGAGTAAAACAATGGAAAAAATCACGATATTAGGCACATCTGGCGCGGTCGTGAACGCCCGCAGAGATAATGTGTCGTTAGTCTTTTCATCCGAGGTCGAAAACGGGCAAAACGGGCATCTGCTGATGGAATGTGGCGGCAGCGCGGCGCATAAACTTGCGAAAGTCGGCGTTCCCTACCAACACCTCGAAGAGGTGGTGATCACGCATACGCATATTGACCATTTTTACGGCCTTCCGGCGCTGATTTTTTCCATGATGTACTGGGATATTGAGCGCCGAACGCCGCTGCGGATTTTTTGCCCGGAAAATGCGCTGGATGTGATTATTCGGTTTTTGGATTTTTTCGAGCTGCGGGAAGATTGCCCGTTTCCGTTGCATGTGCATGGCATCCCGCTCGAAGAAGGCGCGTTTGTGCTTGAAAACGCACATGCTGTCGTCACAACCACTCCGGTGGATCATTCTCATAAAACGCCGACAATGGCGATTAAAATCATGTCGAAAATTTCCGGGAAATCGGTTGTCTATTCAGGCGATACGACCTATTCGGAACGCTTGATTCGACTGGCGCAAGACGCGGATATGTTATTTCACGAATGTTCGGGGTTGTCCTCGCGGGACATCGTGCCGATTCACAGCAACGCCCGCCACGCTGGACGGGTCGCCCGGCAGAGCGGCGTGAAAAAACTTGTGCTGCTCCATCTCGATTCCGTCTTAAACGACGATCCGCAAGCGATTCGCGCCGAGGCGCAGGAAGAATTCGCGGGCGACATCGTCGTCGCCGAAGATTTCGATGAATTTCGTATTTCGTAGGGCGAAACTACAGTTTCGCCCTACACTCGAACCATTTTTCCCAGTCAGATCGAATATCGAACAGCGCGGGCTTGATGTCGCCGAGTTTTTGTCCGGCATCGAGGCCGCGCTGCAAATAGGTCTGCGCCCCGTTGCGAGCAACGCGAACGAGGCGCAGCGGCTCAAGCTGTTTCAAACGACGCGCCACGTCATAGTGAAAATTCCCGCAGAGTTCCGCTTCAAGCGTTTGAACAAACTTCAATAATTGGCGTTCCTCTTCTTCCGACTCGATAAAGGCGACATATCCGCGCCGACGCTCCTTGATTTCAGGCGCAAGCAGCAAAAATCGCCAATGAATTGGACAGCGCCGCAGCGTCTGTTCGATAGCGGCATTCACGAATGTTTCTTCTAATTTTTCGCCGACGAGATCGGAATGACGGCCTTTACGCCCGATGAATCGCAGCAGCGGCAAACCGCGCCAGAAGCCTTCGACGCGCACGAGATCGCCGATGTCATAGCGGTACAAACCGCCGCCAGCTGTCAGCACAACCGCATACGTTTGCTCGTCTTCAAGTTCCCAGAGCCAACACGCCTCGCCATCTTGTTCCGGCACAAATTCCAGCAGATGCGACGTAAAGGCCGGAACACAGGCCGTTTCGCGGCTGCTTACAATTCCTTGCAGTGGAATCGAAATCACGCCTTCGGTTGCCAACAAACCTTTCCCCTGAAAATAGGCGTTCGGAAAACATGCCTGTAATTGCCGCGCGGGAAAGGCGGACGCGCCATCTTTCCAAAGCGAAACCAGCGACAGACGCGGCCAGATCGCCTGATAACGTTCCGACAGCGGAAGGCGCAACGCCTGTTCGAGCGCGTTTGCCCGCGCCTTGTTTGACCTGCGTTTCAGGCGAACCGGAAACGTTTCCGCTTCAGGCAGCGCAGGCCAGCCATCCCGCAGCGATGCTAACAGCCGCTCGGCATGGCAGTCAAGTTCTTCCAGTAACACGAGCAGAAAGGTCGGACTCCAGATCGAGAGCCAGCGCAGATTGTCGGCTCGCAGCAGAAAATAGAGCGTCAGAAATCGAAAGTTTTCCATCCGCTTCATCTGCGTTACCCATGACGGCACGGCAAACAGTTCTCCCAACAACAGTCCTTTCCAGCCGAAGTAGGCCGAATCTTCCTCGAAATCGGCGGATCGCGTACTCGGCGGCGTGATTGTCCAGTACGTCTGACCATGCAGAATCGCAGGAAATTGCGATGCCATGTTCACGATCCAGGGAGCGAGCGCCCGCTGAAATTCGCGTTTGAGCCCGGCGGTATATGGAATGAGTTTCGTGCCGGTTGTTCCGCCGGTGGGATGCAGAAGCAGGACGGGATCGGCGGTCAACACCTGCGCGTTTCCGGCCTGAATCTGGCGAATATATGGCAAGAACTCCTGATACGTTCTGATCGGAATATGTTTACGATACGCCGCAAGATCGCGAATCTCGCGAAAGCTATGCTCTCTGCCGAAAACAGTCGCTGCGTTCTTGCGAACAATTGTTTGCATCAGACTATTTTGCATTATCCGAGCCTGCCCGCAATGACTCAAAAATCGGCGGCTTTCAGGATAGTGCGACAGCGCGAATAACGCTTGCAGTAGAAATTGCATAGGAAGAGAACAGCGAATCGGAGAAAGGAACGAATAATTTGTCTTTTTATTCGTTCCCTTCTCAAATTCGTTGTTCTTTGACAAACCGGAGGGCGGCGCTGGTCAGATTCGCCTCGGAAATTTCAGCGAGGCAGACGAGTTCGTCGCCATTGACATAGCCGGGGTTGCGGTCGAGAAAAAAACGGACGTGCGGCTGCTTGCGCTTCGAGTCGGGAATGGCGGCGAGTTCGTCGGTCAGGCGGTCGGCGGGCGGCCAGACGCGCACGATGCCGGACTGTTCGAGATAGTACGCGCCGAATTTGGCGCGGGCAAGCGCATCAATGATCGCTTGTGTTTCGGGCGGCGTCGGCGTCAGCGTCAGATAATTCGGGTAAAACCTCCGAAAGAACGTCGGCAGCAAAAGATACGTGCGAATCCCTTTGCTCAATAAAAACCAGTAGAGCGGCGGCGTTTCGCGTTCGATCAATTCGCGCAGCAGCGCGGCGAACATCCGAAACAGTTCTTGCTGTCCCCAGCACGTTTTATTGATAATCGTATCGCCCGAAAAAAGCGCCTGAATCGGGCGATTCGCGACCGTCAGCGTCATCAGCAGGAACGTCGTGAAGCCCTGAATCGCGCCGCCGTCGTCCTGAAACACGAGAACGCCATCTTTTTCAGACAAATCGCGCAGGAATTTTTCCGGCGCAACGTTCTCATAATGCGCGGTCATCAGGGCGAACATGCGCTCTTTCTCCTGCGCCGAAAGCGTCGAAACGGCGCGAAGTTGTCCGGTGAGTTTGTTCATTCAAGGGAACAAAAGTGGTCAGACACTTTTAAGGTGTCTGACCACTCCCATTTTACAACATGCCGCATTCCAAATAGACCGGCAGATCAGGATTAACGTTTCGAATCATCGGCTGCTGGTGCGGCCATCCGACCGTATAAACGCGGCTTTTATAACTGATATGCGGGCGGTGTTGCAATACCGGACGAAGCGGATGCGTTTCATGTGCGCCGACTAAATAAAATGGGTAGGTTGCGGCAACAGCCGGAATCCCGTCCAAAAATTTCCGAAACAGCGCGGGATCATTATCTTTTACCGCCCAGTACGAGAGCGTAAAAAAGCGCAGCCGCTCCCCCGGTTTCGGCAGGGCGGGCATGCCGACAAGCGGCTGCCAGCGCGATACCGGCGCCAGCATTTTGAAAAAGCCGCCATACCCTTGCACAAGATATTGTTTATACGCGGCCTGATTCCAGAACGCGCCGCAGGCGAGGATGTCGCCCTGAGCGCTTTTCAGCAGATAAAAATCTTCCAGCGCCGGCTGGCCTGGAACATTTGCGAGAAAACTGTTCGGCGTAACGGTCGGAAAAAATTGAAACCGACGCCCCTGTTCATTCAAAAATTGTGCTAATGCGTCGGCGTCTTCAGGCCGCGCCTGCTGCAAATCGCCGTGTTTGCGCTTTAAAAATGGATGACCAGAACAATTCAGGGCATAGACTTCGTACATGCCTCGCGGCGTATAACTCGGCATAAAATCTCTCGGTTTCTCAAGCAGCGTTTGCGCGGAGCGATTTTCTTCCAGGATGGTCGTGACATACAATGGAAGCGGCGCGTCTTTTGCGGAATTTCGCAAATATGCGTAGCCGCGATGGAGCAGCGGATATTTTTTGGCATATTCTGGACGAACGCGAAGACCGAATAAATAACCAATCGTTTCAGGCCGTCCATTCAAAAAAACCTGGCGCGTCGCGCATGCGCCGAGTCCGGCAATCTGCCCTCGTTCTGAATCGCGACAGACGACGATCTCCACGCGCTCCCCTTCCATTTCGAACGAACGAAACGCATCTGGGCGGCGCGTGTAAAGCAGCGAAATTTTCCCATGAAACGGCGCGTTTTCAAGGATTTTAAGCATTTCCTGACCATCGTCAGGCGT
>CAZMEO010000199.1:4816-6508 GCA_964565315.1 uncultured Candidatus Moduliflexus sp. | reverse complement strand
CTGCCAGACACGTTGAACGTGTCTGACAGCGGATGTTGCGCAGTTTAATCCTGATAAATGCGAATATTCGAATAGGTCGCGTTATCTGGCGTCAGCCGCCCGATAATCTGGCCGGTTCCGCCGAAAAAGAAGCGCATCGGATCGCCCGGATAAAAGCCATAGCCGAACATCAGCAACGTGTCATTGGAGAGTTCGCTGTTCCCATCTTCGTCAGTCGTCATCACGCCGCGATAGACTTCGACATTCCCGTCTTTGACAATGACGCGCCAACGATAGGTTGTGTTCGGGTCCCATTCCAGCGGATGCGGGCCGACGAACGTGCCGCCTGTATAACTCGTGGTTTCGAACCAGATCGCGCCGCCATTGCAGCCGCCTTTGATTTTCAGCCCATTTTCGGACAATTCCCCGCCCGGATATTTCGTCAATTTATACAATTGAAACAGACAATGCGGAATCGTTTCCCACTGCACCCAATCCGTCCCAAGCGGCGCATCTTGCATAATCAACAAGGTGGATTGGTCGTCGGGCGCGTGATACCATTCGTCGGGCGACAGGCCTTTCGTGTCGAATTCGACCGTAAAATTGCCGCGAATGTCAGTATCGTAAATCAGATACCCCTCATGCGAAGTAAAATGGTATCCTTCCGGCGTAAATTCCCCACCGCTGATGGCAGTCGCCTTTGTCGTCCCATCAGTCAGCCCATCTGATAAGACAATTGTTTTAGCTTCATTCGGATTCATCGAATCGAGCGATTGTTGAACGGGCGTCGTCGGCGTGGTGTTGCTCTCATGCCGACGGCAGCCGACGAATCCTGCAATCAGGCTCAAACAGACGGCGGCCCCCAGCAGCGATGTCAAGAGTTGTCTTTTCTTCATGCACTACTCCTTCTATAAAACAGCGAATATTCGAACAGGTAAGCTCAACAAGCAGCAGATGTTTTGAAGGAGAGGAATACTGTCAAGCAAAAAAACGGTCTTTCAAAAGTACGACGCGATTAAAAAAACCGCGCGACGGTTCGCGACCTTCGCGCGATGTGTCTTTTATGGTTCGTATTCGGTGCTGCGGCTGACGGTCTGGCGGTATTTGACTTTCCAGGCGTCAAAATCCCATTTTTGGAGAAAGCGCTGCGCCGCGTCAAGGCCATTTTGATAGAGGAGTTCTTGTTGTTCTTTCGTCAGATCAAAATCCGTCCCCTGAATCTCTTTGGCGCTGCCATGCAGATTGACAGTCGTCGGAATGCCGATGGTGCGGTCATAATCCCCTTTTGACATGGAAATATGAAACGAGTCATGCGCATCGAGCAGCGTCCCGGCGAGCGCGTTCAGATAATTCCAGGTATTGCGAATCGGATTGCGTTCCGGTTCGCTGAGCTTGCGCTGATCCTGCTCGACGAGCTTGAAGCCGAACGTCGGCCAGGGTGGATCGCAGGTACCGTCATCTAACAGCCAGACCGGATAATTGCTCAAGACGCCGCCATCTACGATGATATGCGTCACGCCCTTGCGATCTTTCAATTGCACTGGCTCGAAAAAGATCGGAATGCTCATGCTCATCCGCACGGCTTTGCTGATCGGAAACAAATCCGGCTCGGCCACGAAATCCGCGAGATCGCGCGGCAGCACCAGCAGGCGGCGGTCGGTCAAATCGGCGGCGATCACTTGCAGTTTGTATTGATATTTCGGATCGGTTTGC
>CAZMEO010000199.1:1391-4716 GCA_964565315.1 uncultured Candidatus Moduliflexus sp. | reverse complement strand
GCATGAAGTCTGTTAAAATATTTCTTCTTCCGATTCTGAGGAGTCATAATCCTCAAAATCATCGTCATATTCATCGCGTTCGACATGCGGGATGATTTGGCGCGGCTTCTTTTCAAGAATGTTGGCTGTCCAGTCAGCACGCCGACTGCGAGGCTGGCTCTGTCTCCCTTTTGCGGATGAGGTGTTTTCCGATTTTGCCGCAGAAGAGACGTTCTTACTCGCGACAGATCGTCGAACTGTTTTTTTCGATGACAGCGCTTTCTTTTTCAAGCGTCTCCGCTTCTTTTCTTGTAGGCTGGCGGCCTCATCATCGCCTTCTTCAATCTCCTCGTGCTCCATCTCTTCATGTTCATGGTAATCAAGCTGGAAAAATTCCGATGTTTCCTGCAATTGCTGAGCCTGATTCGCAAGAAGTTCAGACGTATTCGCCAACTCTTCGAACATGGCGGCATTATGCTGAATCACTTGATCCAATTGTTGAATGGAGAGATTGACCTGTTCCGCGCCCGCGTTATGCTCGCGGCTGGACGCGCTGATTTCCTGCACTAATTCCGCCGTTCTTTGAATATTCGGCACCACGCTTGCCAACTTCAGCCCGGCCTCTTCTGAGATCGCCATGGTTTTCGTCGTTAATTCATTAATTTCTTCTGCCGAAATCCGGCTGCGTTCCGCTAATGAGCGCACTTCCGCCGCCACCACGCCGAAGCCCTTGCCGTAATCCTGCGCTTTGGCGGCCTCGATGGTGGCGTTCAACGACAACATGTGCGTTTCGCGCGCAATTTCTTCGATAAAGGCGATCTTTTTGGCAATTTCGCGCATGGCGCTCACGCTTTCCGTGACAGCATGGCTGGCTTCCAGGGCTTCGGCGGCGGATTGCAGCGCGATCCGTTCCGTCTGGAGCGCATTGTCCGAGCTTTGTTTGATCGTGGCGACCATCTCTTCCATCGAGGCCGACACTTCCTCCGCAACCGCGGCTTGCTGCGCCGCGCCTTCGGCCAACGACTGCATGCTGGCGCTCATCTGCTTGCTGCTCGTCGCCATCTGCTCCGAGGCGGATTGCACGTTCATCGCCACGTCTTGCAGCGACAGAATCATGCTGTTCAATTTTCGAATCAGTTCATTAAAATCGCCGCGATAGGTCTCCGGCAGCATCTCGCGTACATCGCCGCGCGACAGGCGGTCTATCGCCGCCGCCATTTCGTGAAATGGCCTGGCAAACGCATCTAACACGTTATTGACGCCGGACATCAACGCTTTCCAATCGCCTGAAAATCCCTCCGTCTCTCCGCGCTGGCTTAAGACGCCATTTTGCACGGATGCTAACAGCGAACTGGTTTCTTGCATGACGCTCCCGATAGAATTTTTCATCGAGTCGAACGCTTTGGCTAAATTGCCGATTTCATCTCGCTGACGCAGGCGGATTTCTTGTTGAAAATTTCCGGCGGAAATCGAATCTGCTGCCCGCGCCAATGTTCTCAGCGGGCTGACGATCATGAACTTGCCGACAAAATAGGAAATCACGATCAACACCGCCAGGACCCCGGCGGAAAACAGGCTGACCGTGCGGATATAGACCTGGCGTTGATAAAACATCTCGGCTTCCGGGATGGAAAACGCCACCAGCCACCCCCACTGTTCTTCATACCGATAGACCGCAAAATAGGAGGCGTTCTCATACGTATAGGAAATCGTGCCGGATTTCTTCTCCATCATTTCTTTGACAAACGGCTCTTCGACTTTGACGCCGATTTGTTTGGCATCAGGATGAAACAGCAGATGAAACGTCGAGTCAACCACATAAAAGCGTTCCTGATGGGTCTCCGCAAGCGTTTGAAATTCATTCAGGACTTTTTGCTGCGAATCTTTCACATACATGTCAATTCCGCTGACGCCTGATTCTTCAAGAAGTTTGACCGAGGTTTGAATGGCTTGAAAGCGTTGATCTAATTTCAACGAAAATAATGCGGTATTCAAGGAATAGATAATATTGTTGATCACCCACATGCCGATGATTCCCGTGGCGATCATGGTGATAACAAGGATAGACACAATTAAGAGTGATAATTTGATCTGAATTTTCATAGCCAATTCCCCTTTACCAACATGATGATTGGTTGCGCGAATACATCATTGCTCATCATCAAACCTATAATGTCTGCATTCGAAATGTCAACTGAAAACATTTTGACATGACATATTCCTTTCGTGTTACGACGGTTGCCCTGCCAGGGTTTTGCCCCATGGCAGGGAAGCGTCCTGATTATTTCAACCCGCTTTTGCGCGAGACGTTTTTGCCTTCCCAATCGTGATAAATCACGTTCGCAAGATTCAGCACGTCCGGCGGAAACACAATGCCCATAAAATCGGCGGTTTTCCGGTTCAGCGCGACGAGCGTTTTACGCGGATATTGGGCATTGATCGTCGTGATGTCTTCGCCCTTCAAGACTCGCGCCGCCATCTCGCCGCTCTGCGCTCCGGCTTCATTCAAATCAACGGCCAGGCCACAGAGAATGCCTTGCATGACAGCGCTTTCCCAATACGTGACCATCGGCTTTTTGACATGCGTGCGATGCCAATCCACAATCTCCAATTCCATATTGACCGGGCTGCCGTCCCGTTTGACCGTCGGCCAGACGCCCATCAGCATCCAGCCCACGTCTGGATCGGCGTTATACTGTTCGACTGCCGCCTGAAAATCATCAATCACGCTGGTGTCCACGACAGCCTTCAACCGAATATTCAACCGCGTCAGGGCGTCGCGCACCATCTGCTGCGGCAGCAGGTTGAATTGCGTGTTTTCGAACAACACGGCCTGCTGTCCGGGTTTGAGCGGCGACACCGTCCGCAAAAATTTGAAACTGTTATACGCCATGTCAGGATAAAACGTATAAACGCCGGTAATGTTTGTTGTCGGCCTCCCCTTGTCGGTCACGTATGCTTCAATCCCATACGTTGCGATGACAGGAATCGCTTTCCCGGCGAGCAGTTGCGCGATCTGCTGCGGTCTGGAACTGCAATCAATCACGACGGACGGGCTGCGCTGCTCCAGGGCGGCGGCTTCATCTTCCACGTTCGCATATTGGTCTTTCCACACTTCAATCGTTACGTTCTGCTGGTCAACGAAACCAGCCTGCGCCAGCGCGTTGATCGCGGATTTCGCCATGAAGATGCAATGTTCAGCAGTGTCCCCCGGATAGGTCAAAATAATCACCGTTTTCATCTCCGCCGCGCCCGCGCTGAGGGCGACGCTTGCCAACACGCTAAGAAACACAACTGTTTTTAATATTCGTTTCATGGTTCATTCTCCTTGTTGCTCTTGCCGGAC
>CAZMEO010000199.1:0-1291 GCA_964565315.1 uncultured Candidatus Moduliflexus sp. | reverse complement strand
CCGCTTTTGCGCGTGACCTCTTTGCCCTCCCAATCATGATAAATCACGTTCGCGAGGTTCAGCACGTCCGACGGAAACATAATTCCCATCACGTCGGCGGTTTTGCGGTTGAGGGCGACAAACGTTTTGCGCGGATATTGTGCGGGAATCTGCGAGATCGGTTCGCCTCGCAGCACTTGCGCCGCCATTTCGCCGCATTGACGACCGACTTCATCAGTATCGAAGCCGAATCCGCACAGAACGCCTAATCGAATCGGCGCTTCCCAGTAGGTGATATGCGGCTTGCGGATATGCTCGCGCAGCCATGCGGCCACGTCGCTCTCATAGTTCGCAGGCGAACCGTCCCGTCGAACCGAAGGCGGCACGGCAAACAGCGTCCAGCCAATCTCCTGGTCGTCATTCGCCTCCAAGATGGCCTCCTGCCAATCTTCGAATGTCGGGGTTTGGATGACAGCTTTTAATGGAATATTCAGGCGTTCGAGGGCTGATTTCACGTCATCTCCCGTAATAGCTTTTGATCGTGGATTTTCAAGAAATACCGCTTGTTGATTCGCCTCAATCGGCGCGATTTTGCGCAAAAATTTATAACTATTATACACCATATCTTCCAACGTTGAGTACACGCCGGTCACATTGCCTTTCGGCATCCCTTGCGGATCAATATAGGCTTCGATTTCAGAGGACGAAATCACTGGAATGTTTGTCCCAAACAAACTGACCTGGGCGCGATTCGCCACGCTGAGATCGATAACCACATCCGCCGACAATTCTTCAGCAAGACGCTTCGCTTCCTCTGAGCTTGTCGGAGACTGAAGCGAAATATTGATGTCTTTTTCTGGCGTAAAACCAGCGGTTTTCAACGCTTCGACCACTTGATTCGCCTGTGAAATTTTATATGGCGCATTTCCCGGAAAATTCAAGATGACCACGTTTTTCATGTCTTCAGCCATGCTGCCGTGTGCCATCATGCCAAATACGCCCCCAAGAATCAATCCCCTTATCCACCGTGTGTTCATAGACCGATGCTCCTTGTCAGGTCGCCAGCCGCCGCCGCGCCCGCCGACGGCGGCAACTGGCCTGTTATTCGATGAATGCGGGCGTGATCAGACCTCGCAGGTTTCAGAAACCTGTGAGGTCTTTTTGCCACTATTTCAACCCGCTCTTGCGCGTGACCTCTTTCCCCTCCCAATCATGAAAGATCACGTTCGCGAGGCTCAGCACGTCCTGCGGAAAGATGATCCCCATCGTATCCGCCGTTTTGCGGTTCAAGGAGACGCTGACCTTGCGCGGA
>CAZMEO010000198.1:2853-6525 GCA_964565315.1 uncultured Candidatus Moduliflexus sp. | reverse complement strand
GACACGATCATGAATCCCGGAATTCAACATGCGCGGGTTTTTTCCTAAGCATTCTTCTTCAGTATAGCCAGTAATCTGCATGTATGAGGGGTTGAGTTTCATGATAGTGCCAGTCCTATCGGTAATCAAAATTCCTTCCAGCGAATGCTCGAAAATGCTGTTGATCAACTCAAACTTGGTTTTATGCTGCTGATGATCCGCGACTTCCTGCGTGAAAAACGTGTTGAACAGTGTCAAATGCCGCGCCTGTTCGTCAATTCTGGATTCGAAGGCTTTATACGATTGATTGATCGCCGCTTCCACCTGCGTGAGATACTGCACAAACCAGACAAGCCCGCCAAACGAAACGCCGATGACCAGCACAGAGAGCCAGAAAAGCGGCATGGCGCATTCTGCCGCAGGACGCGAGATCACATGCCAGCCGCCGATCAGAACAATCAGATCGAGCGTCAGAAAAAGAAGCAACATCGGGAAGATAATTTGCCGGATAAAGGGTGTCTGTTTCATGTACGTTCAATTATTGCGCGCACTTGCAAATATCCCGTTCGTTGTAAATCTCACAAATCTGAAGACCTGTGAGGTTCGAAAAATGGGAGATGTCAATTGAGCATTAGCGTGATTCAAGGAAATATCCTTCATGTTATGAAAATGCCGCCCGTTTTGGCGTCAAACAAAATATGAGCGAGAATGTAAATTGTTGTGACAAGCATGTCGGAGCAGCCCGCCAATGAATTGGCGGGCTATTCACGGGCATTACTGCGGCGGATATGCCCTTCCGGTTTATTCCAAAGCAAAACCGGTATATGGTCGTTTATACGGCGCTTGAAATCCTAAGACAATCTCATCTTTCGGAATACCCATTTCGACGAGTTCATTTGCCATGCCAATTTCCGTGCCATCGTGCTGAATCCAGATTTTGTCGTGTTTGATATCAATATGCAGGACGCAGCCATAGACGCGCCGTTTGTTTTGCCAGCCCACATGCACAAGCTGATAATGGTCGCGCGCGGTATCAGCAATAATTTGAGCTTCGACCTCGTCTTTGGCGGAGGGCGGCGTTCCGTATCGCTCAAGCAAAGCGATAACGCATTCCCGATAATGTTCTATTTTTTCCATTGCGCAATCACCTCGCTTTCGGAATCATACACAATCAACTTCAAATGGTGACGCAGCACCGCTTCATAGACGAATGGGATGGTAAAAAATTCGTCATACGTATCAACCGGAATGGCTAAAAACAGTTCGCGTATCGGCTCTTGTTCTTCTAATGCCTGCTGATAATTCAGGTATTGGCCGAGGGCTTCGTGAAATTCGGTCAGCGCGGAGGTTCCTGCAAAACTTTTGATTTCAACGGCGATTTTCTGCCCGTTCTTCTCCGCCCCGATCACTTTCTCTGCCCCTAAGTCAATATACATCTGCACACCTTTGAGGCGGATATACAGTGGATCGTCAGTAATTGTCCACCCCTCTTTTTCCAAACCATGCCTGACGGTATCATGGAAAATATCTTTTGCTGACATCGGTTATTTCCTTTTTTATTGTGCCATTTCTTACCCTGCACGAACAGTGTTCGCTCTTTCAAAAAAAGGTATCAGACCGGGAACGCATGTTTCATCTGGCGGACGGCCTGCCTCAGCCGATTCTCATTTTCCACGAGCGCGATGCGGAGATAGCCTTCGCCGTCTTCGCCGAAGCCGCGACCCGGCGCGACGGCGACTTCCGCTTTCTGCATACATTGAATCGCGAACTCAATCGAACCCATCGCGCTGTATTGCGCCGGAATTTTCGCCCAGACGAACATGCTCGCCTTTGGCTTCTCGACCTCCCAGCCCGCCTGCGTCAAGCCTTCGACGAGGCAATCGCGGCGATCCTGATAAATTTTCGCCTGCGCCAGCATATCTTTCTCGCAATGCCTCAGGGCGATGATCGTTGCGATTTGAATCGCCTGGAAAATGCCGTAATCGTAGTAGCCTTTAATGCTGGCGAGGAGCTTGATCATCTCGCGATTGCCGACGATAAACCCGATGCGCCAGCCCGCCATGTTGAAGCCTTTGGACATGGTAATCATCTCCACGCCGACATCTTTTGCGCCGGGCGCTTGCAGGAAACTCGGCGCGATATAGTCGTCAAATGTGGTTAAGCCGTAAGCGAAATCCTGAATCACGTAGAATTGGAATTTTTTCGCCAATTTGACGATCTCCTCGAAAAAGCCGAGTTCGACGGTGCGAGCGGTCGGGTTGTGCGGGAAATTCAGAATCACGATTTTCGGGCGCGGCGACACGACCCGGCACATTTCCTCGATATTGCGCAGCAGCGCCTCTTCGCCGTCGTTCATGCTGACGCCGATCACGTTCGCTCCGGCGATAATCGGGCTGTAAATATGAATCGGGAACGACGGCGTCGGCGTGAGCGCCACATCGCCCGGTCCGAGCGTGGCAAGGCAGAGATGACTGAAGCCTTCTTTCGAGCCGATGGTCGCGATGACTTCCGAATCCGGCGCAAGCGAGACGTTCCAGCGGCGTTCGTAAAATAGCGCTAACTCGCGGCGCAAGTTGAATACGCCCTGCGACGCGGAATAGCGCTGATTCCGTTTCAGCCGGGCGGCTTCACAAAGTTTATCCACGATGCGATCCGGCGTCGGATCGTTCGGATTTCCCATCGCTAAATCAATAATATCAATCCCTTTCTGGCGCAGCGAACTGCGCAGCGCGTTAATCCGCCCGAACAGATACGGCGGCAGGCGGTGCATCCGTTCCGACGCCATTGGCGGAATATCCATGCTTAACAGCGCGTCAGAGGTATATTCAAGCGGCGTTGCGTGTTTCTGACTCATAAGTTCCCTCCTCAATTCTGGGTTATGTTCTATGTCGTTTTTACACCTTCTTTGCGAACATCTTGCTTTTTGGAGAAATATTTGCTCCTGTCAAGTGAAATCTCCTGAAATGCCGTGAACAGCCTTATTTCTTCGGAGGCATATTCTGAATTCTTGACAAAACGCATCAGGCAGCGTATTGTAATACTGAGAATAGAAGACACGTACCTTGTTTAAATGGCGGGAGAAGAGGGAAATATTATGCGTTTTGTCGATCCGAAAAGCAATATTGCGTTTAAAAAAATTTTTGGCAATCAGACTCACAAAGACATTTTGATCAGCTTTTTAAATGCTGTGTTAGCGCTCTCTGGCTCAAAACAGATTCAGGATGTCACGATTCTCGATTCGTATCAAGCGCCGCGTCTGGAAGACTTGAAAGAGACCATTTTGGATGTGCAGGCGGTTAATGCCGAGGGCGTGACGTTTATCGTCGAAATGCAGGTGGAAAAGCAGGCGTATTTCGACAAACGGGCGCTTTATTACAGCAGCAAAGCGTATGTCGGGCAGATTCAAACCGGCGATGACTATCCGAAATTGAATCAGGTCATTTTCATCGGGATTTTAGATTTTTCGATTTTTTCTTCTTCAGAGTATATCTCGCGCCATCTGATTTTGAATGCCAAAACCCATAAACAGGAAATGAAAGATTTCGAATTCAATTTTATCGAATTGCCGAAATTTACAAAATCCGAAGATGAACTCCAAACGACATTGGAAAAATGGGTCTATTTCCTGAAATATGCCAAGAAAGCGACCATCATCCCGCCCCGACTGAAGGATACGCAGGAAATCGTGGAGGC
>CAZMEO010000198.1:0-2753 GCA_964565315.1 uncultured Candidatus Moduliflexus sp. | reverse complement strand
TTATCGCAAATCTTGCTGATTCAAAAAGTCGCGGAATTCAAGGCTGTAAATATAGAGAAACACCATCGTCAAGCCAATAATCAACGGCCCGTACAGCAGGCCGAGCAAGCCGAAATAGTTAATGCCGCCTAATAATGAAAAAAAGACGACTAACATGCTCATGTTTTTGTCGCTTCCTTTCATGAAAATTGGGCGCACGATGTTATCAATTGAACTGACTAACACGATGCACCAGCAGACAAGAAAAATCGCGTAGCCCCACCGCCCGGAGAGCAGCAGATAGAGCGACGCGGGCAGCCAGATCAGCGTCGTGCCGATCATCGGAATCAACGAGCAAAATGCCATGATCGTCCCCCAGAATAAGGCCGGAAGGCCGCAGATATGGAACGCGATCCCGCCGGAAAGCCCTTGCAGCGCGGCGGTGATGAATGTCCCCAAAAAAACCGATTTCGCGACGCCTCGTACCCTGTCAATGATCTGCATCTCCTGACTTCTGGAGAGCGGAATCAGGTGGAGAATTCCAGCAAACATGCGATCTTGATCTCGCACCATAAAGAAAAACGTAAATAACATCATCACAAATTGAATGGCAAGCGTCGTTAAATTGCCAAACAAATTTTTCCCCTGATCCAGCAAGTTTTTTCCGATTGTTGAACTGGTTTGCAGCACGATTTTATCCAATTTGATCTGCTCTACATTGAAATTCGGGAAATATTTCTGAATATCAGGGAGATATTGATTGAACAGTGCGAGGACTTTTTGCGCCCAGGGATGCTGTAATAACGTTTTATATTCGCCAGCCGCCACCCAGTCGTAAATGGCGTTGACCACCTGTACGCCTTGTTGAATCAGCGCAAGCACCACAAACCCTAATGGAATCAGCACGACAAGCGTCAGCAGCGTCGAGGTGATAAACGCGGCGAGGCTGCGCCGGCTGCCGCACAGATACAGAATCTGGCGGTAAAGCGGATAGACGAACAGCGATAAAATCGTCGCTAAAATAATCGGGTGAATATACGGTTTGATCAGCAGATAGCAGGCGAACAGGCTGACAAACATCAGAAAAAACAGAAAATAGTGCGCATGCGCCACCTGAAGACGAGTTTTAGAAGAAGACTCCTGCGGCATTTCAGGCGTTTTGAGGGGTGTCTCTAAATCGTGTTCTGCTGTTTGAAGCACCAGGTTTTGCGGTTTTTTACGTTTGCTGCTCATACCAGCATTCTCGTTCCACGCTCTGCGTGGAACGCCACCCTTGCCACTCTGCGGCAAAATGGACGCAGAGCGTCCGAAAGCGGCATTCCACGCGGAGCGTGGAACAAGATTCAAAAGTTATCAATAAAATACCCGAATTCCTCTAAGCGTTTTTTGACCTTGTTCACGTCTTTCTGGGCAATAATGACGTGATAATCTTCCGCTTTCAAAATGTATTTTTTCAGCGTGTCATCCCGCGCTAACAGGGCGATCAGTTCTTTGTGCGGTTGAATCTTAAAGACTGCCATTTTTTCCGCAACCGTTAGCGGATTGATCTTTCCGGCCACGTCGTCCAAAAACTCTTGCCAGACACGCGGCGGCGCGGTGGTAAGATGCTCTTTGAACATCTGCGTTTTTTGCTGAATATCCTGCTGCGTGACGCATTCTTTCAAAAATGATTGATACGTCACTTTATAACAGGTGCCGCTGATTTTCTCCGCAAGTTTTTCCACGACCATCATTTTGAGTGGATCGCGCCCTTCCAGCGTCAGAATCAGCCGCTTGTCATCTAAAATGATTGTGCCGGTTTCCTGCGTTTCGGCGGTCTGATACATCTCCTGTATGCCGAGAATATACGCGCCGAGCGGCGTCAGGCGCAGAAAGCGCAGCCCGTCGAACGCCGACAGATACGGCTTGTCGCGATCCTGGATGTCCTGATTTTTCGGTAAATCGTAGGCAATATCGAGCAGGCCGAACGCGGCAAACAGAAAGCACATTGTCTTCAAAAATGGCGTGACGACCGCGTTTTTATACTCACGTTCCCGCACATACACGCGCTCATCGCGCGCGCCGTACTGCGATTTGTAGCGTTGCGTAAAAAACAGATCGTTGCCATAGTCGCGCCGCGACACGACCTCGAAATCAAGATTGCGATACGCCGCCGCTTTGCGCAGGTTATCGAACGCCACCCATTGCCCCGGTTGCAGCAATTGCAGCAGTTCCGCCAACGCCGGCCGAACGCGCCGGTCGCGGCGTTCGAGATCGTGATCGTAATAGCTGCCTTTCAAATGATACAAAAATTCGTGCAGTTTTTTGCCCGTTGGCGTCGGGGCTTGAAAAAACGCGGTAAACAAGGTTTTGAGATAGTTCTCCGGCTCTTTATCGGGCTTCAGCGCATTTTCCTGAAAAAAATCAATCAGCAGCGTCGTTTTGAGCGCTGCCAACTCCCTATCATGCAGGTAAAATTCCCGAATCCCGCAATATTTCGCCATCTGCGCTAACGACGCTTTCATCAATTTGCCGGTGCTTTCGGAATATTTCAAATTCCCCTGTCTGATGTATGTATCGTACAGGTGAATCTGGCGCAAAATCTGATCGTGGTCTTCGTAAAGATAATCGGTCTGCGGCAGCGCTGGAATCGGCAGCACGTCGTAGCCTTGCGGATGCGGCAGATAGTTTTTGAAGATGCTGCGCAGTTCGTCGGCAATCGAAAAATAGTAGGCGTAGCGGTCGTCGTAGGCGTACCAGTTGTAATGCGTCCGAATCTGGAAAATGACGAACGG
>CAZMEO010000197.1:0-6547 GCA_964565315.1 uncultured Candidatus Moduliflexus sp. | reverse complement strand
TTACCGCGACCGCAGAAATTCTTTTAATCCGACGGCGCGATCCAAAATCCAGATGGCGCAGGCGGCGACGATAATATAAACAGACGACACGGCAGCGAGCGCCGGGCTGATCTGCGTGCGGATCGAGCTATACAGCGCGACCGGCAGCGTCATGTTTTTCGTGGAAACCAAGAGCAGGCTGACGACGAATTCATTGAAACCGAGCATGAACATCAGCAGCGAGCCAGTGATGACGCCAGGCATCAAGGCGGGCAGCGTCACATAAAAAAAGGTCTGAATTTCGTCCGCGCCAAGATTTTGCGCCGCATCCTCCAAATTTTTATCAAGCGCGTTCACGCTGGAACTGACCGCCCAGAGCATGAACGGGAAATTGATAATCGTCAACGCCAATCCCACCGGCCAGAGCGCATCGAGCCAGTTCAACTGCCCGTAAATAATCATCAAGCCGACGCCGGAGACAATCAGCGGAATCGTAAACGGCAGCAAAAAGTAGGTGTGGAAAAAATGTTTCCCTCTCAGCGGATACTTATTCAGCGCCAACGCCGCGAAGACGCCAATCGGAATCGCGGCAAGCGTACATAAACTCGCCACGTAAAAGCTGCGAACAAACGCCATCCGAAACGCCTGCATCGCCGGATCAAGCAGCTTGACGTACCATTGCAGCGACAGCCCTTTCGGCGGAAACGTGATGACGTTGCCAGCCGTAAACGAGCCCCACAGGATGAGCAGCGTCGGCAAGCCGAGAAACAGGAAATCTAAAATGGTGATGACCGTAAAAACAATGTGCGTTTGCCTGAATATTTGCCGCAGCCGTAACACGCGCTAAATCGTAAAACGACAGCGCATTGAAGAAAGGAACGAATGAACAGTTCGAATTCGTTTTTTTCTTCAATTCGCTGTCGTTTTACGCGAAATTCCTTTAAAAATAAAAAAGACCAATGCAGATACGATGCTGACTAAGATCACGCTGAGCGCCGCGCCAGCCGGATAATCGCCGACATGAAACATGGCATCATAAATGACATTCGCCGAGAAATTCACTAACCGCCCGCCTAACAGCGCCGGAATCGCGTATTCGGTCATGCTCAGCGTGAAGACGACGACCGACGCGGCCACAATGCCCGGCTTGCTCAGCGGAATGACCACATGCCAGAGCGTTTTGAATTTGTTTGCGCCGAGGTTTTCCGCCGCCAATTCCATATCCTGTTTGATGTTCGTAATGGCGGGCGCAAGCATCAGCACGGCGAACGGCAGCATAATTTGCGATAAGCCGACAATGACGGCGAATTCGTTATAGATCAGGCGGAGATTGGCAAGGCCGATTATGCTCAGCAGCGAGTTTGCTAAGCCGTTTTTGCCTAAAATAATCAGCCAGCCATACGCCCGGACAATCTCGCCGGTAAAAAACGGCAGGAACAATCCGATCAGCAGCAGTTTTTGAATGGCCGCTGATTTGGCGCGAACGACCGTATAGGCATACGGAAAGCCGAACGCAACGGAAAAAATCGTCACGATGACGCTGATGTAAAACGTCCGCCAGAAGACCTTCAAATGCAACGGATTCTGGAAAAATTGCGCGTAATTGTCGAGCGTGAATTGATGCAACACGAAATGTTCCGGGCTGTAGGTCAAGAAACTGTACCAGACGATATTCACCATGCCCAACACAAGAAAACCCACAACAATCACGCCGGGAACAAGCAGCACGTAGCCGATATGCCGGAGCATCCAGTCTGGAACAAGGCGGGTTTTCACCCAGCGCAGCCCATCGAAAATTTTCCACTGAACCCGAAGAATCTGCCGCTCAAGTTTGTTCATAACGAGAAATTTTGCGTGATATTCCAAACTTCTCTCCCAGAGGTTAAAACCTCTGTCTGTATCCCACCGCCCTTTCAGGGCGGACATTTGCCGCGAAGCGGCAACGGAATAAAGACAGCGGTTTCAACCGCTGGAAAAAGTTGGCTAACCCATAATATTCTTGAATTGTTCGAACCACTCTTTTTCATGTTCGACGGAGACTTTCGACGGCACGACAATCATCTTTTTGCGTTTGTCTTCGTTGGTGAAAAAGGCTAAATCGGTGTTCATGTAATCAGGAATCGCGGCGTTTTTATTGACCGGCGGCGTGCCGAGGCGTCCGCACCAGGCTTCCTGCGCCTCTTTCGACAACGCGAAATCAATGTATTTCATCGCCCAGTATGTATTTTCCGCCGGAAGATTTTTCGGCACCCAGAGGGCATCACGCTCTAACACGACCCCTTCCTCTGGAACAATCCACGCCACCGGAGCGCCCTGGCGCTGCGCCTGAAGCGCGTTCGCGATAATCGTGCATTGCACCGGCGTTTGCCCTTCCAGCAGGGCTTGCGTCAATTCTTCATCGCCGCCTAACATGCCGATATTTGGCTTGAGTTGCTTATAAAATTCCCACGCCGGTTCCATGTTATCCGGGATGCTGCCGCCATTGATGACGGCTGCGACGGGCGTAAACCCAATGCCGTCGTCATACATGCCGATGGATTTTTCCCATTTTTTATCCAACAACATTTTCCACGAGGTAATCGGCTCTTTCACGAGGTCTGTCCGATAGGCCAACACATACGTGTAAGAATAGACGCTCACGAGCGGCCAGCCTTCGACCAGTTCCGGTTTCGCGATGGAACTCAGTTCCTTCAAATTCGGCACAAGCTCTTCGGTCAGCGGTTCCGACAGTTCCCATAAGGCCGACTTCATCGCGTTGGTTGTGGTGTCCCAGTTCACGTCAATCGGCGGCTGTCTGTTCTGCGAAAGCGCGGTTCGGAGCTTCTGCTGCATGATGTTGTCTTCGGTATTGTCATAGACCACCGGAATGCCGTATTTCTGCGTAAACGGCTGCGACACGCCGAGATCGAGCGATTCCTGCCAGGTATCGCCCCAGGCGCGGACGACTAACTGCGCCGGTTTTGTTGGTTCTTCGCTGTGCGCCAATGAAGAAAAACCGAGCGTGCCGAGCGCGGCGGCGGCTGTGCCTGAATATTTCAAAAATGTTCTGCGATCCATCGTTGCCATAATTTCCTCCTGTTATGCAGGTTCGTTAATTTATAGACTGACTGTACCGCCGACGTCCTCGTCGGCCTCTTTTCGAAATGCCGACGAAGACGTCGGCGATACAATGCCCCTCAAAATTAATGTCTCAGTGTAGATCATTCGGTTAAGACAATCACATCGCCTCTATTCCAGCCAATACAGACAGCGTCGTTGGGGTGATACGCTACCGAATTCGTCAAATTCGGCTCGACCACCTTGACCAGTTCCTCCCCCAACTGAATCGTGTACGCGGTTCGATCTCCCTGAAAGATCACCTCCTTCACTCGCCCATAATAGCAATTCTCCATCTGGCTGAGCGCGTCAGCCTCACGGCGTAAGTGAATGCGCTCCGATCTGACGCCGATCATGCAGCGTTGATGCGGCGAAAATTGCGCTCGCCGGGGAATCCTGACCTGCATCTGCTGATGCTGCAACACGCAGGCGTCATCAGCAACCGCCGCGATTTCCCCTTCGAAAAAATTGGTTTCCCCGATAAAATCGGCAACGAACTTCGATTGCGGCGTAAAATAGACCGCTTCGGCTGACGACGCCTGCGCGATTTTCCCCGCGTTCATGACGATAATCCGATCCGACATGACCAAGGCTTCTTTCTGGTCGTGCGTCACGCTGATCGTCGTCATCTGGAGTTCGTTATGAATGCGAATCAATTCAAGCTGCATATCTTCGCGCAATTTTTTGTCCAACGCGCTGAGCGGTTCATCTAACAACAAGACTTCCGGCTCAAAGACCAGCGCCCGCGCCAATGCCACGCGCTGCTGCTGCCCGCCGCTCAACTGATGGATTTTGCGATGCCGCATATCTTGCAGGCGCACAAGCTCCAACACGCGATCCACTCTGCCCGCAATTTCATTTGGAGGAAAGCGCCGCATTTTCAGCGCAAACGAGACATTGCCGAACACATCGAGGTGAGGAAACAGGGCTAAACTCTGAAAGACCATGCCGATTTTCCGCTCATACGGCGCTTTATTCGACACCGGCTCGCCATGCAGGTAAATTTCCCCTGACGTCGGTTGAAGAAATCCGGCAATCATTCGCAGCACCGTCGTTTTGCCCGAACCGCTCGGCCCCAACAGCATGATAAATTCCCCTTCAGCGACCGTAAACGAGACATCATCTACCGCCGCCGCATGTCCATAGCGCTTCGTCACTGACCGCACGTCAACCGTCAGCGGACGATTTCGAACATCATTCTGCATATCCGCATCCCCTTGAATTTCAGCCTGATCTGACCTATTTCTTTCAACAAATTTGTTACAATTTTTTTCGCAGACGAAAAAGTCAATAAATTAAAACACCGTAAGTATTTCTATCTTTCTGCGATAAGCTGTCAGACACCTTCAAGGTGTCTGACAGCTATGTGAACGCAATGAACCTGTTCGTCAATCTGTCATTGTCGGTTATTCAGATGATTTCGGTTGACAGAATCCGGCCATATTCTGAAAATTTGCATCGAACCCTACATGTGATTGATGGGGTCGACATGTAGGGGCGAACCCCTGTGTTCGCCCTGACAATAGAGAGGACGCCCGAACAATAGGGCAGACACGGGAGTCTGCCCTACATGGCATGATCCTTCAATTGTTGTCAAAACAGTAGTTGTCATTCTTGAAATAAATATTCGAATGCAGAAGCATGGAGGCTTTATGGAAAATATTATCGAAATTTACACGCTTAAAACGATGTCAGCCGCTGACCGCACGCGCATTATGGAACGCGCCCAGCAGGAAATCAATGAAATTTATCCGCAGGTGCGGCGCGTGATTGACGATGTCCGGCAGCATGGCGACGCCGCGCTGTTTAAATACATGGAAGAATTCGACGGCGTGAAGCTCGACGCCGCGACGGTGAAAGTCTCCCGCAAAGAGGTGGAAGACGCCTATAAGCTGATTGACGCGACGCTGTTGGAATCGCTGAAAATTCTGCATCAACAGGTGCAGCGCTTCCATGACCTGCAAAAACCGCAGGAATGGATGACCGAACTTTCGCCCGGCCTGCTTGCCGGTCAGATGATTGTTCCGCTTGAGATTGTCGGCTGCTATTCGCCCGGCGGGCGCGGCTGGTTTCCATCAACCATGTTTATGAACGCCTGCCCTGCCGTCGCGGCGGGTGTGAAGCGGATTATCATGTGCACGCCGCCGTCCAAAGATGGCACGATCAATCCTGGCGCATTAGTCGCCGCCGACATTGCCGGAGTGCAGGAAATCTATAAGTTATCGGGAGCGCAGGCGATTGCCGCGATGGCGTATGGCACGGAAAGCGTGCCGCAAGTGCTGAAAATCACCGGGCCGGGGAGCGCGTGGGTCGTGGCCGCCAAATCGTTAGTGAAAAATGATGTCGGCATCGGCGTGGAAGCCGGACCTGGCGAAGGGTTGGTGATTGCCGACGAAGCGGCGTCGCCGGAATTCGTCGCCTCGGACATCATCATTCAGGCCGAACATGGCAACGATTCGGCAGGGCTGTGTGTCACCAATTCTCGCGTTTTAGCGGAAAAGGCGCAGCAGTTTGTCAATGAATACACCGCCGAATTGCCGGAATATCGCCGGAATTTCGTCACCACGTCCCTGAAAAAATATGGCGCGATTATCGTAGTGGATACGATGGATGAAGCGTTTGATTTTGCCAATGAATACGGCGTGGAACACCTCGAAATTCAAACGAAAAACCCGCTGCAAGACATGAAAAAAGTCAAAAACGCGGGCGGCATGTATATCGGCGCGTATGCCCCGCTCTCTGCCGGATGCTTCTGCTCTGGACCGAATCACACGCTGCCGACCTCGAAAGCCGGGCGGATTCGCGGCGGCTTAAATACAGAGGATTTCCTTAAAAAAATCACGTTCGAATATCCGACCCGCGAAGGGCTTGAACATCTGAAAGACGCGATGGTCTCTTTAGCTGATTACGAAGGCTTCCCGGCGCACCGCAACGCGATTTTGCGACGGTTTGCCGTGAAATAACATCAACCGGGTAACTGTTCGGTGCCGACACTTTGGAAGTGTCTGACACCTTTATTGCAAAGGAGCATCCGATGAACCTGTTCGACGTGTTAAAAAATATCCTGACGAAAGAACCGATGCAGCATGATGATTGGACGCAAGAACAACGCGAAGCGTTCCTTGATTTGCTGCTGTTGGGCATGTATGTGGATGGAAAATTATCTCTTCAGGAGATGGAGGCGCTCAATCAGGACGTGCAAACGCTGAGCGATGAAACGGGCGTCTCCTGGGATGCCTATATTTCCAGCGCGTTGCATAAAATCCGCAGCGTTGAAGGCGATAAAAAACAGCGCTATGAATTGCTTCAGAATATTCGCGGGCGCTTAGGCGACGCGGCGAAACGCGGCATGGCGGCGCAGGAATTAACGGAATTGCTGACCGTTGACGGGAAAGATGAACAGGAACAAGCCTTTTTGGAGGATGTCAAGGCGTTGTTTAAACTCCGCCCCGTTGCGGGAGAAGAAGAGTGA
>CAZMEO010000196.1:1213-6578 GCA_964565315.1 uncultured Candidatus Moduliflexus sp. | reverse complement strand
CCGACGTTATTGATCTGCCCGGCCAGCGCAAAGACTTTCGTCCCTTTCGATTTCTCCGTCCCGATGGCGCTGTACCATTCCGCGCCGTTCAAAATAATCTGCGGGATGTTCGCAAAGGTTTCGACGTTATTGACGTTCGTCGGCTTTTCCCAGACGCCGGAGACAGACGGGAACGGCGGCTTGGTGGTCGGCTCGCCGCGAGTGCCTTCGATGGAGTGAATCAGCGCGGTTTCTTCGCCGCAGACAAACGCGCCTGCGCCGAGTTTGATGCGCAAGTCGAAATCAAAGCCCGTGCCCATGATGTTTTTGCCGAGCAGGCCGCACGCTTTCGCCTGTTCTAAGGCGCGTTCCAGACGACGAATCGCGAGCGGGTATTCAGCGCGGATGTAGATGTAGCCGTAATTCGCGCCAATCGCATAGCCCGCAATCGCCATCGCTTCGAGGACGCTGTGCGAGTCGCCTTCCATGATCGAACGATCCATGAATGCGCCCGGATCGCCTTCATCCGCGTTGCAGATGATGAATTTTTCCTGGCCTTCGACTTTCCGCGTGATTTCCCATTTCATGCCGGTGAGGAAGCCGCCGCCGCCGCGTCCGCTCAGGCCGGATTTTTTGACTTCCTGAATCACCTGATCCGGCGTCATGCTCGTCAACGCTTTGCCAAGCGCCTGATAGCCGTAGTTCGCGATGTATTCTTCGATTTTTTCAGGATTGATCAAGCCGCAGTTGCGCAGCGCAATCCGCTGCTGCTTTTTGTAAAAATTCATTTCCGGCTGGGTTTCGACCTTTTTCTTCAGGCTCGGTTCTTCATACAGCAGCCGTTTGACGCGCTTATTTTCCACCAAATGCGCCTGGACGATTTCTTCCACGTCGTTCGGCGTGACTTGCACGTAAAAGACATTATCCGGGAAGATTTTCACGATTGGGCCTTTTTCGCAGAACCCGAAACAGCCTGTGATGGACACTTCCACCTTGTCGGCCAATTGCGCTTCCTGAATCAGGCGTTCGAAATTGCTGACGATCTGCTGGCTTTCCGATGCCTGGCAGCCCGTGCCGCCGCAGACCATCACGGTTGTCCGTCCCGTGGCGTTCTTTTCGACGTTGATTCGGTTTTCCAGCAGGGGTTTCACCTGTTCATAGACTTTCAACAACTCTTGATATGAGCTGATCTTTTCCATCTACTTGCCCTCCTTGCTTTCATTCTCCACCAAATAACTTTCGACGATGTCCCGCACATGATCCGGCGTGACTTTTCCATACACTTTGTCGTTAATCATGACCACCGGCGCAAGACCGCACGCGCCGACGCAGCGCAGGCTTTCAATCGAGAACCGCTTGTCATCCGTGACTTCGCCCGACTTGATATTCAGCACGCGCTCGAATTCCGCCAGCACTTTGTCCGCGCCGCGCACGTAGCAGGCCGTGCCCATGCAGACGTTGATCTGATACTGGCCTTTCGGCGTGGTGGTGAAATAGTTGTAAAAGCTGATCACGCCGGAGACTTCGGCATGGTGGATGCCGAAGCAGTCGGCGATATGCAACTGCACTTCTTCCGGCAGATACCCAAAAATATGCTGCGCTTTGTGCAGCGCTTGAATCAGAGCTTCTTTTTTTCTGGGATCATCTTGCTTGATATCCAGCGTTTCCAAATACTGATCCAATTGATCGTAGCACTCTTTCGGGAGCACTTTTTCTTTTGGGTCAGGATTGATAGGTAAGGTATTTAACATGTCAAACCTCCTTGTGTCTGTGAATATTCGAACGATACGTCGTCTCCGGCGACCGTTCCACTTGCGCGTCAACAGTACTCTATGCTGATGTCCTTGTGTAAATCGCGCAACACGTGCGCTAACTGCTCAATCAAATTCTTGCGGATCGAAATGCTTATCGGCAGCAGCGGATTTTGATAAAACGGGTTGATCTGCTGTCCGACTAAAAAATAAATGTCATCGGCATACAAGATTTCCAGCGCTAACATCGTCGCGCCATTGATCGCCGTCGGCAGGCGGGTGTAATCGCCGCGCGATTCCTGGATATACTCAATGGCCTTGCTGATGGTGAGAATCCCTTCGGTCATCAAATCAATGCCCTGTAAATGGCCGATGGGCGGCGTGTCCGGCTGGATCGTCATCAGGTCGATTTCGATTTCCTGATGCAGATGCTTTGCCACGATATTGCCCGTCGTGCCGCCGCAGACGATTTTGCGCCCGTCGAATTCCAGCAGCCGCGCGACATGGCGGTCATCATCCGCTGGATTCAGCGGCGGGCCGGTAAAAATCATCGCCGAATGCCGCTGGCGCAGATACAGGCCGATCAGCGTCGCATCATCGCCGGGTCTGCCGCCGTATAAAATGTTCGTATGATCAATCACCCGTTCGACGACCGTTTGCGCCGAATTTATTCGTTCTGTCAAGATTTCTGACATGAAATCAGCGATATTCTGCCAGCCCCAGCCAAAATTGAACGCCGTCCCCAATCCGGCATACCAGACGCCGTCGCTGATTGCCGCGAGAAAATCGCCTTCCATCATCTGCCCTTCGCGCAGCACGATTTTTTTGTCGAGAATCTGCACGTCATGCGTTTCGAGCTTGTTGACGACTCCGCCGGCTTTGAAAAAGAAGATATCGGGATTATCGAAATTGATGACGCGAAAGCGGTAATCGGTATGGTCAATTTCGATAATCGTAAACGTGGCATAGGCGATATTCCGCACTTTGCAGATCGGCAGCGTTCCGATAATCGTTTCCATGACATCATTGAACGACGCCTCTTCTTTCAGCATCGTAATGATGATTTGCGAGGTCAGCGTGGCGAGAATGCTGGCTTTGATGCCGCTGCCGAGGCCATCTGACAGGACAATCCAGGTTTTTTTGTCGGTTCTGGCGATTTTAATCTGATCGCCGCAAATCTCTTCGCCGAACTTGTTTAACGCCTGAAAGGAAATATCGAGAAAGTGTTTCATCCCTTCAATGCCTCTTGTTCCAGCATCGCGCGGACTTTCAGCAGGCTGACTTTCGTTTCCGCCGTCGCTTCGCCTAACAACCCGGCCACTTCCTGCGCGACGTGCATGTGTTTATTGACGACTTCGTTGACTTGCTCCAGCGTCTCGCGCTGAATCCGCATCATCTCGTTCTGCTGCTGCCATTCATGCGTCAAATCCACCATGATGCACGCCATCAGTCCTTCGTCTTTGATGGGGAAAATGACGCGGCGGGCGTAGAGATGATACTGCGGATATTCCCGCTCCGGGCATTTCATCACCTTGTTTTCGCGCCAGGCCGTTTTGACATCTTCAACGTCGCCAAGCACGGCTTCAAGATTGCGATCCAAGAGTTCCGCGTCCGTTGTTTTCAGCATCTCGCAAAAGGCGGGATTGGCGAGACGAATCCGCAGGTTGCGATCCACGACCACTAAGCCGTTCGGATCGTAATCCCAGAGAAGTTTCCACAATTTATCTGCCGCAGGAATTGGCATAATGCACGCGCTCGTTTTGCCGCCGCAGCCGATTCGGGGAGAGCGATCCGCCGCGCAGGAAAAACGGATGGGATTCGGGACGTTCTGCTTATACTGACGGTGGCTCCTTCACAAGATACGGCAAAATTTCATTCACGAATTTCTCTTCGATATTTTGAGGACGAATAAACGTGAATAATTTATCTTTATATTTCAGCACAATCCCTTCCGAACAGGGGCCGAGGCAAAACGCCCCTTTCAGTTCGACAGAAATAGTGACATGATGCTGAATAAGAAGTTTCTGAAGAATCGGCAAGACCTGATACACGCCTAATTGGTGACAGGCTGAGCCCATGCAGAGATACAGGCACGACTTTTCGGTTTCAAGATTCATGAGATATTCGCTCGTTCAGGCATAGCATGACGCGGCATCGAACGCATGATTTCTTTCATCGCCACGTCAAAGAATTCTTGACTTTTTTTTACATGCACATGACGGTGCATGGCAAGAATAGATCATGAACATTCTTGACAAGAAGCGTGTTTCTTGTCAAGATGAAGATGAGAAAAAGTTTCATGACCTCAGCAATTCATCGTCATCTCTACATAAACAGGTCGAAAAATTTTCGACAATCACCGCCGTTCACCGCACAAGGAGGAACGTTATGCCAATCTATCGAGCGCATGTGTTAGTATCCACCGATCCAGAAAGTCAATTACGCGGCGCGGGACACGTCGTGCAGCGTTTGCGGGATGAGCTTGCGAAACGGGAATTAGCCAACGAAATCATGGTGGTCGAAACCGGCGCGCCCGGAACAGGCATTCGGCTGCCCGCCGTCTCGATCTATCCCGAAGGCGTGACGTATCAGGGGGTCACGGCGGACGCCGCGGCGCTGATTGTGGAAGAACACCTGTATAAAGGCCGCATCGTCAAAAACTTATTGGCCGACGCCAAGCCGCTGACCGGCAACATCGTCCGCCTGCCGAAAACGTCGAAACATCTTGAAGCGCAGCAGAAAATCGTGCTGAAAAATTGCGGCGAAATCAACCCCGAAAGCATCGAAGATTACATCGCCGCCGATGGCTACATGGCGCTTGGCAAGGCGCTGACCGAGATGACGCCGCGCCAGACGCTTGATGAAATCAAAGCCTCGGCGCTGCGCGGGCGCGGCGGCGCAGGTTTCCCGACCGGACGCAAAATGGAATTTTCGCTCGCCGTCAACGCCGATCAAAAATATGTGGTGTGCAATGCCGACGAATCCGAGCCGGGAACCTTCAAAGACCGCCTGATTATCGAAGGCGACCCGCACAAGCTGCTGGAAGGGATGGCGATTGCGGCGTATTGCATCGGCGCGACGCAGGGCTATATTTACATTCGCGGCGAATACACGCTGGCCTACAGCCGCTTGCTGAAAGCGATTGATCAGGCGCGTGACTTAGGGCTGTTAGGAAAACATATCCTCGGCTCGAATTTCGATTTCGACGTGTTCGTCCATTCCGGCGCGGGCGCGTATGTCTGCGGCGAAGAAACCGCGCTGCTCAGTTCGCTGGAAGGGGAACGCGGCGAACCGCGCAAACGCCCGCCATTTCCGCCGACCGCTGGCCTGCATCAAAAGCCGACCCTCGTCAACAATGTCGAAACACTCGCTAATCTGCCGCCGATCATGCTGAATGGCGCGGACTGGTTCAAGCAATTCGGCACGGAAAATTCCACCGGCACGAAAGTTTATACCATGCTCGGCAACATCAATAATACCGGCCTGATCGAAGTGCCGATGGGGATCACGCTGCGCGAAGTCGTCGAATTTTACGGCGGCGGCATGGAAGATGGCGCGCGCTTCAAACTCGCCCAGACCGGCGGGAGTTCCGGCTCGATTATCCCGGCGGAATTGCTCGACGTGCCGATGGATTT
>CAZMEO010000196.1:0-1113 GCA_964565315.1 uncultured Candidatus Moduliflexus sp. | reverse complement strand
AGCCCGAACCGCTGAAAAAAGCGGCGTAACCTCTCCCCAACCAGCGCAGGTGTCAGACATGTTCGAACTGTCTGACGCCTCCTCGCTCAACACGATGAACGATTCGCGGAAAAAACTTGGATTAGCCCTCGGCAGCGGCTCGGCGCGAGGATTTGCGCATATCGGCATTCTGCGCGTGCTGCGGGACGAAGGACTGCCGGTGGATTGCATCGCCGGAACAAGCATGGGCGCGATTGTCGGCGCGGTCTATGCCGCTGGCGCGTTGCCGCAAGTCGAGGCCATGCTTGAAAAATTCGACTGGAAAAATATGGCCGGGCTGCTCGACCCGCAGATTCCGGTTTCTGGCGTGTTTGGCGGCAGACAGATCGAAAAGCTCCTGAGAACGTTGTTGGGCGACAAACGCATCGAAGATTTTTCCATTCCATTCGCCGCCATTGCCGCTGATGTCGCGACCGGCAAGGAAGTCATCTTTACCAGCGGCGACGCCATTAAAGCGGTGCGCGCCAGCATGTCGATCCCCGGCATTTTTACGCCAGTCCTGCACGACAACCGCTTTCTTGTGGATGGCGGAATTGTCACGCCCGTGCCAGTGCGGGCGGCGCGGATGCTCGGCGCGGATGTGGTGATTGCAGTCAATCTTGCGGCGGAAATGTCCAAACGTTCCTACATCAAACCGCCTGAGCAGGACGACGCCGTCAGCAGCGCTAACTCGCCAGAAACGGCAAACAGCCTGCGAACGATGGAAACCGCGCTGCGGCCATTTCTTCAAGACGCGCTCCAGAAAGGACGGAGTTTCATCGGAAAACCGGCGCAAGTGATGGAAGAATGGTTCGACGAGAAGGTTGAGCGCGGACGCGAAGTGCTGGAGGAAAAAGCCCCATTCCTGAGCGATTGGGTGAAAAAAGACGACAGCGACAGCGAATTGCCCGATATGTTTCGCGTGATCTTTAATTCAATCAACATCATGCAAGGCTACCTTGCGGAAGCGAATTTCGCGCAGTCGCCGCCGGACATTCTGCTTGTCCCGGATTTGGCGGAAATCCGGCTGATCGATTTCAACAAGCCGCAGGAATGTATCCGCAAAGGCGAAGACGTTGCGCGGGAAATGCTGCC
>CAZMEO010000195.1:4802-6590 GCA_964565315.1 uncultured Candidatus Moduliflexus sp. | reverse complement strand
AATCAATAAGACGGCAATCAGGAACGCCTTCGTCATAAACGCCTGCGACTTCTGCATTTCTTCGTTCTCGCCAGTGTAGGCGAACGAATATCCCGATGGCAATTGCATCTCCTTCGCGATTTTCTGGACATCGGCGAGAACCTGTTGCGCATTAAATCCTTTGGCGACATTCGACGAGACGCTGATGACGCGCTGCTCATCAATATGCCGAATCGCGGAGAGTCCGCTGGTGGTAATAATCTTCGCGACCGAACTCAATGGAATCGGCTGGCCGGTCTGATCAGGAATGCGCAGCCGCAAAATATTCTGAATATTTTTGCGCTGTTCTTCCGGCAGCCGCACGACAATATCGAATTCATCCTTGCCTTCGCGATATTTGCCGATTTCGAGGCCATTGACCGATCCTTTGATGACATAGCCGATGGTGTACGCATCCAATCCTAATAAGGCGGCGCGTTCTTTATCGATATTGACCTGAATTTCCGGCAAGCCCGGTTCGTAATCATCGGTCAAATCCACCACGCCCGGCACGCTCTTGATTTTCGCTTTCAATTCGTCGGCAATACTCGACATGACCTCAAAGTCGTTGCCATGAATTTCGACATTCACCGGATCGCCGACCGGCGGCCCGTTTTCTTCTTTATTGACATTGACTTCCGCGCCAACAATCGAGGCCACGAGTTCTTTGCGCATTGTTTCCATCGTCTCATTCGAGTTGCGGAAGTAGATTTTGCCGTCGTCCGTGCCTGGATCGCCGACGCCTTTGCGCAGTTCGCGATCAATCATGTCAATATTGATCTCGGCTTTATTTTGCCCATCATTGCCGACTGTGGTCGTGATATGTTCGATGTTCCCATATTTCTGAATAATCGCTTCGGCTTGCAGCGCAAAATTATTCGTTTGATAAATATTCGTGCCTTCCGGCGCAGCGAGTTTCACAATAATGCGCGGCGGCTCGGAATCAGGGAACATTTCAACCCCAAGTCCGCTTTGACTAAAGGCATACCCTAACAAGCCTAACATCACGAAAAATATTGCGAGTACAAGCAACCGGTAATTCAATGAAAATTTCAACAAGCGTTGATACGTTCTGATAATAAACCCGTATTGTCCATGTTCTTCGCGCTCGGCGATGCGCTCTTCCCGTTTCGACGGGCGAATGAAAATTGCGCACAACGTCGGGTTAATCACTAACGCGACAAATAATGACGCCAACAGGGCGATAATGACGGTTTTGGGGAGATAGCCCATAAATTCTCCCATAATGCCCGGCCAGAAAATCATCGGGAAAAATGCGACAACCGTCGTCAAGGTCGAAGAAATGACCGGCCAGGCCACTTCGGATGTTCCTTCCATCGCCGCCCGCTGCAACGGCTTGCGCTCCATCGTATGATGGCGATACACGTTTTCGACGATCACGATGGCGTTATCCACCAGCATGCCAAGCGCTAAGACCAGGCTGAATAACACGACGAAATTCAGTGTAATGCCCAGCAATTGCAACGAAAAAAATGTCAGCAGCATGGAAAACGGAATGGCTGACGCGACAAGCAGCGCATTTCGAAATCCTAACGAGACGAAAATGACGATCAATACCAGCAACAAGCCAGTGACAATGTTATTTTCAAGATCGGCCACCATGATATGCACGTCTTCGGAACTGTCGGACGTCACGGTGACATTGACTTGTTCGGGCAAGGCTTCCTGATGCTTCGCCACGACCTTTTTGATGTCATCAGCGATGCGAAGAATATGCTCTCCGGCGCGTTTCGTCACGCGAATCGAGAC
>CAZMEO010000195.1:0-4702 GCA_964565315.1 uncultured Candidatus Moduliflexus sp. | reverse complement strand
CCGCCGACGATTTCCGCTTCCAGAACGCCAGGCACGCCTTCGACTTCTTCTTTGATGTCTTCGGCAATCTTTTTTAACTCCACCAAGCCGACTTCGCCGGAAATGACGACAAACATAATCGGCCAATCCGACGACGAAATTTCCATGATATTCGGCGCGTTCATATCGGACGGCAAATCGCCGTTCGCCTGATCAACTTTGTCGCGGACTTTTTGCAACGCGGTGTCCACGTCCACATCCGGCTCGAACTCCATAAAAATCTGCGACATCCCTTCCATTGTCGTGGATGTCATCTGTTTAATGTCGGTCAGCGTCTTGAGTTTCCGTTCTAACGGGCGCGTCACCAACGACTCCATATCCGACGGCGACGTGCCTTCGTAATTGCTGGAAACAATGATGAACGGAAAGGTAATATCGGGCGCAGACTCGCGTGGCAGCGTCATATACGCCATCCCGCCCGTGATGGCAATAAACAGCATGAGAATAATAATCGTGGTTTTATGCGTAATCGCAAAATTCGAAATCACCATAACATATTGGAGCGTCTCATTTCCGTATAGTATAGAGGAACAACCTGAAACGATGCGCTATCGAAGAAAAGGGTTCGTGGGTATTCAACGACACCCTGTCAGGGGCGATCCCTGACAGGAATACACTCGAATTCATCTTATTGTTGATTCAGCAGATCAAGCGGCAAATCGGACAGGTCTTTTCCTTGCAGAATCCATTGTTTGGCTAACATCGTGACATCCTGCGTGACCTCGACTTTTTGCCCGTCCACTAAGCCGCGCTGCCCCACAAGAATCAGTTTTTCTCCGAATTTCAAGCCGTTGGTAATTTCCACCAGCCCTTTTTCGAACGAGCCGTATTGGACTTCACGCGAACGCGCGACGCCATCTTCAACCACAAAGACCGCTTTGGATTTTTCCCGATCAAGCAAGGTAAAAAACGGCACGGCAATTGCCTCTTGCAAGTCGCGGCGAACTAAGTGCGCTCGCACAATCATCCCCGGACGCAACATCGTTTCGGGATTTTCCACTAACAATTTCATTAGATAGGTGCGAGTCGAAGGGTCTGCGGTCATCGAGATGTAATCAATCACCCCAGAGAACCAACAATGCGATTCTCCCTCGGATTCTTTGACGTTATCGCATTTCGCCAACCCCGTCGTTGACGTTTCAATATTCACCTTCTGGCCTTTGCTGAAATAGAGAATATCCTTTTCCGGCACAGGAAGTTCGATAAAGACGCGGTCGATATCCACAATTTTCATAATTGTCTGGCCGGGATTGATATACTCGCCGATATCCACATTCAATTGGTCTAACACCCCCGATGCCGGAGAAAGCAACGTCCCTTCGTCAACGGTCACGCTGGCGGCATCTAAGGAGGCTTTGCTGGTGTCGAGCTGCGTTTTTGCGCTCTCCAATTGGCTTTTCGACACGATATTGTCTTTATGAAGCGATTTTGCGCGTTCATAGTCTTTAAGCGCCTGTTCATAGCGTGCTTGCGCTTCGGAAACACGTGTTTTTTCAGATTTGACGCCGACTTGCAGCAATTTATCGCCTTTTTTGACGCGCTGGCCTTCTTTGGGGCCAATCCATTCGATGACGCCGCTCAATTTGCTCGCCAAATCCACATCTTCATAGGCGGACACTGAACCAGGCAGCACCAACACATCCACAAACGGAATCGGCATAATTTCCACGACTTTGACTTTCGGCAGTTTGGCGGCAGCCTCAGCTTGCGTCTGTTCAATCGCCGACGCTTTATTTTCCTGGTTCTGCGCCTTTGTCCGCGTCACATACAACTGCGTCCCGACAACCATGCCAGCAATTGTGAGTAATCCTAACGGATACACAATCAGATTTCTTTTCCATGTTGATTTCATAAGCCCTCGATCTGTTCTCTTAAAGTTTTCTTAATGGGCATTCGCCGGAAGATTCAATCGGACAGCCCCCGACGAGGTGCAACATGCTCAATACGCATAACACTCTATACATTTTCCTGCTGCAATTCTGCGACAATCATCGCGGCAATACGATTGACGGTCGCCTCTTCTTCCGCCTCCACCATCACCCGCGCTAAGAGTTCTGTTCCAGAATAGCGCACGAGCGTCCGCCCTCTGTCGCCTAATTCTTTTTCCGCCTGACGAATCACCTCGCTCACGCCGACCATCTCTTCAATCGGCTTCCGCGATTTGACCGGAATATTCATCAACGTTTGTGGAAAGGTGGTCATGCATGCCGCTAATTCCGACAGCGGCTTGCCGCTTTCTTGCATCAGTTTCAATACCGCCAACGCGCTGACCATGCCGTCGCCGGTCGTGCCATGATCAAACAAAATGACATGCCCGGATTGTTCGCCGCCGATATTCGCATCAATTTCACGCATTTTTTCGACAACATGCCGGTCGCCGACCGCTGTGCGGACAAACTGAATACCCGCGTCTTTCATGGCGACTTCCAGCCCAAGATTGCTCATCACCGTTGCAATAAGCGTATTCTGCCGCAGACGCCCTTTTCGCTGCAAATCCAACGCAAGCATTGCCAGAATATGATCGCCATCGACCTGCATTCCGCGCTCATCCACCAAAATCAGCCGATCCGCGTCGCCATCGAACGCGATGCCGATCTGCGCATGTTCTTGAAGCACTCGTTCGCAAAGCTGCTGCGTATGCAACGCGCCGCATTGCTTGTTAATGTTCAATCCATCAGGTTCAACCGCGATTTCGACCACTTCGGCCTGCAAATACTTCAAGACGGATGGAGCGATGGATGACGCCGCGCCATTTGCGCAATCCACCACGATTTTCATCCGCCTGAAATCGGGTCTGATGTCTGCAAACACGGATTGAATGATGTGGTCGGCGTATTCTTCAGGCGCTTCCGCCATCGTCTTGATCGTTCCGATGTCTGCGCCGGTACGGCGCGAGTGGCTCGCCTGTTCGTCAAGCACCGCTTGTTCGATCTGTATTTCCAGGTCATCAGGAAGCTTAAAGCCAGTGGATGAAAAAATTTTTATGCCATTATCTTGCGCAGGATTATGAGAAGCGGAAATCACAATTCCGGCTTGCGCCTGCCATTTCCGAGTCAGAAAGGCGACTGCCGGCGTCGGCAGGATTCCTGTCAGCAGCACAGACACTCCAGCCGCCGTCAAACCCGAACTGAGCGCGCACTCCAGCATCAGCCCGGAACGACGAGTATCTCGACCAATAATCACGTATGTTCGTTCTTTTGCAATAATTGCGCCAAGCGCCATACCGATTTTCACCATCATTTCAGGAGTCATCGGGAAAATATTTGCCACGCCTCGAATGCCATCTGTTCCAAATAATCGTATCATAGTCAGTATCCTAAATATTGTCGTTGATTGCTGTTTGATAGTCTTGCGGTCAATACATGCAAATTCCGTCGTTTGTAGAAGTCAATTGAAAAAAACGTAAAAATATGCGATTCAGATTGATTTTTTTTACGATCTCTGCTTGACGAATTTCTGGAATTTATAGGAACTCGTGCCATGGCATACTCTCGTAATTTTATATGAACCTCTTGCACACGCTGTCAGACACTTTACACGTCTCTGACAGCGACGATATTCGGTATGCAACTTTCGGAAAAAACGGCGCAGGTCGCTGCCATTCTTGAGCAGGCAATGGGACTTCCATCGCGGGAGCATGTGCTGCCGCCCTTAGAGAACTTAATGCTGACGCTGCTGTCGCAAAATACGAACGATGTCAATCGCGACAAAGCATATGAAAGACTCCGAATGCGCTTTCCGACATGGGAGAACGTCATGCATGCGGACGTGCGCGAAGTGGCTGACGCGATTCGTTTAGCGGGATTAGCGAATCAAAAAAGCGAGCGGATGCAGGCGATTCTCCGCTGGATTCAGAACCGATATGGTGCGTTGAACCTCGATTGCCTTTGTAAAATGACACGCCAGGAGGCGATTGACACGTTTTGCCAGTTAAAAGGCATTGGCATCAAAACCATCTCGGTCGTGTTGGCGTTCTCCTGCGGCGTGGATATTTTCCCGGTTGACACGCACGTGCATCGCCTCTGCAATCGGATTGGATTGGTGAATCCTCCGACCAAATCGGCGGAGCAAACATTCGAGCTGATGCAGCAGCGCGTGCCTGCCGGAAAGTCGTATTCATTTCATATTCATCTCATCACGCATGGTCGGACGACCTGCAAAGCGCGCACGCCGGAATGTCAGCGTTGCTCATTAACGAAGTTGTGCGATTATTATGCAAAGGAACATCCACGATGAAAGCATCGAAACATTTTGCCAGCGATAATTTTGCTCCGGTGCATCCGGCAATTTTCAAGGCGATGGCCGAGGCGAATACAGGCCATGTCAAGGCGTATGGCGATGATCCATCCACTGAAGCGGCGATCAAAAAATTTCATGCGCACTTCGGCGACACGGCTGAGGTCTATTTCGTCTTGACCGGAACAGGCGCAAACGTGTTAGGACTCAAGGCGCTCACCGATTCTCATCACGCAATTATCTGCGCCGACTCCGCCCATATCAACGTCGATGAGTGCGGCGCTCCTGAAAAATTGACCGGATGCAAGCTGCTGACCGTTCCGTCGCCGGACGGGAAAATCCGCGTCGAACAGATCGAGCCGCTGCTTGCCGCTGTCGGCAATATGCACCATTCGCAGCCCAAAGTCATTTCCATCAGCCAATCCAC
>CAZMEO010000194.1:4502-6595 GCA_964565315.1 uncultured Candidatus Moduliflexus sp. | reverse complement strand
CCGTCATCCAGCACTTGCAGCAGCACGTTGAAGACTTCGTGATGCGCCTTTTCGATTTCGTCGAACAGCACGACGGAATAGGGACGCCGCCGCACCGCTTCGGTCAGATAGCCGCCTTCTTCATAGCCGACATAGCCGGGCGGAGCGCCGATCAGCCGCGCCACCGAATGCTTTTCCATGAACTCCGACATATCCACGCGCACCATCGCCTGTTCGTCGTCGAAAAGAAATTCCGCGAGGGCGCGGCCTAATTCGGTCTTGCCGACGCCGGTCGGGCCGAGGAAGATGAACGACCCAATCGGACGGTTGATGTCTTGCAATCCGGCGCGAGCGCGGCGCACCGCGTCGGAAATCGCGACGATAGCGTCGTCCTGCCCGATGACGCGCTGTTTCAGGCGGTCTTCCATGTTGACAAGCTTCTGGATTTCGCTTTCCATCATGCGCGACACCGGAATGCCCGTCCATTTCGAGACGATCCGGGCGATTTCCTCTTCCGTGACCGTCTCTTGCAGCATTTGTTTATGCTGCTGAAGTTCCTGCAATTTGGCGTTTTCCTGTGCCACCTGTTTTTCCAGCATGACGAGCGTGCCGTATTGCAATTCCGAGACTTTCGCGTAATCGCCCATCCGCGTCAGGCGCTCGATGTCGAGCTTGACCTGCTCCATCTGCTCGCGCAGTTTGCCGATATTCGCGATCACGTCTTTTTCGTTCTGCCAGTGCGCCCGCATCTGGCTGTTCGATTCTTTCAGGTTCGCCAACTCCTCTTCCAGCCTGCGCAGGCGTTCGCGGCTCGCGGCGTCGGTTTCTCGCATCAGGGCTTGACGCTCGATTTCCAACTGCGTGACGCGCCGCTCGATTTCGTCAATTTCAGTCGGCAGGCTTTCGATTTCCATCTTCAGGCGCGACGCCGCTTCATCTACCAAATCAATCGCTTTGTCCGGCAAGAAGCGGTCGGTGATGTAGCGATCCGAGAGCGTCGCCGCCGCCACGATGGCGCTGTCCTGAATTTTGACGTTGTGGTGCTGCTCGTAGCGCTCTTTCAGGCCGCGCAGAATCGAAATCGTGTCCTCCACCGTCGGTTCGCCGATTAAGACGGGCTGAAAACGCCGTTCGAGCGCCGCGTCTTTTTCGATATATTTGCGATATTCGTCCAGCGTGGTCGCGCCGACGCAATGCAGTTCGCCGCGAGCGAGCGCCGGTTTCAGCATGTTCGAGGCGTCCATCGAGCCTTGCGACGCGCCCGCGCCGACGAGCGTATGCAGTTCGTCAATAAACAGAATGACTTCTCCGGCGGATTCGTCAATGTCCTTCAACACGGCTTTCAGGCGGTCTTCGAATTCGCCGCGATATTTCGCGCCCGCGATTAACGCGCCGAGATCGAGCGCTGCCAGCTTTTTGTTGCGCAGCGATTCCGGCACGTCGTTTTTCGCGATGCGCAACGCCAAGCCTTCGACGACGGCGGTTTTGCCGACGCCCGGTTCGCCGATCAGCACCGGATTATTTTTCGTGCGGCGCGACAGGACTTGCATCACGCGCCGGATTTCCTCGTCGCGGCCAATCACCGGATCAAGCTTGCCGCGCCGCGCCAAATCGGTCAGATCGCGGCCATAGCGCTCAAGCGCCTGATATTTTTCTTCGGGATTTTGATCCGTAATCCGCTGCCCGCCGCGAATCGTTTGCAGCGCCTTCGCAATCGAATCCCTCGTTACGCCGTGCTTGTTCAGGATGCGCTGCGCCGCCCCGCCCGCCTTATCGGCAAACGCGATCAGCAGATGTTCTGCGCTGACATACTCGTCTTTCAGGCGTTCCGCCTCGCTCAGCGCCGCGTCGAAGGCTTTGTTCAGGCGTTGCGAAACATATTGCGCTCCGCCGCCGGAAACTTGCGGCAGCTTGCCAAGTTCAGCTTCGGCTTCCTGCCGCACAACTTCGGGCGGCGTTCCAAGTTTTTGCAAAATCTGCGGCGTCAGGCCGTCCGTCTGATCCAGCAGCGCGAGCAGAACATGTTCGACCTCGATTTGCTGATGGTCGCGCTGCGTCGCGGTGCGCTGCGCCTGCTGAATCGCCTCAAGCGTCTTAATCGTCAATTTATCGTT
>CAZMEO010000194.1:1723-4402 GCA_964565315.1 uncultured Candidatus Moduliflexus sp. | reverse complement strand
GCGCGTCGCGATTCTGACGCGGGGCTATCAGCGCAAAAGCGCGGCGGCGCATGTCGTCGTCACGGCGGATTCGACGGCGGACGAGGTCGGCGACGAGCCGCTGTTTCTCTGGAAATCCCTGAATCAGCGCGAACCGGATGCCGCCGAAATTCCCGTGATTGTCGGCAGCGACCGCCACGCCTCCGGCCTGCTCGCGCTCGAACGCTTTCAGCCCGATATTTTTCTGTTGGATGACGGGTTTCAACATCTTCGCCTGCGACGCGACTGCGATCTTGCGCTGATTGACGCGACGAATCCGTTCGGCGGCGGTCGCGTTTTGCCCGCCGGTTTTTTGCGCGAACCGGTGAATCATCTTTCACGCGCCAGCGCATTCGTCATCACGCGCAGCGACGAAATCGCTGATTGCACGCCGATTCTTGACACGCTCCGCCGCCTCAATCCGGATGCACCGTTTTTTTTCGGCGCACATGCCTTTGACGCCATCCATCGTCTCGGACAATGCGAATCCGTCGCCATTTCAGAGCTTCAGCACAAACGCCTGCTCGCCGTCTGCGGCCTCGGCAATCCGGCATCGTTCCATCGCCTGATTCGCGGCTGCGGCCTTGCCATCGAAACGACGCTCGATTTTCCGGATCATCACTGGTATATGGAGGAGGATGTTCAGAATATCAATGAATGTATTCAGGCTGACGCCATGCAGGCGATCCTCGTGACTGAAAAAGACGAACAAAAGCTGGCGCGATTTCGTGAGCAACTTCATGCGCCATGCTTTGTCATGGCGATTCACATGCAGATCATGCCGTCAAAAGAGTTCGAAGATTGGCTGCGCAACAGCGTGATATTGTAACAAACGAAAGTTTCTTTATTGACAATTTTGATAGCATCCTGCTATCATGTTTCTATCAAGATAACCGTTCTAAGGCGCGGAGTCGTTAATTGTTAGACGCCTCCAGGTGTCGTTGACCTTGTTTTTGCGACATCATGTGCGGTCAAAGCAAGCTTTGGCACTCCTGATGTTCCTTACTAAAAAAGGCAGAGGTGAATTATGCGTTTCAGTTACTCATGGAAAAAGAGCTTACGCACGCAGATCGGCCTGTTTTTGATTTCGTTGACCACGCTGATTTTGTTAAGTTCTGGCGGCTATCAATATGTGCAAATCAAAAAGAGCAAATTCGCCGGGCTGAACCATATCGCCCAATCTGCCGCCGGGCGGCTGGCAGAAAATTTAGCTACCCCATTGTGGAATCTTGAAGAAGATGCCATTCAGAATGCGCTGCTTCTTGAAATGAATGAACGTGAAATTGCGGCAATTATTGTCAAAAATCAGGATCAGAAAATTCTTTACGGGAAAATTCGCGATGCGCAGTGGCAGCCTGTTGATACAAAAGATGTTCCGCCCTTAACCCTCGTCATTCAACATAATCATGGGATTACCAAATTAAACGAACCGTTAGGCACGGTGGAGGTGTATGCCTCCGAGCATTTCCTTCGGCAGGAATTGCGGCAAGAGGTCGTCGGAATTGTGGTGTTAGTCGTTGTTCTGGATGGGATTCTGCTCCTGGGGCTCTCATTGATCATTCAACGCCTGTTGAAACGCCCGATTCAGGAACTCCTGCACATTGCGCAAGCAGTTGGGCGCGGCGATTTGACGTATCACGTGGCCGTGCGTCAGAAGAATGAAATCGGACAGTTGGCCGCCGCATTTCAGGAAATGGTGGATCGGCTGGAAGCCACGCTTCGCGATGTCAAATCCGCTGCCAATGCTGTCGTTGTTGGAAGCGCTCAGATGAGCTCCAGCGCCGCGCAGATGTCGGAAATTTCCACAGGGCAGGCCGCCGCCGCCGAGCAAGTCTCGTCATCGATGGAGGAAATGGCCGCGAACATTCGGCAAAGCGCGGATAATGCCATTGAAACCAATCATCTTGCCACGAAAGCCGCGCTTGATGCGCGGCAAAGCGGCGAAGCAGTGAAAGAAGCAGTTACGGCAATGCAGCAAATCGCCAAAAAGATTGCCATAATTGAAGACATCAGCCGCCAGACGCGCATGTTATCGCTCAACGCCACGATTGAAGCGGCGCGGGCGCAGGAATCTGGCAAAGGATTTGCTGTCGTTGCGGCGGAAGTTCGCGCCCTGGCGGAACGAAGCCAGATCGCGGCGGGAGAAATTACCGATTTGACGCAAACAGGCGTGACAATCGCTGAACGCGCAGGGAGCATGTTGACCGAACTCGTGCCTGCCATCCAGAAAACCGCCGAATTGGTGCAGGAAATCACCGCATCGGCAAAAGAACAAGACGCGGGAACAGCGCAAATCAATAACGCCATCCAGCAATTAGACCGGTTTACGCAGCAAAATGCCGCGTCTTCCGAGCAGATCGCGTCAACCGCCGAAGAATTCAGCAAGCAGGCCGAGCAATTGCTTCAGGTGATCAGCTTTTTTACAATTGAAGGACAGCGCGACCAGGTTGCTGCCCAAAAGCCGACTGCGCCTGTCGCGCCAACACCAGATCAGCCGACCGCCGAACGCTCTTCCCGTCCGGCAGCGCCGTCGCCGCAGTCCTCTCTTGCAGATTGGAAAGCCGCCCATCCGGTGCGCGATGCGCGAGATGATGAATTCGAGCGGTTTTGATGCCGAGTGGTGGATGTAGAGGCAATGGAGGACGCGCCTCCGTTGCCGTG
>CAZMEO010000194.1:0-1623 GCA_964565315.1 uncultured Candidatus Moduliflexus sp. | reverse complement strand
GAATCGTCGATCATTCTTTGCTGGTTTGTGAAGTTATCGTTCACATGACAACTCGTGAGTTCAGACAGAAATGGAGAGATGAGATGTTTTCTTCGCGGGGCGGCTCGCGAAGAAATATGATTCGAATAGATTGAGACATGCGTTCGTTTTTGAAGAAAATTGACAACCGCGACCTTCGCAGCGGACTCGCCTATTCCACCTGGGATGGCGTGCTGTGGGCGGTGATGTACGGGGTGTCGGAAAACTATCTTGTGCCGTTTGCCCTGTTGTTTACGGCAAACGCTTTTCAATTGAGCCTGCTTCAGGCAACAGCCTTTCTCGGCACCAGCATCGGACAGGTTATCGGCGCGCACATCACCGCAAAGATGCCTTCGCGCAAGTTCATTCCGGTATGGGGCGTGCGCACGCAGGCGGCCTGCTGGCTCGCGATTTTTGCGTTGACCATTTTGACCAGGAATGCCTGGTTTGTTATTCTGTGCTATTTTGTCAGCGTATTTGCTCCAAATCTCGGCGGGCCGGGCTGGCTTTCCTGGATGAATGACCTGGTTCCGCCGCATTTTCGCGGAGAATATTGGGGCATGCGCAACCGGCTGGTTGGAATTACGCAGTTGATCAGCATGGGCATCGCCGGACTCAGCCTGCACTTTGCCAAACGCTGGGATCTTGAAATCCTGACATTCGGCATCTTATTCAGCCTCGGATTTTTTTCGCGTTTTCTCGGAAGTTTTGCCATCGTCAGGCAGCATGAGCCGCCGGGACATCATCAGAATAACTCGGCGACGCCGACGTTTGCGACGTTTCTGAGAACGCTGCCGACATCGAATTTCGGACGGTTTGCGCTCTTCAATTTCTGCATGGCGTTTGCCATCAATATCATGGAGCCGATTATCAATATTTACGCACTGCAATCGCTCCATTTCGGTTATGCCGAGTTCAGCGTCCTGACGACGATTCGGATGTTGATTTCGTTCTGGGCGATGGCCTACTGGGGGCCGCTCTCGGATCGGTATGGGAATTATCAGATTCTCCGCGCGACGACTATCGCGCTGCCGCTGATTTCATTCGCCTGGCTCGTGGTGAAAAATTTCTACGTGTTAGTGCTTGTGCAAGGCTTCTCCGGGTTTATCCTGGCGGGCATGAATTTAGCGATTCAGAATTATCAGTTTGATTCCGTCAAACGTCATGAAATTACGAAAACGACAGCGTATTTCAACATGTTCAATAACCTGTTCGCCTTCTCCGGGGCGCTTGTCGGCGGAGCGCTGACCCACGTTACGCCGCATCTGCCGCTGTCGTTCTCCTGGTTCGCGCGCGGGAATTATGAATTGATCTTTTTGCTTTCAGGACTCTTGCGCGTAGCGACGCTCATTATTTTTCGAGCGCGATTCCGCGAGGTGCGGAAAGTCGAGCCGTCGCCCGGCATGCGCTATTTTTATATGTATATTCCGGTGACGAATGTCCTCAATCGGTTTGAGGCGTTTGGAGATTTTTGGGGGATACGCAACGACAAATCGAAACATCACGAATCGGAACCGACGTCTTTCACGCCCCCGGCGCCGACAAAACCCGGAAATGTGGTGTTTCCCTCGCCGTCGGAAATTGATAAGAGATAAGACGTAAAAA
>CAZMEO010000193.1:0-6651 GCA_964565315.1 uncultured Candidatus Moduliflexus sp. | reverse complement strand
GGACGCAGAATCACGTCTTCGGCTGAGCCGCTTTCAACGATTTTTCCATGTTCCATGATATAGACGCTATCGGAAACATAGTACGCTAAACCAATATCATGGGTAATAAAGATCGTTGTCATCCCGGTTTCGTCGCGCAATTTCATCAGATAATCCAGGATAGTCGCGCGTGAACAGGCGTCAATCATCGAGGTCGGTTCGTCGGCCAGCAGGATTTTCGGCTTCAACAGAAAGATGCGGGCAATCATCAAGCGCTGCATTTGCCCGCCCGAAAGCTCAAACGGATACTTGTTCGTCAGTTCTGCAAACTTCAAGTTCACAAAACTACACGCTTCAGTCATCAATTCAACTTTTTTCGCGTGGGGAAGATCCCCGCCGCCGCGCATGCGAATGCAGTCCAACAACACGGCATCAATCTTGTTGAAAATGTTGTATGACGAGAACGGGTCTTGAAAAATCGCCTGAATATTTTTCCAATATTCTCGTTTTTTCCTGTGACTGCTGATGTCACGTTTTTTTCCCTGAAAGTAAATATCGCCTTCCGTCGGATTGATCAAGCCCAACAGCATCTTTGCCAGCGTGGTTTTGCCGCTGCCAGATTCCCCCACAATCGAGACAACTTCGCCCTCGTAGAAATTGAAATCCACGTAATCAACGGCGACGGTTTTGCGGCTGCCGAAGCCAAATATCTTGGCTAATTTTGACGCGCTCAAACAGACTTTTTTCTCAATGGACATTGTCATCAGCCTCCCGAGCATATATTTCTCGTAGCTCTTGTTCTGGCAGAATACAACGATAGGCGCGGCCACCACCAATATCGCGAAGGGCGACAGACGTGACGCGGCATTCTGGCCGAACATATTTGCATCGTTCGGCAAACCGACAGCCCGCTGGCGGTTTTTTGAGATTCGGCGGCACTCCGGGAATCGCAGTCAGTTTATGATCTCGCAGCCCTTTCTCTGGCACGATAATTGACCCCATGAGACCTTTGGCATAGGGATGGAGCGAATCAAAGACGGTTTCTTTGGCGCTCCCCCGCTCCACAATCTGCCCGGCATACATGACCACAATGTCGTCGGTGACATTATAGAGCAGCGGAAGTTCATGCGTGATGAACAGCATTGAATTGATCATGCCGCTTTCCATCAAGTGCCGCAACATCTTAATGACCATCTTTTGCGACGTGACATCAAGCGCGGAGGACGGCTCGTCCGCAATCAGCACTTTTGGCGAAAGAAAGACCGAGACGGCGATGACCGTGCGCTGTTTCATGCCGCCCGACAATTCCACAGAGTATTTTTGCAGCACTTCTGCGGGAAGCCCTAATGTTTCGAACAATTGGCGAGCGCGGTCGTAAATATCTTTTTTGCTCAGGTCAAGGCCGTGCGCCTGAACAACGTCCTCAATAAAACGGATCACCTTGATCGTGGGATTGAGCGCGTTCATCGCGGCCTGCGGAATATAGGCAATCTCCGTTCCTAAAATGGATTTGCGCACGTCATCCGGCTTCATCCCGGAAATGTTGCGCCCGTTGATGATGATTTCGCCGCTCGTATAATACAGCGGCGGGAAGTAGTATCCCATCAGGCTGAGCGCTAATGTTGATTTACCACAGCCGGATTCCCCCGCAATTCCGAGCGATTTCCCGGCTTCGACCTTCAGCGAAACATGGTCAACGGCGTACACATCTTCCCGGAATCGGGTGACATATTTTGTGGTCAGCTCATTGACTTCCAACGTGACATTTGCCATAGCATCTCCTATTCCCTCAGAGCCGGATTGAATATCTGGTCGAGTCCCGTATTCATCAGATTCATCGAAAATGTAATCAGCGCAATCGAGAGCAGCACAGGCATGTACGCCCACCATCTCCCCTGAATATCGGCCTGGTAAATTCTCGCCCAGTTCATCATCAATCCGAGGGTTGGCGTTTCGGTCGTCTTAGGACCAAGCCCTAATACCGATAAGCCCGCCTCTGCCAGGATGCCGGAGGAGATTTGCAGGATCAGCGCCATCACAACATAAGATGCGATGTACGGCAGAATATCGTAAATGATGATGTGCGGAATCGAGTGTCCCGAAAGTTTTGAGAGGTTGACATGATCGCGGTTGCGCAGCGACACGACCTGCGCCCGCACAGCTCTGGCTGTCCAGACCCAGGAGGTAAACCCAATCACGGTGGCAACTGTGAACGCGCCGCGCTGTTCCTGCCCAATGCTGTATGAAATCAAAATCAGCAATACAAAGCCGGGAATGACGGTAAACAGATTGGTGATGAACATGATCATGTCATCAACGAAGCCCCCGATATAGCCCGCGAACAATCCGAGCGTTAAGCCAATCAGCGTGGCGATAATTCCGGCGACAAGGCCAATTTGCAGCGATACGCGAGTCGCAGCCACCAATTCTGTCAGCATATCCCGACCAAAATTATCGGTGCCCAGCGGCAACACGCGCACATTTGCCACCTTGCTGATGTTCACATAGTCCGATTGGTTCACGACGCCTTTTTGTGTTAGCGCTCCTTGAGCATCTTTGGCGGCAATAATCGCGGCATCAGGCGAGAGCAGCCCATTTAGCGAACTGTTAAGCCGAATAAAATAGTTTCGTTTCGCGTTCGTCATTCCGGGAATGCTCTTCTTCGGGTCATAGTTCCCCTCCCACAGCGCGATAAGCTGGGGGGTATCTTCGTGATCGATTTCAGTTTCGGAAATCCCCGCCGACACCAGCCATTCCTTCATTGCCAGGCGATCTTCATTTTTTAATTTGCTGGCAATCCGCCTCGCGGCTGCCTCCTTCAGATTCAGCGTATAGACAGGCGAACTCAGGCTGTCATAGGTATTGATATAAATTCCGGGTGGAAAAAACGTTCCCTGGCCGATGATGGCTAATGGAGAATCTGGGATGATCAATGGATACACGATAATGATCAGCAGAATTGTCATGAGAATGGCAAATCCCACAACGAACTTGCCTGACCGAAACACTTGCTGAATGAGATGTTTCATAGCGACGTCTCTCCTTAATCCGCCTGCGCTGCCTTGATACGAGGGTCAATGATGCCGTATAGAATTTCGATGATAAAGTTCGCGCTCAATACCATGATGGTGATAATCAGGGTGACCGCGGAGATCAGAGGATAATCCTGTCCCATCACGCCATTCAGAAGCGTGAAACCGAGTCCTGGATAACTAAAAATAATTTCCGCGACTAACGCGCCGCTCATCATCGTGCCGATTGAAAGCGCTAAACCGGTAATCTGCGGCAGCATCGCATTTCTGAAAACATACCCGATAATCTTGCGGTCTTTGATGCCCATGAAGCGGCTGTATTTGACATAATCCGCATTCAACTCATAGATCGACATGGAGCGCATGCCAATCGCCTGACCGCCAATCGCAATCAACACAATTGACCAGAACGGCAACTGATAATGAACGATCACTGACCAGATAAAGCCCCATGTGAAACTGGGGATCAGGTCATAGCCGTAGCCGCCTGAGGTGGGAAACCACTTCAGGTTGACGCCGAAAATCACCAACAGAATGACGGCCATTCCAAAAGCGGGGAAATTGCTGATGAAGATGCTGATCGGCATGAGGACTTTATCGAAGCCCCCCTTCAAATACGCCGCCAGCGCGCCTAACGTGTTTCCAATCAGCCAGCCGACGATGATCGCTGGAAACTGCAACGCAATCGTCCACCAGATTGACGACGCGAGCACTTCGACAACCGGTCGCGGATATTGGCTGAATGAGGCGCCGAAATCGCCGTGCAGCACATTTTTGACATAAATAAAAAATTGTTCGTAGATAGGCCGGTTGGTGCCGAACAAATCGGCATACTGCTGATAAATGGCCTGCACTCCGGTGGCATTGCTCATCCCCTGAGCAAGGCGCGAGACAATGGCCGTAACGGGATCGCCAGGCATCAGGCGCGGCAGGATGAAATTCAATAAAAATGCGCAGATGAAGGTGATCAAAAACCAGGTCAGCTTGTTGATGAAGTACTTCTGGTATCCTTTCAAACGAACACCTCCTAATTACTCAATGATGGATCGCGTAATTGATGACTGATCTTCCTTAGTCTCAGGAGCGCCAACGCTTGCTCTGGCGCTCCTGAATAAATTATGACAAAGAGCCATGTTCTGGAATTGCTGGATCATGGCTCTTCTATGCGCGTATGGCTATTTCACCAGCTCTAAGTTGTAGAGACCCGCAATGCCCCAGCCGTCAGTCATATCCAGCGGCGGAACGGGCGGGTTGGTGCCGTCGCCATCATGCGGGAAATTCGTCCAGACGCTTTCGTTCACCGTATGGAACGCCTGCGGGCGATACATGAGGGTAAAGGAAGGCACATCGGTCAGGTAAATCTTGACCAACTCAGTGTACATTTCTTTCAGCTTGGCTTCGTCAGTCTCGCCCGGAATCGCCTTGATCAATTTATCTGCTTCCGGGTTGGAGTATTGTCCATAGTTGCCATTCCAGTTGCTCGGCATCCCGATAAATTCCGAACTCATGGTCTTGCGGATGCGCAACCAGGGCTGCGTCGGGCCAGCGCCATCGCTCCACATCATGAAGATGTCATAGCCAGCAGGCAGCGGGCCATCCGACTTGGTCACGACCGTCTGATAGACAGACCATTCTGGGAAGTTCGTGGTAATTTCGACGCCGATTTCCTTGCCAGCAGCGGCAACGACTTCAATCGCGGCTTGCCAATCCGACCACCCATTCGGGCAAAGAGCGACATAGCTGAGTTTTTTGCCGTTCAGATCACGCCAGCCATCGCCATCGGTGTCTTTGATGCCTGCGTCATCGAGCAGTTTTTTGGCGCCTTCATAATCCTTGCCAGCCCACTGCAAATCTTTGACGGCGTCGTGATTATACATCGCCTGTTCGCTGGCAGTTGGGTTCATTAACGAACGCGGCACCTGAGCGAAGGTCGCGGACTGATTTGTCATCGCGTTGGCTACGATGGTGTCATAGTCAACAGCCATCGCAATCGCTTTGCGCACGGCCGCATTGTCCAAACCAGGCGACTTCAGGTTGAAATAGGCGGTCGGCAGGCTTGCGCCGATGCTGTAAGGCGGCTCAGGCAGATAGGTCGAAATCGGCAGATTGTCCTTCAGCCAGAGGTCTTGAACGTTGGCGTTGAATTGCTGGCTGACATCCACTTCACCGGCCTTCAGCGCGGTGAAACCAGCGGCGTTATCTTTGAAGATCGGGTGTGCTAAGTACTTAGGAACAGGCAGCTTACCCCACATCGAGGCATCTTGTCCCCAGTAATTATCGTTGCGGACATACACGACCTTCGTCTCATCGGCAAAAAACTTGCCATACGGCCCGGAGTACGCGACATCTTCGGCAACATCAGTGATCAATTTAGTCGCATCGCCACCGATACGTTCTTCCAATTTTTGAATCCATGCCTTTTGGATGACATAGTTGGTGCTTACGTATGCCGCGACGAGCAAGGGGTTGACCGCCTTGCCATCAGCGCCTAACTTAGCCTTAATCACAACCGTCTGCGGGTCTTTGGCTTCGATGGTGTCGATATAGTCCTTGTTGGCGGCGCCGACGGGGGTATTGTACTCTACATGGGTCGCCCAGGTGTATGCGACATCTTCAGCAGTTACCGGCGTGCCATCGTTCCATTTCGCGGCAGCTTTGATCTTAAAACTGATCTCGGTGTGGGCATCGTTCCAGGCATAATCGCCATCAGCCAGCAGCGGATACTGCTTGCCATCGAGCATGTTGTACAGGTACGGCGGTTCGAACATGATCACGCGGGCGTTATCCTGCTGGGTAATTGCCAGGGCATTATTGCAGTTATTCGAGAACGGATTCCAACAAACAACCGGCCCCCACTGCTGACCATTAAAATACAAGGTCTCGGTGCGCGGCAATGGATCGCCCGGCTTGAGTTCAGCGAACGCGGAAACTGCCAATACTAAACTGAGTGCGATCAACAAACTTGCAAAGACAGACAACTTTTTTGACATATCTGCTTCTCCTTTTTGTTTGTGGTAATATGGGTGTTTTTTGACGTTCTTTACAAACTGTCGGCTGGCTATTCACAGAGATTCTTTCTTATTCAGCACAACATGCGGTGAACAGCCTGCATCAGCATGACGTTCTACGAGAGGGGGTGAATCGGGGGGGCAGCCCCATGAAAAGGAAAGCGCCGGACGCAGACGCACGGGAGCACGATATAGCTCCGAATGATCGTCCTGTCGTGCCTTACTTCACGGAACAAAAAAGGGGGAAAAGGCTGGTTCATGAGTATGCTCCTACTGTTTACTGTTTTTCGGCATATTTACTCATACCACGTACTCTTTCCATACACTGCACGATGATGACACATCTTTGTTGAGCATATAGGTCGCCTTGTCAAGTTTTTTTGGCAGTATGCGCTATTTTTCAAATTTTCGTTTCAAGCACGGCGTCTTTGCTGCCTGCGGATGCGATGCCGCCAACGGCTTTGATGATCGTGTCTTCGGTCTGTATGCGCGTTTTTCGTCGTCGATTTCAGAGGGGGCTGTTCTTCAATGAGGTGAGGGCAAGAGAGGAGGCAATCTAAAAAAATAATAGCGTCATGCGTATTGACACAGAATGTTATGGATAGAACTGTCAGACACCTTATGAAGATTAA
>CAZMEO010000192.1:0-6692 GCA_964565315.1 uncultured Candidatus Moduliflexus sp. | reverse complement strand
CGAAGACGTTGTTCATGGTTTCCACGCGATACGTTCCCGGCGTCAGAACAATCTGAGCGCTGCCGCATCCGCTTGAAACCGCGTTATTCTGGCGCATCACGCTCCAGCACTCATCGCCCGGCCATTGAAAATCGAGCGTGCCGCTCGGAAATTCGACGGTCGTGGTTTTCCCGGCCTCAATCGTGATTTCGAACGGTTCAAGCACGTCGCCGCTCGGTTTTATGAGGTACGCGCCCGGCATCAACGCAACGGCGTCAGAACCGCAGCCGCTCCGAATTTCCTTCTGATCGCGATACGCTGTCCAGCATTCGTTCCCAGCCCATTTGAAGTCGAATTGACCGCCTGGTTCAATCGTCGCCGTTTTCCCGGCTTCGATGGCGACGGTCATCGGTTCGAAGGCGTTGCCATGCGACGGTTTGACGGTGTATTCGCCGACTTCAAGCAACTGCGCGGCGCTGCCGCAATAGGAGGTGACTTCGTCAGCGCCGCGATAAATTCCCCAGCAATCGTTATCTGCCCATTTGAAATCGAGCGTGCCAGCCTCTTTTTTGATCGTTGTCGTTTGATTCGCCTGAATTGTCACCTCCGTTGGCGTAAAGAATGGCAAAATCGCTGAGGAAAGCGTATAGACTCCCGGCGCTAATTCGACTGAACTGCTGCCGCACCCGTAAGCGATGCTGCGGTCGCCCTGGTTTACGCTCCAGCAATCGTCGCCGCTCCAGGTAAATTCCAGCATTCCCTTTTCAAATAGCTCGCTGCCAGCGCTTCCAGATTTCGGCTGTTCAAGGTCTGTTTGCGGTTGAACCGTCTCCTGTGGGTTCATTTGCTCCGACTGGTCGGCAGGCTGTTCCGGCGCAGCGACGATACGTTGACTGCCGCCACGTTCAAGCTGTTTCAGTTTCAATTGCGCGGCCTTCGTGAACTTCCCGTCTGGATACGCTGCCAGAAAGTCTGTGACATCCGAGGCGTCCGTTGAATTTTTCACAAGATGCCACATCTCGGTTTCCGGGTCCGCGCCGACTGTTGAAATGGGCGTTTCCGATTCGGCGGACGTTCCGGCACTGACGGTCGCGGAAATTTCAAGTTTAAACACAAAATCCCCTTTATCCAGCATCGGATGGCGGATTTTACCGTATTGCGGATGCTGTGAGCCTTGCGAATAATTGATGACGTTGTTCTGCATGAATTCGCTTAATTCCGTGCCAGTGACGTAACCGTCTTGATTTGCGTCAGCCTCGCCGTCGAGCGCGGCGATCAATTGCTGGCGGAAGATGCTTTTATCCGGCACGGTCTCTTCCGCGCTTCCGGATGTCAGGAATTGGCGCACCGGTTTCGCGGTCTTGTAGGAAATGCTTTCCGGCACGGCGCGCGAGAGCGAAAAAATCGAGCCAGAAAAGCAGCTATCGAACAGAAAAAAGGCGTGTTTAGCCTGAATGCGTTTGGCATAGACTTCCATCATCTGCATATCCAGCGCCTTTTCGATAAATCCCGCTTCATCGTCATTCGGATTCGGCGCATCCACCGGCACAATGTAGCCCATCTCGCCGCCATACGCCAATTTCAGCGTGTGACCATGCCCGGCGAAATAAAACACGAGCCGATTTTCAGGGGATTGCCCATATTTCCCGATAAAGTCAGTAAACGCTTGCTGTAATTGCTGCTGATTCGGGTTTTCAGTTGTTGAAACCTCAAACCCATGCTTCTCAAGCGCAGCCTTGACCGCTGCGATGTCTTCTTTGACGCCCGGCAAGCGCGGCCAGCCATTGGTATAGTCGCTTGCGCCAATCACCAGCGCGTAACTTCCCTGATAGAGCGGGATTTCTTCGCCCGTATCCGGCGCGTTGATTGACAGGCCGCGCATCTGCGCGAACAGCGGCAGCGTCGTTGTCGCCGCGAGGCCAGCCAGAATCAATATGGCAAACAATTTTTGCAGCTTTTTCATACGGTATCTCCCAATTTGTTGTCGTGATTTTCACGAACGTCTTATCATGCCGCAAAGTCTTCTGTTGGCAGCATGAGCGAACGACAGCCAGGATCGCATTTATACTCACTGAAAGATGATGCAGGTGTCAAGCGAATTTCATAAGATTATCGTCTTCTTATTGAAATCGCTGAAATCTGTGGTTTTTACAGAGATCGCATGATGCAGAAGCGTTGACCACGAGAACCCTGTCAGGGTTTGAAATGCAATACTATTCAGTATTACGGCTGTCAAGCAAGATTTTCTAATGCGGTACGCCAAATAATATCGGCGAGGGAGAAAGAGGGGGGAATGCGGAGATTCAGTCTGAAGCATCCGGCAGCTTTTGATACACTCTTGCCGCCACGCGCACGAGCGGCAATGTCATTCCGTTCAACGTTTCGGACGGGCCGAGAAACAAATAGCCATTCGGGCGCAGGCAGCGGCAGAGTCGGTTCAAAATCGTTTCTTGAATGCTTCGAGCAAAATAAATTAACACATTTCTGCAAAAGATCACATCTTGACGATTCGAAATGTCATACGTGGTGTTATGAAAGTTCAATTTTTCAAAATGGATGGTGGATCGTAATTCATGGGAGAACCGCACCTTGTTTTTATGCTGCTTGCGGCCTTTTAACAAATATTTTTTGCGCAATTCAACGGGAATGGCCTCAATCAATTCTTCATCATAAATGCCGCGCTGGGCGTGATGCAAGACTTTTGACGACACATCCGTCGCCAACACGGAGAAACGAAAGTTGAGGTGTTGCGCCGCAAATTCGCTCAACAGCATCGCTAACGAATACGCTTCCTGGCCGGTGGAACATCCGGCGCACCAGATGCGGCAGCGTCGCTTCGCGCCTTTCGAGGCGGCGATTGCTGGCAGCGCGGCCTGCGTCAGGTAGTGAAAATGTTCGACATGACGGAAAAATTCGGTTTTATGAATGACCACCGATTCAATCAGCCGTTCAACCTCCGCATCTTGTCCGGCAGGGCTGATGAGAAAGTCATAATAGGAGTCGAATGACGATATCCCGATTTCTTTCAAGCGCTTCTGCAAGCGATAGCTTAACTGCTCGCGGCCATAGGCGCTTAACCGGATTCCGATTTGAGTTTCGATCAATGTTTTGAAACGGGCGTACATCACGCCCGACATCACTTCGGCGTCGCTTGCGTGCGGCGACCTATTGTCTGGAATATCGAAATTTGCTGATTTGAACGACATGCGTCCTCCTGATATTCTACCATGTGACCATGAATGTGCATCCGTCGCCTCCATTTTTTCTGCTTGGCCGCGTCTCATCCAATGTCACCGAGACGGATGTTCTGATGATCGCGTATTTTTGGACGATTCCGGCAATAATCCCACGATCAAAATCGCTGGGATATGGGGTTTGGCATTCTAATAATCCGCCGCATTCACTGGTTTTCATATATTTATAGAAGCCGATTTCGCCGCCGCGATGATTCCTCTGATACACAACATCAAGCATCTGCAATGCCACATGGATATCGTGAATATGGCCTGGAAAGCTGGTGTATTCAGGAATGCTTCTTCCAATTTGAAAGAAAACGACTGAGCCGATTTCTTCTTCAAGCATTTTGAACGCGCCCAACCATTTTGGCTGAGGATACCACGTAAAACGGGTCGGCGTACCAATGCCGACGCGTGCAAGAATTTGGAGGATTTTGGGCTTCAACAACCTGACACTGTTGACAACCCCAAGCACTGTTTCTCCACTCACTTCAATCGCTGTTGAATCGGTCTGAGAAATCATACATCGCTCCTTTTCTGTTGATTCAATATTTGACAAAATCCTCATCCGAAAGCCCGTCTGCATCCAGAATATCTTTAGGAAAGATGCGAACGTGATTTCCATGATTTCTTTCGTTCGGTTGACGAATATTTGCAAAAGGTGATGCGGCCTCTTCGTCCTGCCCTTTAATTTTGAATAACGCAACCGCTCGCTGAAATTGTTCGGCCTGATGCGAGAGGTCTCGCGCCGTGACAGACATTTCTTCAGACATCGTCGCGTTTTTCTGAATCACTCGATCCAACTGTTGAATTGCCAGCGTAATCTGCTGCATTCCTAAACTCTGCTCACTGCTGGCGGCATGAATATCCTGCACAAGTTCTGCGGTATGCTCTATGACAGGGAGAAGATGCGTCAACGACTGTCCGGCCTTTTCCGAAATATCCAAACAGGAGGTGGTCAGTTCCCCGATTTCTTCCGCCGCCGCGCGGCTTCGTCGCGCAAGTTCGCGCACTTCCGCCGCCACGACCGCAAAGCCTTTGCCGTGTTCTTCGGCTTTCGCCGCTTCTATCGTGGCATTTAATGATAAAATATTGGTCTGGTTGGCAATTTCTTGAATAATCGTCACTTTCTTCGTGATTTCCTGCATCGCCGCTGCCGTATTTTTTACGGCTTTTGCGCCTTTTTTGGAATCTTTTGCCGCCTGCATGGCGAGTTTTTCAGTTTCAGAGGCCGCCTCAGTGCTCTGCCGGGCGTTTGCGGCCATTTCTTCCATTGAGGAGGAGACTTCTTCGATAGACGCCGCCTGTTCCGTCGCCCCTTCGGACATCTGCTGCGCGCTTACGCTGACGATCAGACTTTTGACGGACACTTCTTCAGCCGCGGCTTTCACGTCCGTAATCATCGCATTCAATCGGCCAATCATGGCGTTCAGCGATTGCATCAAGGTATCATTGGCCGAACGTTCTTTGACTTCGACCATCAAATTCCCCTGCGCCATTTCTGCGGCAACCGCGGAAATTTCCTGATTGATGGATACCAACTGTTTCAGCGCCGCAAGCAATTCTCCGGCTTCGTCGTGCCGGGTATCATCAATCTGCTGAGTCATATCGCCGCGAGCCAGCCGATTCGCCGTGTCAACGCCGATGCGAATCGGGGAGAGAATGCTCGTCGCCAGACGGAATGCCGCAAATGATCCCGCAAGCAGCGCCGCGCAGATGATAAAGAGAATCATTTTTAACGAATTTTGACGCTCGATATCTGCGTTCTGGCTTAATTGCGCAATATGCGCGGCATGAACATCCTTGACGGCCTGTAAAGTGGCTATCGCCTTCTCAAAGGCCGTTTTTCCGTCACCGGCGATGTGTTCCATTGCCGCTTCTTTTTCGAAGTTGCGGCTCATGCGCGCAATCTCATCCGAAACGCGCATAAACTGCGCCCATTCTGCCTGAAATTGCGAGAGATCCTGTTGCGTGGCCGGATTTTGCTCCACCATTGCCTCGTACTTGTCAAGATGCCTCATCATCTCCACTGCACTCTCTGCCATGCGTTTTTCGATCAGCATCATTTCGCCGGTTTCTATTGATCCGTTGTGAATCACGATATCCACAAAGATATCTTTGCAATGTTGCACCGCCTCATTGATTTCCATTAATGGCAGCCCTTCCGTTTCAACCATTGAGGCGGAAATTTTTACGACGCGATTCGTAAAGACATATCCGCCCATGCCGCTCACGACCACGCACAACATGCTAAATGCCGCAAACGCAATCAATTTCGCTCGAATGCTCATAGGTGGTTATTTTTGCCCCTTTTCTTTTTCCGTGATTTCGACAGACTTCCGCACAATATCGAAATCTGCGTCGCTGCCGAGATGCCAGCCATTCCACGCCACGCCTTCCGCATGAGTCACTTCATGCGGCGCGTTGACAAGCGCCTGCGTAATCATTGCCGTCAATTCCTTATCGTTGAACACAGACGATGATACCGCCGCCAAATCCAGCGGAATCGGCCCGACCTGCGCGATAATCCTGAAAATTTTTCCATATTTGGCTTCAGCTTCGTACAGATTGCCGTTATAGGTCGCGCCGCCGTCTATTTCGTTCTCTGCTCCCGCTTTCCAAGCCGCTAAGGCATCGGTAATTTTATAATGCTTTTGCAAAAATTTGACTTCGCCGAAATAGGTGAACGGATCAATCTCTTTTCTTGTAAAAAAAACCATCGGATAGATATAGCCCGATGATGATTGCTTTTCAGTAAACGCCCATTTTTTTCCTTTGAGATCGTGTAACGATTGATACGGCGAATTGGCGTTGACGAGAAAAAATCCGTAATAAAACGGATGATTCTCGCCATTCGTTTCTCTCATGCAGGTGGCGAGATAATGAATCTTGTCAGGATATTTGGCTTTGGTTTCCACATACAACACGGGGCCGAGAAACGCTAACGAGACGTCTCCGGACGCCAGCCATTCGCCAAGTTGCCCGTAATTTTCAGACACCGCCATTCGAGTCGGGCGATTCAGCGCCTTTGCGAGATAGTCGAGAATGGGAGTGTAGGCTTTTTGCAGCCCTTCGGCATCCCTCGTCGGCAGGACGCCAATGACAAATTCTTCTTGCGGCGTCTGCGCGGCGACGTTCTCTGAGAAAAGGCAAGCGCCACACACGCACCATATTACAACACAGATCGTTTTCAAGATGTTACGAACAATCATCTTTCTTATGCAACGCATGCCCAAGCCATCGGAACAAACGCCCTCAGATGGTCGAACACGAGCCGCATTCCTTGTCTCTTCTTCAGCACATATCGGAATACGTAAAAAAAATGAAAACATCCAGCGCAGCCAATGCGCCGGATGTTTTGCGGGAGGAGTGTCTTCGGCAAGTCACCGAATTGTCTTACAAGTAGCGTGTGTCTATTAAGGGAGGATAAGCGTTTTGTCAGATTTTTGTTATGTGCGCGGCGCGATTTCGCTCACC
>CAZMEO010000191.1:1905-6711 GCA_964565315.1 uncultured Candidatus Moduliflexus sp. | reverse complement strand
CAATAGACGCAGCCGTGAACGCAGGTGTCATACGCGCCGATGTCGCGGCTGGCGAAGCAGCCGCAGCCCTCGCGAGTCGGCGCGGGGCGGAGCGCGTGGAATCTTTCGGGAAACAACTGCGCTAACAGCAGCGGATCAACGCAATGCGCCTGCTGAATGCCGTCAACCCCTGAAAACACGGTTTCGCAGCAGGCATGAAGCGTCATGCCGTATCGTTGCGCGATGGCGGCAAGCTGCGCCGCAAATGCCTGAATGATGTCCAACTCCGGCGGCTCGCCCCACCATCCTTCATTGACGAGCGGTTCGACGTTTTTCCGCACTTTTCGATACGAATCAACCAGGCTGATGTAACAGCGCTCTGTCGCGCCTTTCAGCCGTTCCGCAAGGCGTTCAAACCGTTCGAGCATCCGTTCGGGCGGCATCTGTTTCGAAAAGATGATTGGATCGAAGCGCCACAGCACATGTTTGGGCGAATACCGGCTTGCCAGCGCGTGAAAGACTTCGATGATCTGCTCAGTCGGCGGCGCATACGGCTCAAGCGGAGTGCCGTAATCGGTCAGCGTGAAATGAAAATAGCCGCCGTACCCGCGCTCGTCGAGTTCCGGTAAATGCGGCAGCAGCGGCGCGTAATTCCGCGACCAGAAGACAAGCGCCATTACATCATCAGGCCGCAGCGACACCGCATGTATTTGTCCGCCGAACGGATTGCGATGCTGCGCGAATCCGGCGCGGACACGGTTCATCAGCCATTCCGCATACCACGCCGGAATATCTGTCCGCCGGCTGACGGAAATCACCTGACGAGCATCTGGCCTGACGAGCGTCATGATCTGCTCCATTGAATGATGAATGGCGAGCCTTGCGAAGGTCGCGAACCGTTAGCCATAATTATTCCGTGTGATAAAAAAATTTTTTTTACGTCTTGACAGTTCTCACATTTGGGCGAAGTACACATTTATGAAAACGTGAATTCGATATTCGTTTGGAATGAGAGATGGCCTGGCACGCAGCCTGGGCTGTCACGCCTGAAATGTTGAGTTATGGGCATGCAGAGGAGCATTGAGCGTGTGGATCGCTCTGCGTGGAGCGCTGAGAGTGTGTGGCTTGCGCCGTGTGATTCATGACCGTTTTTGATCCTGTTGTTGAAGGAATCTGCCTAAGTATTTGTCTGTCATTAAAATGTGGTTGGAAAGCCATTGCTTGAGGAATTGTGCGACTTCGACGGGAATCAGCAATTTGCCGCTGTCAAAGCGATCTTTAAACTCCTGAACTGTCATGATAAATTTTTCATGTGCGCTTTTATGAACCGCATACAGCGGAAAATTGTTGAGCGACATCATCCGCTCTTCCGCATGAAAGTGGTAAAGCGCATACTCGGTCAGGCCAGTTAAGAGCTCAGACATCGCGCGCTGCGTCTCTTTTTGCTGAAGGGCGGAGTAAAACTGCTCGATCATATCGAATAGCCGCTTGTGTTGGTCGTCTATTAACCTGATATGCACAGCGTATTGTTCGTCCCATTTCATAAAATTCATAGCCACCCTCCGGAAAAAGCAAGTGCTGAAAGGTCTCTTCACTATTGACAGCACAAGTATAGAAGATGTTGAATAAAATGTCAATAATCTTTTTAGGCAGTATTACACTGTTTCAGTAATTTTTAAAAGTACGTTGTACCGCCGCCGTCGTCATCGAATTTTTAAGAAAATTAACGGTTGTTTTGACATGCCTCGGTTGAGATGCCTGGGGAGTGATTGCTGCTGAAAATGATGGCGATGTGATAAATTTTGTCCCATCGTAACAAAAAATGGCACAGCCTGTTGAGTCGCGAGTTGTGTTGAAAAGCGGAAGAGTATTGCGAGCACAGGAAAAAAATAATGGGACAAAATGTTTCGAAATGAGCAAGGCAGGCATGAATCCTTATTCCTTCTTTTCCTCAGTTGAGAGGGAAAGAAGGACGATGGCTTGTTTTTTGCGAGACTTCTCGCAGAAATGAACATATTTTGCTGTGCCAGAAAAACAGGCTCTAACGTCTGGCAGTCATTTTGAAATTGGATGTAACATACGTCAGTTACTATCGTCTATGAGCGCGCGCTTATCATTTATAAGTCTCTTTATCATCGTCACAGTTATCTGGACGGGGATCGCATTTCTGCCGCAGGCTGATGCTTATGTCTGGCAAGATGAAAAAGGCGGTTCGAATGTCTCCGTGTTCGGATTAGGCATGTTGCGGCTGAATTACGCCACTGTTGAGGGAGACGCCGGCGCGTTCGCCGAGAGCGACGACGGCTTCGACGAAGGCGTTGATTCACACGGCTTTGCGTCGTTTACCCTGAATGGCACGCTGTTTCATCAATATGGGCTGGAAGGATTTTTGCGATATGATGAAGACGATGACGACGACGAGGATGAAGAAGGAGATGCGCTGAGTTTTCTGTTCAAGCTGTTTCACGATGACAGCTATGTGGCATTCGGCGATCAAGCCAACATGTTCTCCGAAAATTATTTCACTCGATATGTCAGCCCGTTTCGCGGCTTGACATTCCATGCGGAGAGCGAGTACGTCAACGCGACGACCTATGGCGCATTAGCGCAAGGGAGCGTGGAAAAAGATGAAATTCGCGCCGATGGAACGTCCGGCCCCTATGATCTCGAACATCCGCCGGTCGTGCCAGCAAGCGAAGTCATCGTGATAGAAGTCCGCAATCGCAGCAATCTCAATCAAACCATCGAGCGCACCCCGCAAACCCGCAACGAGGATTACACGATTGATTACGACAGCGGCGAAATTCGTTTTCGCGATCCCGTTGACCGCGAGACATTTCACGGCGACCCGTTGTTCATTGTCGTCACCTATCGCACCGAAGAAGAATCGTCGGCATTCAGCATGGCGACAGGCGGCGCGAACCTGACGGTTTCGCCTGCCGAATGGGTGAGCGTGGGCGCAACCTATCTCACCGAATTTGCCAAAGACCCGTCGCTCGCAGATGGCATGAAAAATCGGCAGCAAATCTATGGGCTCAATGGCGCGTTCAATATTTCGAATGTGGCGACCATTGCAGTCGAATATGCCGCCAGCCAGGATCAGCAACACCTTGAAAACACGCCAGATCGAGCATTCAAGGCGACCGCCGACGCGCAATTGAGCGAGGCGGTGGAAATTCATGGCGCGTTTCATCGAACAGAGCGCGATTTTCTGACATTTGCCAACCCTGATGTCAATCCGAATGAACAGGAACTTGATGTCATGGGAAAATACACGTTTCTTGCCACGCATGCCCTCGAAATCGGCTATTACATGTTTCAAGACAATATCCCGCAAGACGCCGCCGACCCGACGCTCACCACGCACAACCCGTATATCGCTTACGATGCGACGATTCGCGAGCATACTCAGGTCTATTCGCGCTATGAATATCTTCAGAATCGCGATGATTTGACCGGCAAAAAGACTGACGACCAGACGAATATGTTTTTGATTGGCGTAGAACATGATTTTTCGAACGTGCCAGCCGTCAAAAAACTGAACATGAAGGCGGAATATGAACGCGATAATTTCGAGGATTTTACGAATCAGGAAACTGATACGATCACGCACCAGGCGGTGGCGCGGGCGGAAACCGAACCATTCAGGCAAACAGTATTTTATGCTCAGCAGCGCGAGCGCTGGATTCAAGACAAAACGCTGAATGACTATACGGAACGTCAGGACATTTCTAAAATCGGCGTCGATTTTGATGCGTTGGAGCGCCTTTCCCTGACATCGTCTTACGAATATCGCGTGGATCGCGATTTATTGGCCGATGCCGTGATTTCCAAAGAACATCGGCTGATTTTTGCCACGGAATATCAGCCGTTCGAGTCGTTCGAAACGTATGGAAAAATCGAATTTCGCCGGGACACCTCGTATGACGACCCGGAGGCTGATGTTGACGGGAATTCGTCTGAAGGCGTGACTGTGACAGGCCGGATTGTCTATCACCCCTGGAAAGATTTGACGATGCGCTTGACCTACGATCTCGATCAAGAAAAAGATGTGGACGCAGACAGGATCGAAACGCTGGAAGACGAAACCGAGTTTCGCGTCAACTATGCCTTGAATCAGCGCAGAACCCGTCTGGTCGGCTCAATCTTGATGGAGCGCGATCTGCTGGATGCGCCGCCGACGCCGGAAGCGAAGACCCGCACCATGACCTATTTTTTTAGCGCGTCGCAGCAATTCAACGATGACTGGGATGCTCTGGCCTCCTATAAGCGCGAGCAGGTGGACATTGACGCGGAGAATTGCCGCGAAGATGTTTTAGGTGAAGTCGGCTGGAAGATGTCGCGTTTTATCAAGACCGCACTCGGTTATCAATATTCCATATTTAGGGATCGGTACGCGCCGGAAACGGATTACATCACGCATTCGGTATTCCTCCGGCTGATTGGCAAGTTATAGGCATTTCACAGTCCCGCCCGAAACGTTCCCTTCGACACGCTCAGGGAACGGGCGGAGGCGTTTCCTGAGCGTGTCGAAGGGAACATGAACGACACGTTTTTTTATAGCGCAGAATATCTCGGCGTTTCGAAAAACACGGTTGACAAATACACGAGAAAGATTATCGTATCTCTAAGATCTTTTTTATAAAGGGCTGGCTGATAAACGCATATTATTGCGCCCATGCAGGGGGAACTATTTATGAAAACGCAAAAGAACATGCTTCGATTCGTTATCGCTCTGAGCAGTATCATTCTGATCGCTGGATTTATCGGAAGCTGGTTGACAGCCAATCAGGCAATTCATGCCGAATCCGCCGGGCAGACGCCGCC
>CAZMEO010000191.1:0-1805 GCA_964565315.1 uncultured Candidatus Moduliflexus sp. | reverse complement strand
ACTCCCCTGCCGAAACGCGAAGTGGATGTCATCGCGCCGCAGCCGCAGCCCGCAACCCTCGGCGACACCATCGCCTATGAATTCGAGGTCATCAATCGCGGCGAGATCGCGGACACCTATCGCCTGACGCTCGAACTGACGCCGAAAGACGCGGCAAAAGGCGACGATGCGGTGAAGATCGGGCGCATCCCTTCTGAGATCACGCTGAAATCCGGCGAACAGACCACGATTGCAACCTTCCTCGAATTGCCGCTGCAAAGCGAATTTTCGTCATTCACGCTGACGCTGACCGCGCAGTCCACAACTGACAGCGCGGTGCAGGATCGCGATGCCGTCATCACGAAACTGGCAAAAGCCGCCCCGGAAATCGAATTTTCCAAAACCGCCGACAAGCGCGTGCTCGCGCCCGGCGAACTGGTCGAATATACCCTGAAATATCGCAACACCGGCAATATTCCGATGTTGGAGGTCGTGATCGAAGATGAACTCCCCGAACAACTGCAATTTCAATCGAGTTCCGCGCCGCTGATCTCTCAGAACGGCCAGACGTTGCGTTTTGAGCTGCATCCGGTCTTATTGCAGGGCGAACGCGGCGAATTGACGTTCACCGCCCGCGTCCGCGACGACATTGAGCCGCGCGGCCAGATCATCAACCGCGCCACCCTCTCCGCCACAGGACTCCCCGAACCGGCCGAGGCCGACACCCGCGCTGCCATTGAAGTGCCGAATCTGACCATCGCCAAACGCGCCAATCAGGACACTGTTGACGTCGGCGACATCGTGTTATATACCATCACGGTTGCCAATACTGGCTCAGGCGTGGCGAGAAACGTCCGCATTCTCGACGATCTGCCTCCTGTCTTGCGCTACACGCCCGGCTCGTCCGTGCTGAACAGCAACGCGACGGCATTTGATCCGCAATCTTCCGGCAAAGGCCGCCTGACATGGGAAATCGGCGATCTGAAGGCGGGCGAAGACGCCACGCTGCGCTATCAGGCGACCGTCGTCAGCGGCGCGAAATCCGGGCGCTACTATAACGCCGCGAAAGTCGCCGCAAACGATAGCGGCGGGCGCGAGTTGGTCTCGGATCCGGTCAAGCTGCTGCTGACTGTCAAAAAAGGCGGCAGAAAAGGCATGGCCGACATTGACGCCCTCGTCTTCTTGGACGCAAACGGCAACGGTGAGCGCGACGCCGATGAAGCGGGGCTGCCTGACATCGAATTGCTGCTTGTGCGCGATTTGTTGAAACAGAAGACCGACGAGGAAGGCCGCGCCTTTTTCGCGGAAGTGAAGCCCGGCGAGCAGCTTGTGGCGCTGGACGAGCGCCTGCTGCCGCAAGGATTCCGCCTCACGACGGAAGCTTCCGTCTTGCTGACGCTGACCGAACGCGACCTCGGTTACGCCGAATTCGGCCTGCAAACCGACTGGGCCGCCTTGACCGGCCTCGCTTTTTACGATTCGAATCAGAATGGACGATTCGACCCCGACGAACCGCGTCTGCAAGGCATTCCGTTCGTGATCGACAACGCGCGGGAATTGACGACAGATCAGGCCGGAACAGCGACCGCAGACCGCCTCCCCGCCGGATCGCATTCGATCATGGTGAAGGAAGCCGCGCTGCCGAAACAATTTGCGCTCACGACTAACGCCTTTTTCCTTGTGCAGCTCAAGCCGGGCGCGCAGGAAACCGCGCAGGTCGGCGTGACCCTGAAACCGGGACACATCCGCGCCATCGCGTTCGACGATCTGAACAACAACGGAACGCAAGACGCCGACGAACCGGGCATCGCCAATATCACCGTCCG
>CAZMEO010000190.1:0-6742 GCA_964565315.1 uncultured Candidatus Moduliflexus sp. | reverse complement strand
TCACGAATGTTCATCATTTCAGAACATTATCGGGCGGGAAAAAGACGAAATCGCGGAAATCGCCTTGCGGGTTTTGGTCGCCATACGGGTGCGCTTCGTTGGCGTTGGCGTGGCAATCCACGCAGATGCGGTGCGTGATGAGACGAGGCTGAGCGGGCGGAAAATCCGCATCAAGCCAGAGCCATCCATTGAGCGCCTGCGGATGTTCCGGCGCGTTGATCATGATCGTCAATCTGATCGGTTGTTCCCCTGAATCAGGCGCATCCAGGCCATTATAAATTTCTTTCACGATGATGGTTCCGACCGGGTACAGGTACGATTGACGGCCATTGATGATCTTTTTTTCGACCGCTTCGCCAATCGAGTTCATGTAAATCTCGCGATACATATCAGCATGACCGGGAATCGGATAATTGAGCGGAATATCGGTCGGTTGATGCCAGGAACGATATTCTTCGACCGTTGGCAGCGCGGGCAATTCACGGGCGGAATTCTGACAGGCCGCCACGATCAGCGCCAGCAGCACGGTAAGCATTGCGCAGGCATACCAGAACGATTTCATAGGTTATAACATCCGTATCGCATGCAGCACGTAAGTGTTTTGCGGCAGTTCTTTTCCTTTCACCCTGATTTCGAACGGCCCCGCCACCTCCGCTCGGTCGGCAATCCGCTGATAGACCGTGCCGGAAATCAGAACGGTTCCAGGCTTTGCTTCGCTGCACAGGCGCGACGCAAAATTGACATGATCGCCGATCACCGTGAAATCGGCGCGAATCTCCGACCCAATGCGGCCTAAGACCACTTCGCCGCTGTGAATGCCGATCCCGATAGTAATTCGCGCATATTCTTCATGATATAACAGCATGTGCGTTTGAATTTCCAGCGCGGCCTGGCAGGCGTGGAGTTCCTTCTGTTCGCCGCTAAACAGCGCCACGATTTCATCGCCGACATATTTATCAATATCGCCGCCATGCCGCTGAATGATTTCGGTCTGCGCAGTGAGGATGTCATTCAAGCGCTCGACGATCTGTTCGGGCTGAAGCTTTTCGGAAAACGCCGTGAAGCCGCGAATGTCGCTGAAAAACATCGTCATGTCGGTGCGCGTCCCTTTTTCCGAATTGTGCAATGCCTGAATAGTCGAGGCGGAGACATACTTCGACAGCGCAAACCGTTCACGCAGCCCGTCCACCATCGCATTGATTTTTTCCCCAAGCACGCCGAGTTCGTCACGGCTTGCAACGCGCACTTTTTCCTCAAAATTCCCTTCCGTGACTTGCGCCGCGACATCGCCGATATTCTGAATCGGCGAGAGCACCGTCCGTTTCAGGAACAGCGAAAGCAGGCCGAAGAGCGCAATGACAACCGCGACAAAAATGCTGATCGCTAACAGGATATTGCGGCGCGCCTGCGCAAACATCGGCGTCACGTCGGAGCGGATGGCAATCACGCCGCGAAACGTATGATTGCTGCCATGACACGGCGTGCATTTCGGCAGATTCAGCAGCGGTTGGTAAATTGTCAGAAATGTTTTTCCGGCCTTCCGCAATTGAAATGACTCAATTTTGCCGGTGGTCGCGGCAGCCTGAAAATAGGTGTCGTCTTCGGGAATCGGTTCGCCAGCCAGCATCAGGCTTTTAGGCTGGAATTTCGCCTCGCCGAGGTTATTGTTGACGATTGCGATGGTCGCGTTATCTGAAAACGCGAGATGCCGATCCGGGCGGTACAGCGAGATCAGATACTCCGGGTTTGCGGTCTGGATGTCATTGAACAGCGACACCGCTAAGGGCGCTTCGCCGGGAAGCATGACGTTTTTGATGGATTCGTGCAGAATATCAGCCTGCTGAAAGAGGTTTGCTTCGGTGGACAGGTAAAGCGTTCGATTTTGCCCACGCGCAAAATACGCCACCACCAGCCCGATCCCGATAATCAAGCTGCTCAGGATAATCGCCGTCACTTTAGTTCGAATAGACAAGATGATGTTCATACATACTCTCTTCAATGGGAGGAATTAGAGTTGCTAAGCGTTCTCTACTCTAACACATTTCCACAAGAAAAGATACGCATTAACTTCGGCGCGTTATTACGGCAATCATTTTTAGGAGTGTCAATGCTTGTTTTGGTACGTAAATAATTACTTTAAATTTAATGCAAGCCGTACCATGTCCATGCACTGAATGCCGTTTTCGAAAATCGGTTCGGAATAATGTTTCAGAAAAAAATCGCGTTCCACGCCGACCATCCGAAATCCCGCCTTCTGATAAAATGCCAATTGCATGAAACCGCAGTTTCCCGTGCCGACTTCAAGCCTGCTCGCGCCATGCTGCCGGACGACGCGAATCGCTTCAGCCAACAGCGCTTTCCCGATTCCCTGCCCGTGACGCGTTTCCGTCACCGCGATATTCATAAGTTCCCAGACATCAGGCGCTTTCGGCATGATCACAAACTCGCCGACGATTTCGCCGCGCAATTGCGCAACATAACATTCGCCGTTCGCGAGATACGCTGACACGAGTTCACGCGACGGATCAGCTAACAGCAGCAAATCCCAGGGAAGCAAATCTTCGCCTGTGACTTTGTGCATCTCTATGCAATGTTGGAGGATATTTTCACTCATTGATGTATCTCCAGACCTCACAGATTTTGGAAACCTGTGAGGTCTCGCCCTTCATTAGAGTTGTTGTTTTAAGACGACAAGCGTTACGTCATCATACATCGGGGCGCTGCCGACGAACTGTCGCAAATCCTCAATAATCGCCGCTTTCACCGCCTCCGCGCTGGCGTGTTGCCAGTTCGCGCTGATGACCGCGCACAGGCGCTCAAGGCCATAAAAATCGCTGGCTGCGTTTTGCGCTTCCGTAATGCCATCGGTGTAGAGCACTAGCCCATCGCCGGGGGTCAGCCGCACCGCCGCTTCAGTCACCCATTGTTCGATGTCGTCCACTAAGCCGAGCGGAAACCCGAGATTGAGCGTGTCGATCCGTTCGATCTGTCCGCGCACACGCACGATCAGCGCTTCTTCATGCTGCCCGATTAACCGCAGGTGCCCATCCTGGTAATTCACGATGGAGAGCGTCAGGCTGCGATCCACGCCCATGCGCTGGATATTCTGATATAAGACGCGGTTGATGGTGTTGAGCAAGACGCTGGGATCGGATTCGCCCCGGTCAACCATCGTCCGAATGGCGGTTTGCGTCATCAGCATCAAGACGCCGCTTTCCAGGCCATGCCCGGTCACGTCGCCGATGCCGATGCCGATGCGATTATCCGGGTAGCGCAGCACGTCATAATAATCCCCGCCGACTTCCTCGGCAGGCTGCATATAGCCCGAAATGTCGATCCCCGGAATGTTCAGCAGTTCTTCCGGCATCGGCAGCACCATCTGCTGCAAGCGGCGGGCGATGTCGAGTTCCGCCCCCATGCGCAGGTTTTCCCGCTTCAGTTGTTCATTCAAGATCTGGATTTCCGCGTAGGCTTCTTCCACTTGCTGCTGCGCAAGTTTTAACGGCGTGATGTCGCGAGAAATGCCGAATGTTCCGACGATTTCGCCGCGTTCGTTGCGCAGCGGCATTTTGGTCGTCAGCACCCAGCGTCCGCCCGCGTCGGGTTCTTCTAAATTCAACAGCGGTTCGCCCGTGCGAAGGATGTCCTGCTCTTGTGTAAATTTGACGCGCGCTAACGCTTCCGGGAAAAAATCAAAATCTGTTTTGCCGAGCAGGTCATCAGGGGCGCGAAATCCCATCAACGCGGCAACTGCGGGATTGGCTTTGATAATGCGGCTGTCGCGATCTTTGAAATAGATGCTCGCCGGGATATTCGCCATGAACGAGTCAAGAATGTAATTCTTGCGGGCTAAATCTGCCGTGCGCTCCGCCACGCGCTCTTCCAAGTCGGCGTTTAACCGCTCCAACTCTTCGATCCTCCGCCGAATCTCGTCCCGCATGGCGGAAAAACTGCGGGCTAATATGCCGACTTCATCGCGCTGATCAATCGGGATATCCTGTTGCAGATTGCCTTGCGCCATCGCCGTCGAAATGTGCGTCAGGGAAAGAATCGGGCGCGTATATCGCGCGACGATTTTCCAGGCAATCGCGACAATCGGCACTAACATCGCGAAACCGACAAGCGAGAGCCAGCGAATCGTCTCGCGGATTTTTCTGAACGTTTCAAGCTGAGAAATGCCGACGGAGAGATAGCCAACCGCGATATTGTCATAATGAATCGCATCGACTAAGGCGTCGTAGCGATGATGCGCCGCATCCTCGATTTCCGTCAGCCGCGTCGCCGAAAATATCTGCGTTTCCGGGAGAATGGGCTGCCAGGCGCTCTCGTCGGGCTGGCCGTGCTGATCATACAGCGTCGCCGTGATGCCGAGTTCCTGATTGAGTTGATGCAGATCGAAGAGGAGCGGCTGCTCGAAAATCAGATAGCCGATATGCGCGCCGTTCGTTTCATTCTCCTTCAAGCGGTTGACTTCCAAATGCGCAATCAGCAGCAAGCGCCCATCGCGCATCTGCAAGGCAAATTTGGGGGCAGGCGCATACGTGTCGGCAAATGGCGGCGCGACCGGCTCTTTCAGCGGTGTCGTCACGGGAGCGCCAAATTCATTGATGACAATCGACACCTGCGTGCCATTTTCAAGAATCTGGATGAACGTTTCGTCGCGCTGCGCAAAGAGATGCAGGCGATCTTTGGCCGTTGGGTTTGAAGGAGAGGGGTAATAGAACGCCAATTGGGTCAGGTTCAGCCGTTCCCGCAGATCGAACAGCGCGATATTATCCTGCCAGAGAAAATATTTCATGCGGATGGAATTATGAAGAAAATAATTATTTTGCGGCTGCGTGACAAATTCGTTATACACGTTGTCTATGGTTGTGAGTTGTTGCCGCAATTGCCGCTGCACGCTATCCATCGCTTTTTGCAAACGATCCTGATTGGCCTGGCGCGTTTGACAAATATTCAGCAGCGACGCGCTAATCATTGACGCAACGCTTGTGATGGCAACCGCCAGCATCACTAATAAACTGGCCTTAGTCTTAATACTCATACGTGCAATTCGTTCGGTCATGGCGGGGCTATTGCCACTTCGCGTGCGTCTCGACTCTCACGAATCTCTCCGAGAAAGCGAGACGCGCATTTCAAGCAAAGCGACTTAGGGCAAGAATTATTCAGTCAAACGCAGATCATACGTCGGATAATGATAGTCATCAGGCGTCACTTTGCCATCGGCAATGGCTTGTTGATAGGCCGCATTATAACGTTGATCCACATCCTTCAGGCCGTCATCAACATTGACTCGCCCGTCATAAATCGCCTGAAACACGTTTTCCCACAGATCGCCTTCAATGCTCAATAGACTGTCTGGCACAGGCAGCAGAGGCTGGGTCTGTTCGACATTCGCAAATTCCGGCCAGCCTTTTTCCTGCGACTGTTTCGTCGCGAGGGCTTTGATGCGCGGCAGCGCCGGGATAAATTTCGCTTCTTCGTACATGCGGGTCTGCCAGACATCGCTGTGCAGGTATTTATACACTTCGAGCACTTTCGCCAGGTCTTTCTGCGCGGCTTGCGCGGAAATAAACGCGCCTTCGCGCATCACGGCAACGTTTTTGAAGGCGTTGGCCGGATCAAGCACCGGCAATTCGGCCACGCCCCAATCAATGGTCGCCGGGTATTGATGGTTCAAGACGCCGGTATCCCAGGACGCGCCGATATACATGCCGATATTGCCCGCCTGTCCGAATTGAATCCGCGCCGCGTCATCTGACACGGTTGGCTCGTTCGGCACGACAGAGCCGTCTTCTTTGAGCGCCGTCAGCATCTCTAATGCCGGACGAAACGCGCTGAAATCATAAACGCCGCGTTGATGATCGAAATAATCATGCCCGATAGACGGGATGAACGGGCGAACAAATTTCCAGACCCAGAAATAGATGAACGCTGTGCCGACTTGTGCCCCTTTCATCGGAAACACGAATCCAAAGGTTTCACCCGGCTGAAGCTGCGCGATTTTTTTTGCGTCTTCGCGGGCTTCTGCCCACGTGACTGGCGGTTTTGCCTTGCCATCAGCATCCACGATGCCCGCTTTGACAAACAGGTCTTTATTGTAAATCAATTTAATGGTGAAAAAATACGAGGGAACGCTGTAGGTTTTGTTGTTATAAACGTGCGTGCCAGGGATATACAATTCTTTCGGCGCATATTGCGCGAGAAACTCGCTGCCGCCTGGGATGTCCTCAATGGCAAGCACTTGCTGGCGTTCGACAAGCGTCGGCGTGTCTAAGCGGTCGCCCAATTCGAAGAAAATATCCGGAGGATTTCCCGATTCTAAGGCGATACTGAAGGCTTGTTCGTAATTTCGTCCCTGATTCGAAAGTTCAATCGCGATTCCTTTTTCCTTGCCGATCGTCTCATTGAATTGCGCGACTAATTCTTGCGTCAATTCGGCGGCGTGTCCGGTAAATTCCCAAAAGGTGACCGTCGTGACATCTTCGGCGTGAACGCTTCCGCCGAACCAGAAGGCCGCTGCCATGAACAGAATGCCCGTGATCGCGCTGAATCTCCGAGATTGGTGTTTCTTGCCATGCGTTTTCATAGATTCCCCCATAGAAGAACGCTTCTTTCGAAGCATGATTGATAGAGTGTTTTCCCCAACTTGACGACGCAATGTCGTCTTAAATCGTTTATTCGGGAATATCTCAGGGAGGTTTGTCAAGCGAAAAAAACCGTCATGCTGACCTCTCCCTCA
>CAZMEO010000189.1:0-6755 GCA_964565315.1 uncultured Candidatus Moduliflexus sp. | reverse complement strand
TCTTTCTTTTCCCCTTCAGGGGCGACAGAACTGACGCTTTTATACTTTTCAGGCACTTCCACGTCAGTGGCGTTCATGTAGCCTTTGCCCATGATGTAGGTATCCTGATAAATCAGCACGTGATTTTCCGCTGTCGTGCCGGTATTTCGGTCAGTATAATATGCGCCGTTCCATTTTGCGCCTGGCGTATATTTGCCGAACGCATCCATAATATCGGCGAGGTTCGTCAATTCAGCGTTCCCCTCGATGACGCGCTTCGCCAATTCGCCGAGACCAGCGGACGCCGTGAAGCCATACGAATATGCCCAGGTGCCGAACCGTCCAGCGCCGCCTTTAGCCGCAATCGCGTCTTCAACGGTTTTCAGGATTTTCGCGAAATCGCCTTTGGCGGCGGATAAATCCACGCCGAGCGCACCCGGATAGCCCATGAGCGGTGACGGCAGATCAGCTTCAATGAAATAGCCGCCGCCGACAGCCAATAATTGCTTCAACAGCGGTTCGGTGTGCGCGTCGTTGGTGCAGAAGAAGGCGGCGTTTTTGCCATATTTTTCAATCCATGCTGGCACTTTTTCCAGAATGTACTGCTGAGCGCCCGCCACGCCGACATCGCTCACCGGGTCTGGCGCAGTTTCGAACACGAATTTCATGCCTAAATCTTTGCTTGCTTCTTCGAAAATATTGCGCCGCGTGGAGAGCGTTTCATAGCTCATGTGGCGCGGAAAGGAGATATGCACGAAGGTATCGCAGCCTAATTCTTTCGCCGTATGCGGAATCAAATAACCGCGGCTGATGAAATCAGCGTTGATCGCAAGATCTGCGGCGGTTTGAATGGTCAACGGGTCTTCATGCGCTTCGCCCACGAGCAGCAGGATGTCCGAACGTTTTTCCTTCACCCGACGGAACGCTTCCGTCGTGCCGGGAATCCCCTGATTGACGACAATCGCCTTCATTAACGGGTCATCGGCGAGGCCGACGATCTGCGTAATTGTGGTTTCCATTTCCTGCATGAAATTGTCGGGATAGGTCAAATGTTGAATCATCCCGCCATCTGCGACAGAGCCATACTCTTCCATCAACTTTTCCGCGCCCCGCAAATCATCTTCCGATTGCGACACGGTACCGGTCACGATGCCGATATGAAAATCCGCCGCGAATCCCGATGTTGCGAATGCCGCTAAAAATAGCGCTATCGCGAACAAACATACTGCTTTTTTCATACGCTCCTCCTGTGAAAGATGTGAATGTGAAACAGGTCACGCCAATCGTTTTCGAAAAATTCATGCGGTTCTGCCGAGAAAAACACACATGCTCTTTTGGGCTGCAATTGACATGTATTGAAAGAACAACGACAGCTACCCTTAGAGAAGAAGGTCGTTTTGTCAAGCGGAAAATTCGGAATTTTCGGGCAGTAAAAGGAAAGCTGGCAGACACCCAAAAGAGGCAATACTGGTATATTCTAAAACTGCACGTTTGCCGTTGCGCGTAAAACATGACAACGCGCCCCCTGAACAACACCATCACGCAAGCACGTTTAATATCAAAGCGCCTCAATTCGATGACACAGCCGTTGCAGCAAAGGCGCGTCATGACTGACGATCAGCAAGCCAACGTCATGCTGCCGCGCAAAATCTAACACGCAATGCCAGATTTGCGCCTGGGTGTTTGCATCCAGCATCGAGGTCATTTCATCGGTAATCAGGAAGCGCGTGCGCGGATTGAGCGTCCGCGCCACAGCAAGCCGTTGCAATTCGCCTCCGGAAAGCTCGTGAGGATAGCGATTCAGCCAGGTCGCGTCAATGCTCAACGCCTCTAACAGCGAGGCGGGAGGCATTCCGGTTTCCAACAGCGCTTTCTGTGCTTTCCAGCGTGGATTGATCGCAAGTTCGGGGTGCTGGAAAATCAATTGAACCGGCTGATAGCCACGACGCGGCAGCGGCGCGCCATGAAAAAGCACCTTGCCCCCGGTTGGCGTCAGGTAGCCGCTTAACGCCTTTGCCAGCGTCGTTTTGCCGCGCCCGCTTTCGCCCCGCAGTCCCACAATTTCCCCCGGCGCGATGCGTATATTCACGTTCTCGAAAATCCAGGGGCGCGTCGCATGATACCGAAATGAAAGCTGACGCGCCTCAAGCATAAAAACACCTCACAAACCCGCCATGCAGTCGCCGCAATTCCGGGCGATTGTATTCGCATTCCGGCTTCTTCATCGCACAGCGCGGCGCAAACAGACAGCCTGCTGGCAATTGCTCCGGCGACGGCTGCGCTCCGGGAATAAACGTAAATCCGCGCTGCGGCAGTGCGTTCCACAGCGCCTTTGTGTAAGGATGACGCAGCGCATCTGCGTTCTTCTGAAAGTCGCCCGCCGAAGCGATTTCGACGGTTGTTCCGGCATAAAACACGGCAACGCGATTCGCCACTGTCAGCGCCGCTTGCAGATCATGCGTGATCAACACAACCGCCTTGCCGCGATCCGCAAGCTCGCGCAGATGCGCCAGCGATTCAGCGATCACAAGCGGGTCGAGGCCAGTCGTCGGTTCATCTGCAAGAATCAAATCGGCATTGCCGACTGTGGCGGCGGCGGTCAAAACGCGCCGCGCCATGCCGCCGGAAATTTGAAACGGATACTGCGCCTGCGCCAGCGGCGCGAGTCGATAGCGCACAAACGCGCTATCGCGGGCAACAGAAGCCTCTGCCGCTGACAATCCGCGCAACTGCGCCGCGCGAAACACTTGTTTTCCGACTGGCGTCAATGGGTTCAAAAAATTCACCGATTGCGGAATCAAAGCAATTTCTTTGCCTCGCAGATGGCGTTGGCGATCTGCGTTTAACGGCGTGTCTTTGAAGCGCATTTCGCCGGAGACATGCGCGTTACGCGGCAGAATTCCTAAAATCGCGTGCGCCAGCAGGCTCTTGCCAGAGCCGCTTGAGCCGACAACTGCCGTGATTTCCCCGGCGCTGACACTGAGGTCTAACTCGGTAATGACCGGAAGCGGCTGCTTGCGCAATCCGCCGGAATAGCGAAAAAATTGGACGGTTAAATTGCGAACGGTCAGCATAAAAAAGAATCCTTCAAAATTTTTTGTTCAGGCCAATGTTAAACAAAAGTATTCGTGATATAACGAATAATATCAATCGCGATAAGATACGCTTACTGGAATATAGGTGCAATGCTTCTCATTCCTGGGCGGTTTTTGCGCTCAATATGGCCTGTAGCGCGCTCGCTAAAATATCAAACGTCTTGACTGTGATTAATAATCCGAGGCCAGGGAAAATCGCGAGCCACCAATAGCCGGTGGAAATATGGCGCATGGATTCCGAGAGCAGGACGCCGATGCACGGTTGATTCGGCGACATGCCGAACCCAAGAAAGGTCAAGCCTGCCGCATGCAGAATTGCATGAGGGAACAGCAAAATCAATCCGACAATGAACTGCGGCCACAGGTGCGGCAGATAGTGATTCAGCGCAATCCACCCGGCGGAACGCCCGAAGCGTTGTGAAATCTGCACATATTCAGCCTGCTGTAATTGCAGCGTTTCCGCCCGAATAATTCGCGCTAAGCGCGGCCAATGCGTGAACGCGACGGCGAGAATCACGCCTTGCCGGTCGCCGCCCAGCGCAAATGAAATCAAAATCAGCAACACTAAATGCGGCATGGACATCACCGCATCCACCGCGCTATTGATGATGGCGTCAATTGCCCGGCCTGCTGTCGCCGAAATGATGCCAAGCAGCAGAGAAATCACGCTGCTCACTGTTGCCGCGAGCAGGCCGATTTGCAGGCTGCCCCAGAGTCCTTTGATCGTGCGGGTCAGCATATCGCGGCCAAGCCAGTCCGTGCCGAGCCAATGCGAAAAGGACGGCGGCAGTTTTCGCAACGGCAGATTGGTTGCTAACCCGGCGTCGCCGATCAACATGCTGGAGAGCCAGAGCGTCAGGAAAAATCCGACACAGAGCGCGATCAGGCTCAGACGCCAGACGCGGCGATTTACCCCTTCACGCTGAAGCAACATGACGCGCTCCTTTCATCTTAATGCGCGGGTCAATCACAAGGTAGCTGAGGTCTGCCGCCGTGTTGCCCGCAAAGACAAAGAGCGTGCTGAACAGCGTAATGCCGAGCAGCAGCGGCACGTCGCCGCGAATCCCGGCCTCAACCGTCGCCTTGCCAAGTCCTGGATAGGAAAAAACCTGTTCCGCCAGCACTGAGCCGCCGAACAATTCGCCAAGCGAAGCGAATTGCAGGGTAATCGCGGGAAGCGCCGCATTGCGGATGGCATGATGCCAGGCGATGCCCCAGAGAGAGTCCCCTTGAGCTTTTGCAAAGAGAACGTATTCGCCGTGCATGATGTCGAGCATTTTTTCCCGCGTATGCAGCGTAATGTTGGCAATGCCGATAATCGAAAGCGTTAATGAGGGCAAAATCAAATGATACGCGCGCTGCCAGAGCGTCGCGTCTTCAGGCAGTACGCCGGGCGGCGTGGCGCAGCAGATCGGCGTCCAGCCCAGCGTCACTGAAAAGACGGAAAGAAGCACCATCCCGATCCAAAAAGTCGGAGTTGACGCAAGCGTATATGAATAGAGGCTGATTGCCTTATCGAGCCATGAGCCTTCGTACACCCCGGACACTACGCCGAGTATGAAGCCGAGCGCGCCAGACAGCAGCCACGCCAGCGCCATCAGCCAGAACGAGGTCAGAAAGCGTTTGCCGATGACCATTAACACCGGTTCGTTATAAATCATCGACCGCCCGAAATTGCCGCGAACAAGCTGCCCCGCCCATTTCAGAAAGCGCGTCAGCGGCGGTTGATCCAGCCCCCAGCGTTTCGCAATCAGGGCGCGCTGTTCCTGTCCGATTTGCAGCATATCCGCGCCGATATACGCGCTGACCGGGTCAATCGGCGACTGCTGCGCTAATACGAACGACCCGACCGACACGACGGCGAGCAGGAACAGCAGGCGGGCGAAACGCTTGAGAAAAAACTGTTGCAATAATGTCATCATGCGGTTGAAAATTCCCTGTCAGAGGAGTTTCCCTGACAGGGATGTGGTTTATTGGCATGTCCATTTCCATTCAGCGATATTGGCGGTAATCGGCCAGCCGTGTCCGTGCGGCTCAATCTGCGATTGGCCGACATCAAGGCAATCGCTGACAAAATAGGTGTGCGTGAGATTCACTAACCACGCCCAGGCCGCGTCGCCTGGCGCGGTAAATCCAGTGGTGCCATCCCACTGCGCCGCTTTCCAATGCGGCAGCGATTCCTCGAACGACGGCGCAGCCAGCGCCTTGTCAAGATATTCATCTACGGTTGAATTCTGATAAAATCCGGCGTTATAAGATTCGATGCCCGCCATCGAGCTATGGTAGAGATTGTACATTTCCGTCGGATCGTGGCTGCCCCAGCCAAAGACAATCACATTTGCATGTTTCAGCAACGCAATTTCATCCCAGCTTTTGCCCAGCACATCGGCCTCAATGCCAACTGCTTTCAGCATGTCGGCGCAGGCAAGCGCGAGATTTTGCCGCGTGCTGTCAGTGGCGGGATAGACCATCGTAAAAGCCGCCTTCATGCCGTTTTTCTCGACAATGCCGTCACCGTCGCTATCGCTCCAGCCACCTTCGACAAGCATCTGTTTGGCGCGTTCCGGGTCAGCATCCTGGATCTTCGCTTCCGGCTGTTCCCAGGGCAACCCGTCCACCATGCTGAACGCCGGGCTGCCGTAACTTTCGAGAATCGCATCTACCAGCGCCTGACGGTCAATGGCGTAATTCGCGGCCTTGCGAATCGCCAAATCGGCGGTGACGTTATTGCCGATAGGAATGCCATTCGCCGTTTTCTGGCCGGTATCCGGCACGGTTGGAAACATCAAGCCGCGATTGTCCACGCTTTTCACTGGATGGATATGCATGCCGGGAATCGTCTGCACGGCCAGCGATTGCGGAACGGCGACGAGATGCGCCTGCCCCGCTTTGGCGGCGGCAAACGACGTATCTTCATCGGCGAATAAAAAGACAAGGCGCTGAATCGCCGGTTTCGCGCCGTAATAGAGCGGGTTCGCTTCAACGATCATCTGCTGCCCTTCCGTCCATTCTACTAAGACATACGGCCCCGACCCAATCGGTTTGCGGCCATAGTCGGCGTTATGCGCGTGTTTCGGCACGATGCCGAGCGTGATGAGTTTATTCAAAAAAGTGACATTGGGCTGTTTCAAACGAAATTCAACTGTCCGCGGATCGGTCGCGACAGCCTCCTGAAAATTCGACATATCCACTTTGCCGCCAGATTGCGCGGCAGCGTTAAACGTATAAGCCACGTCTTCTGCCGTCAACGGCGTGCCATCGGAAAACTTCACGTCGCCGCGAATCGCGACGCGCCACGTCAGGCGGTCTTCGCTCAAGCGATAATCGGTCGCCAAATCATTGACGACATTCATCTGCGCATCGCGGCGCAGCAGCGTGCTTTGAAACAGCGGGCTGCCGTAGCGTCCCCAGCCCAACGTCGGATCGTAGCCTTCGGCGCGTTCGCCGCCAATCGCTAAAAGCAATTCTTTTGGCGCTTCAGCCTGAAGCGTATTCATATTCACATTCATTAAACCTGCCGCCACGCACAACACGCAGATCAATCGTCGTATGCCGCAAAATTTCATATACAGACTCCTGAAATAGGGTGGATAAGAACATATCAGAGAATACATATCATGAATGTCGTGTTTATTTACCGCATAAAAATGTCAAGTTTCGTAGCACGAAAAAATAAAGCCA
>CAZMEO010000188.1:0-6834 GCA_964565315.1 uncultured Candidatus Moduliflexus sp. | reverse complement strand
CGCGACCCGCGCTTGCGCGAACTGCAATTTACGCTCTCCAGAATTTTCAGCAATCCGGCGGCGATCATCGGATTTTCGTTGATGGCCGTGTTTGTGGGGATTGCCATTGCCGCACCGCTGCTCGCTCCGCCGCATGACAAAAATAATCCGTACATGATGCCGCACGACGGCTTTGACCCGACGCCAAAACCGCCCAGCGGCGAACGTTTCGAATTTACCGCGAAACGCATCCTGAACATCAAACGCGATAAAACGCAGCCAATCCCTGATGACGTGTACGGGAAGTTGAAGCAGGCGTTCAAAGATCGCCAATTTATCAGCGAAAAAACGCTTGTAGAAGCGCTGCGCGAGACGCTTGGCGCGGAGAATGCGGAACGTTATCTGCCGCTGATTCAAACGCACACCATGAATCAGGGACATCGTTTCGGCACGACCTCCGGGCAGTACGATATTTATTACGGCATCATCTGGGGAACGCGCATGGCGTTTCTCATCGGCATCGTCGTGATCGGCGCATCGCTGCTGATCGGCGTCACGCTTGGCCTGATTGCCGGATATTTCGGCGGTTGGATTGATGAACTCATCATGCGGTTCGTGGACGTGATTTACGCGATTCCGATGCTTGTGTTAGCGATGGCGATTGTCGTGGCGTTCGGGCGCGGCCTGACTAACATCATGATCGCCCTTGCGCTGGTCGAATGGCGGCTGTACGTGCGCCTGTTTCGCGCCGAAATTCTGACGATCCGGGAACGCGATTTCGTGCTGGCCGCGAAAACAATGGGCGTGCCGGATTGGAAAATCATGCTGCGCCACATTTTCCCGAACGCGATTTACCCGGTGTTGATTGTCGCCTCGATGGAAGTCGGCTCAATGGTGATTACCGCCGCGTTTATGAGCTTTATCGGATTGGGAGCGCCGCCGGGTTACGCCGATTGGGGGCAGATGGTGGCGCTGGCTCGCAATTATATTCTCGGCACGCCGGAGAACCCCTTTGCGTACTGGTTTACCGTCTTTTTTCCCGGAACGGCTATCGTGCTGTTTGTGTTGGCCTGGAATCTGATCGGCGACGCGCTGCGCGACGCCTTCGATCCCCGCCAGCGGCGGCGGTGATGATTGGTTTTCATGGTTTTAGCTAACGCAAAAGGCGCAAGCGCCGCAAAAGACGCAAACGAAAAAGTAGCGCTTGCGTCTTTTGCGCCATTCGCGTCGTTTGCGTTTATGTTGTCCTGAATAGGCGTGATATGAATGACAAACTTCTTGAAACCGTTGATCTTCGCGCCAATTTTTACACCTACGAAGGCGTGGTGAAGGCGCTGAACGGCGTCAGCCTCGTCATCAATCACGGCTCGACATTTGGATTGGTCGGCGAAAGCGGCTGCGGCAAAAGCGTTACCGCCCGCGCGGTCATGCGGATTGTGCAAGAGCCGGGGCGCATCGAAAGCGGCAAAATTCTCGTGTTTTTGAACGGCGATCAGGAAGCGCAAGGCGTTGATCTGATGCGGCAATCCGAAGCCTATATGGAACGCCTGCGCGGGAATCATATTTCCATGATTTTTCAAGAGCCGAATTCCGCGCTGAATCCGATTTTGACGATTGAAGACCAGATTGCCGAAAGCTTTCTGATTCACCAGCAGCCGGAGATGTGCCGGGACATTGCGGCGGATTTGCGGCAAGAATGCGAGCGGAGGCCGTCGCCGTTGAAACGCCTGCACATCAGCCTATTCGAGCGGCAGGCGGAACGCCCCGACGATCTGCTGCTGCGCGTGATGAATGCGACGCCGATTCTGAAACAATGGAAGCGCAGATTAAAGCGCAAGGCTGCCCAAAAAGCTATCGAAGTCCTCGGCAAACTTGGTATCGCCAACCCGGAGCAGGTTATCACGCGCTATCCGCATGAAATCAGCGGCGGCATGAAGCAGCGCGTCGTGATTGCGATTGGGCTGGCGTGCTGTCCGACCTTGCTGATCGCTGACGAACCGACCTCGAATTTAGATGTCACGATTCAGGCGCAGATTCTCGAATTGATCAAAGAATTAAAAAAGAAATATATTTCGTCCGTGCTGCTGATTACGCACGATTTGGGCGTCGTGGCGGAGACCTGCGACCGCGTCGGCGTGATGTATGCCGGAAACGTCTGCGAAGTGGCGGACGTCCACGATTTATTTCACCGCCCGAAACATCCCTATTCCGCCGCGCTGCTGAACGCCGTGCCAAAATTGTCGCACGCAGGCGAATTGGCAAGCATCGAAGGGAGCGTGCCGAACCTCGTGAATCCGCCGTCCGGCTGCCGCTTTCACCCCCGCTGTCCGCGCGTCATGCCGGTCTGCGCGACCAACGTGCCAGACATGGTCGAAATTGCGCCGAACCATTTTGTCGCCTGCTATTTGTATCGGAAGAATCAGCACGCGGACAGCCTTAGTCGAAAGCGTCCCACTCCTTAAGCACGCGACGAACACGGCTGTTCGTCGGTACGTAAACAGGATGGATGGGCGACAGAACATCATCCATTTCAATACAAAGGGCATCGCCTGAGCAAGGGATGTGTGAGTTATGTTCCCAATGCGTTCGTTCCCACGATTCAGATTTGCCAGCCGCCTCTCATTGCGGCTCTTTTGGTACGCCGTTCTGTGCAGCACGATTTTTACCCTGCTCGCTTCCGCTGTCCAACTCTGGTTAAGCTATAAGCATGACCTGGATTCAATCGAACAAGATATGCAATTCATCGCTGCCAGCTATCTCCCGTCGCTCACTCGAAGTTTGTATGAGCTTGCCGAAGAGCAACTTCAACTCCAACTGCGCGGATTGCTTCAATTTCAACATATTGCGTATGTCGAAATTATCTCGAAGGAACAGTATATCAGAACATTTTCAGAAGGCGACCCGAACGTCAGACAGGATATTGTTCATGATTTTCCCCTCCAATATGAGACCCTTCGGAGCAACAAGCCGAGCCTCCCGTTGGGAACTCTGAAAATCGTCATCACGCTGCATGGCGTCCAGCAACGGCTGCTGAAAAATGCCGTCTTGATTTTAGGCACGAACGCCTTGCAAATTTTTCTGATTGCCTTCATGCTGCTCATTATTACCCATCTGCTGATTACGCGCCACTTAGTCGCGATGGCGAATTATACCTCCTCGCTGAATATTCATCAATTAGAAGGCGTGCTCGTGTTGCATCGGCGACATCGAACACAGGGCAAAGACGACGAATTAGACATGGTGGCGGCGGCGCTGAATGATTTACAGATGCGGTTAAAAAGCGATATTGTCCGCCGCCTTCGCGCCGAAAAACGCCTCCGCACGATGTACGAAGAATTGGAAATGCGCGTCCAGCAGCGCACAGAAGAGCTCTCGCGGGCGAATCAAGAACTGCATCACGCCAAAGAAATCGCGGAGCAGGCCAATCGCGCGAAAACCTTGTTTTTGGCGAATATGAGCCACGAGCTGCGAACGCCGTTGAATGTTATTTTAGGATACGCTCAGATTCTTGAACAAGAGCGCGAGTTTTCGATACGCGAGCGCAAAGCGGTCAAGACGATTCACCACAGCGGCCAGCATCTCCTGCAAATGATCGACGATCTGCTGGATGTGTCCAAGATCGAAGCGCAAAAAATCGACTTACAGCCGAAACATGTCGCCTTCAAGGTCTTTTTGCATGATCTTGCCGATATGATGCACATTCGCGCTCATCAAAAACGATTGAATTTTACGACGGATTTTCCTCCAGAACTCCCGACAGGGATTCTGATTGATGAATACCGCCTGCGGCAGGTCTTGCTCAATATCTTGAATAATGCCATCAAATATACGGAAGCGGGGACGATTGCGCTTCGAGTTGCTCTGATCTCTCCCCCTGATACGTCCGGCACGGTCACGTTGCGCTTCGAAATTCAGGATACCGGCATCGGCATTCCAGAAGATAAGCTTGAAAAAATCTTCGAGGCATTTTATCAGATTGACGCAGGCGACGCGCCCGGCGAAGGAACCGGTTTAGGATTAGCGATCAGCCGTTCGTTGGTCGGCATCATGGGAGGCGAATTATTTGTCACGAGCCGTGTTGGTCAGGGAAGCCAGTTCTGGTTCGATCTTTCCGTGATGACGGTTTCGACGCCAAGCAGTTCGCCCTTCAATCAGATGCGCCGAATTATTGGCTATAAGGGGGAACGGCGGCGCATTCTCGTGCTGGACGACGATCCGCAGAATCTCGCCGTCATGCGGGATATGCTGGCCTCATTGGATTTTCATGTGGAAGACGCGACGAAAGGGCGCGTCGTGCTTGAAAACATCCGAGAACGCCAACCAGATTTGCTCTTTTTAGACATGATCATGCCAGACATTGACGGTCTTGAAATCGCCCGCCGACTTCGACAACTTCCCGAATGCGACGACATGCCGATTATCGCCATCTCAGCAAGCTTTTCAGGAGGATACCGCCAGCGCAGCCTTGAGGCCGGGTGTAACGAATTTTTATCAAAACCGATCTATTTCGACCAGCTTTTCCAGACATTGCAGCAACATTTGCATCTTGAATGGGTCTATGAAGACGAGAGCCGGCAACATGGCGTTGCGTTTGAGCCTGAAGAGCCGATTGGCAGCCTTCCTGCTCTTGAAGAGTTACAGCCGCTTTTCGACGCGGCTCAGGCGCAAAATATCACCGCCATCAAAAAATGGCTTGACATGTTTCAACGATATGGAACGCAATATCCATCGTTTCTCTCAAAAATGCAATTTTACGCGGCACATTATCGGTTTACCGACATCATTGAGTTGCTGGCCCCCTATCTCAGGAGAACGAATTCATGAGCGTGCAGCCTTCGGCGTCGCATACGATTTTAATTGTTGATGATAAACTTGAAAACATCGAGATTCTCATCCGCGTATTGGAACGCGTCGGATTTGAGTTATTAGTCGCTCGAAATGGGCATGAGGTGTTTGAGGTGCTTCAGCACGCTTCTCCGAATATTATTCTGTTAGATGTGATGATGCCCGATATGAATGGGTTCGAAGTCTGCCGCCGCCTGAAAGCCGACGAACGCACCCGCGACATCCCGGTCATTTTTCTCAGCGCGCTCATCGAACATGTGGATAAACTGAAAGGCTTCGAATTAGGGGCAGTGGATTACATCACGAAACCGTTCCAACATGAAGAAGTGTTAGCGCGCGTCAAAACTCACTTAACCATCCGAGACCTTCAAACGCGCCTTCAGGATGCGAACCAGAGCTTGCGGCAGCGCACCGACGAATTAGAAACCACGAATAAAGAATTGCGGAATTTCGCCTATATCGTCTCGCATGATTTGAAAGCCCCGTTGCGAGGCATTTCCCAGCTATCGACCTGGCTGATTCAGGATTATGGCGAGGCATTGCCGCAGGAAGGGAAGGAACTGCTTGATCTGCTGATTGATCGCGTCAAGCGCATGGATCGGCTGATTGATGGCATTCTCGCCTATTCCAGAGCCGGGCGGCCTTCGGAAACCGTCGAAGAGATTGATCTGAATCTGCTGCTCTCAGAGATTGTCAAAAGCTTGATGCCGCCCGCCAGCATCCAGGTGACATACGACAATTCGCTGCCGATGCTGCATGGAAACACGACGCAAATTGCGCAAGTCTTTCAGAATTTGCTCAGCAACGCCATCAAATTCATGGACAAACCAGAGGGACACATTCGGGTCGGATGCGCTGAAGATGGCGAGTACTGGCGGTTTTGGATTGCCGATAACGGGCCGGGGATTGAGGTGCAGCATCATGAACGAATCTTTCAAATCTTTCAAACGCTGCGCGGCACGTCAGGGGAATCTGAAAACAGCGGCGTCGGCCTCAGCATCGTGAAAAAAGTCATCGAAACGCATGGCGGCAAAATCTGGGTGGAAAGCACTCCAGGCGCAGGCAGCACCTTCTGGTTTACCCTTCCGAAACAACGAACTCTTTCCAAACAAGCATCCTGAAGCCCGGTCAAGGTTCGAATCCTGGCCGGGCTGACGTGCTGAAAGCAAAGGCATGAAATCAAAACCACCCTATCTTGTCGTCAGCGACGGCTGCGGCAACGTGTTTGAAATTCCTGATCTCTACATGGCAGGCATGACACTTTCCGGGCCGGTCGTGCCGGAAGATGAGACGCTGCTGCCGCTGCCGTTCGGCAGCGATCTGTTCGAATTGCCGAAACGCATTCCAATCGGCTATCATCCCAAACGCCGCGAATTCGTCGAAGTGCGCGACTATCGCGGGCAGCCGGTCTATGCGGTTGCCGGATTCATGGCGCCTGCTTACGTGCAATGCTATCGCAGCGCCTACGTGTCCCTGCCGAACGCGCCGCGCCTTGCGTTGTATAGCTATACCGCGATTGGCTGGCGCAAAGGGGAATTCGTCGCCGCTGGCATGCGGATTGACCCGGACACGCGCCAGGATTTGCGCAATGTTGACCTGAAGCAGATTCAGCAGCGCGGACAGCAGATGCTCAAACGCTATCCGAACAATCGTTTAGTGCGGCATTTGGTCGAAAATTGCGTCTGTCGTTACGGCTGCCCGGCGGCACGAAATTTCGTCATGGAACGCTGGGAATGCCCCGCGCCGACCAGCCCGGCCTGCAATGCCGATTGCGTCGGCTGCATTTCAAAACAGCCGGACGCATCGGGCGTGACGCCGCCGCAAGATCGCATCTGTTTCGTGCCGACGCCGGAGGAAATCGCGGAATTCACCGTGCCGCATCTGAACAGCGCGCCGCGAGCGGTCATCAGTTTCGGGCAGGGCTGCGAAGGCGAACCGCTGCTGGTCGGCGACACGCTGGAAGCGGCGATCCGCCTGATTCGCCAGCGCACGGACAAGGGTGTCATCAAT
>CAZMEO010000187.1:2535-6907 GCA_964565315.1 uncultured Candidatus Moduliflexus sp. | reverse complement strand
TCCTCATCTGAATCACGTGGACGCCTTCCGAGCGCGGGTTTCCGCCCATTTACGCAATGCGGCAATCTGTTCCGCCATTGTCTGCGACAACGGCACGGTTTCCCTCAGGCTGCGCGTCACGTCTTCTGTTGTCAAAGGCCGGCCATGTTCGAACGCATCGTACAACGCCGAAATAATCACCTGTTCGATTTCCGCTCCGCTGAATCCTTCGGACGCCTGGCGCAGCAACTCTACGTTAAACTGTTGCGGCGAGCGATGACGTTTTTTCAAATGAATCTGGAAAATTTCCTGCCGTTCCTGCGCTCCAGGCAAATCCACGAAAAAGATTTCATCAAAGCGCCCTTTTCGCAGTAATTCCGGCGGCAGCAGCGAAATATCGTTCGCGGTCGCAATCACGAACACCGATTTTTCTTTTTCTTGCAGCCACGTCAAAAACGTGCCGAACACGCGGGCAGCCGTCCCGGCGTCGCTGTAATGCGAACTGGCAGAACCAGACAAGCCTTTTTCGATTTCGTCAATCCATAAAATGCAGGGCGCGATGGATTCCGCTAATTTAATCGCTTTGCGCACATTCTCTTCCGACGAGCCGACCAGACCGCTGAACACTTTGCCCAAATCAAGCCGCAGCAACGGCACTTTCCATTGCGACGCGACCGCTTTGGCGGTCAACGACTTGCCGCAGCCCTGCACGCCGACCAGCAGCAGACCCTTTGGCACGGGGAGGCCGAATTTCCGGGCGTCTTCCGTGAAGGCGACATCGCGTTTCGCGAGCCAGCGTTTCAGCGACGCCACGCCACCGATTTCCTCGAACGTCTCTTCCGGCGAGAAATATTCGAGGATGCCGGATTTGCGGATGATCTGCTTTTTTTCCGCCAAAATCATCGGAATCGCGCCTTCGCCGATTTTCTGATGCGCAAGAAACGATTTGCTTAACGCACTCTGCATCTCGTTCAGCGTTAAGCCCTGCGATGCTTTCAGCAGCCGTTCGCGCTGATCTTTTTTCAGCCGGGCGGCTTTGGCGGGCTGGCGCTCTTCGAGAAAGCGGTCTAATGTGCGGCCTAATTCGTCCAGCGTCGGCAAATCCACATCAAAGACGACGATTTCTTTCGAAAGTTCGTCCGGCAGCGTGAGAATCGGCGACAGCAGAATCAGCGTCTTTCCGCTTTGTGCTAAGGCTCGCGCCGCGTCTCGCAACCGCCGGGTGACTTGATGATTCACCAAAAATGGATGAAAATCGAGCAGCACGAACATCGCCTTGTCTTTGGCGCTGATGATGTGATTCAACACCTGCAACGGGTCTGTCAGCGAGCGATCCGCTTCGCCTAACGCGATATTTTTCAGGCCGCATGTCTCCGTCCAAATCCAGAGCTTTTTGCGCTGATCATCCCCGACGGCAATCTGCTCAATCGCCTGAAGCATCCGCTCTTCTTCCCATGAAACAAGGTACAGCAGTGGATACCCGGCCTGAATATGCAACGCAATCTCCTGCATTACGGATGAAACCGATAACGTGTCATTTTCCTGTTTGCGCATTGCTGTCTCAACATGTGTCAGACACGTTTAGAAGCGCCTGACGCCGTTTAGCATTGAACGATTTTTCTTTTTTGTCAAGGGAAACTTTGACGGGTGAACTCGCGCTGGCAAACAGCCCTGTTCGCCCTGAGCATGTCGAAGGGACGCGCATTTTTGACACCCATCCCTTTGCAATCGCTTCGTGAGCATTACATTGAGAAACGCGCTGTTGCTGTCAAGAAAAACCACAAAGAATCGGGCGGGGAAATTCTGTCACATATTGGAAGGGTTTCGTGTTATTTCGTTCCCCAGCGTTGATGGAGAAACGATTCGATGGGGGAAAAAACGAGTTTGTCAACTAACAGGCCGAGCGCGATAATCACGAAAATCACGCCAAGCACCTGATCCATCGCTTGAAGCTCGCGCCCATAATGCAGCAGATGGCCGAGGCCGAAGCCGGAGAGAATGGTCACGTAAATTTCGGCGGCCATGAGCGAACGCCACGCAAACGCCCAGCCCTGTTTCATGCCGCTGACGATAAACGGCAGTGACGCCGGCAGCGTGACCGTCAACAGCGTATGCAGCCCTCTTGAGCCCATCGTGCGGGCGGCTCTGGCGTAAATCGGCGGCACGTTGCGAATGCCGGTGTCAGTCGCGATGGCAATCGACCAGAGTCCTCCCATCACCACCACGAATTGCATTGCGGTTTCGCTTTGCCCGAACCAGAGCAGCGACAGCGGCACCCAGCAGACGCTCGGCAGTGTTTGCAAGCCGAGCGCTAACACGCCAATCGTGTCGCTGCATGCCTGGAATTTCGCCGTCAATTGCCCAATCGGAAAGCCGAGCAGCAGGCTGATGATGTATCCAATGAGCAGCCGCCTCAGCGTCACCAGCATCGCCTGCCAGAGCGAGCCGTCCTGGATGGATTGAAAGAGATAAATTCCCACCATTCTCGGCGAAGGGAGCAGTACCGGCGACCAGACCTTCAGCAGAAAGATCACTTGCCAGAGGAGCAGAAGTCCTGAAAAAAACAGGATTGCAGTCAGTGTTCGTTTCATTCGATATCGTAGCCCAGCCAGGGTTTTGAACCCTGGCTGGGCTGTTGAGAGTTATTCGCGATTCAGCCTGTTTTTCATCGCATGTTGAATCTGCGTTGCGTATTCGGCTAATTGCACGGTGTTGATGTCACGCGGGCGCGGCAGGAGGATTTTAAATTCTTCATAAATCCGCCCCGGACGCGGCGAAAACAGAAAGACCCGGTCGCCGAGGCAAGCGGCTTCGCGGATATTATGCGTGACCAGAATAATCGTTTTATGAGTCGTTTCCCAGATGCGCTGCAAATCGCTGTAAAACTGCTCGCGCGTCATGGCGTCAAGCGCGGCAAAGGGTTCATCCATCAGCAGAATATTCGGATTCGGCGCAAGCGACCGCGCTAAGGCGACGCGCTGCTTCATGCCGCCGGAAAGTTGATGAATATGCGCGGACATGAATTGCTCCAGTCCGACCATTTTCAGGTGAGTTTCGGCAATATCGAGGCGTTCGGCTTTCGAGAGTCCCGGTTTCAAATTCAGGCCGTACATCACGTTCCCTAACACCGTCAACCAAGGAAATAAGGCGGCTTCCTGAAACATGACGAGCCGATCCTGTCCCGGACCGGCAATGGGAACGCCATCTTCCTGAATGTCGCCTGTATCAGGCTGTTCCAGCCCCGCCAGAATGTTCAGCAGCGTGGTCTTGCCGCAGCCGCTTGGTCCGACAAGGCAGATGAATTCGCCATCCATGACATTCAAATTGACCGGCTCTAACACGGCTAAGCGTCCATTTTTCGACGTGGGAAAGCTCTTGGTGATATTCCGAATGCGTAATTTTACCGATTGATCCGGCATGATCGCTTGCATAGTCATTTATTCCTGAAAACACTAAGTGTCAGACACTTTTGAAGTGTCTGACACCTTATGGTTTCTGAATGAAATTTGCAAAGTCGGCGTCTGTTTTCAAAAAACCAGCGTCTTTCGCGGCCTGCGTAAATTTGTCGAAAGCTGCTAAGGCGATCTCATTCGTAAAATGCAGGCGCGGCCAGGCATGCGCTAACAAGTCGGCGGAAATCGGGCGCGTGGTTTCCGTTTCGATTTCGGCTTGAATCAATTGTTGCGCGTCTTCGGGATTTGCCCCAATCCAGGCGGTTAATTCCGCGTGCGCGTCCGCGAGTTTTTTGGCGAGGTCGCGATGTTCGGTGAAAAATTTGTTCGATGACACAAAAATCGTCGTAATAGAATCCTTTTCTTCAAGAAACATCTTGCCATTCGCTTCCAGTTCAAGGCGCGATACCCAGGGTTCGACCGTCCAGACGCCGTCAATTTCCCCTTTCATGAACAGGCTGAGTTGATCCGGATTCGCCGTCGGAAGCACGAATACATCGCCGCCGGTCTGCGTCACGTTATAGCCATTTGCTTTCAAATAGGCGCGGCAGGCGACATCCTGCGTGTTGCCGAGTTGCGGCGTGGCGATTTTTTTGCCGCCGAAATCTTCAGGCTTCGTGATGCGTCCGTCACTCTGCACGATCAGCGCCGCGCCGCCGTTGGTCGCGCCCGCAATCACGCGAATTTCCTCGCCGTTCGATTTGACGTAGGCGTTAATCGCTGGATTCGGGCCGACATACGTCACGTCGAGCGCATTCGCGAATATCGCTTCCATCGCGCTTGGTCCGGCGTTATACGTGTACCACTCAATTTTGACATCCGCGCCGAGCCGTTCTTCGAACCAGCCTTTCTCTTGCCGCGACAATTGGTGCGCGATGACGCCGTGCGCATGCGTAATATTCGGAAAATGCCCGATGCGAATCGTGATTGGTTCGGCATGC
>CAZMEO010000187.1:0-2435 GCA_964565315.1 uncultured Candidatus Moduliflexus sp. | reverse complement strand
ATCCGAGGCGACTAAATCGGCAAATGACGTCTGCTCAAGTTTGTTGGAAATATAGTTGCGGATGTCGCGGAAAAGCGTGATAAACCCTGCGCTTTTTTCGATTGGAGTCGAAGCGTAAAAAAATTCGCTGACGGATTCGACCGGCGCAAGCGCCCCGTCAATCAACCGCACGATTTCGGCCACGCTGATGTCGGACGGCGCTTTCGTCAATTGATGTCCGCCTTCATTGCCGCGCGCGCTGCGAATGTAGCGGCTGCGGCTGAGAATGAGCAGAATTTGTTCGAGATAGCTTTTGGGTATGTCCTTGCGCTGCGCAATCTCAGCGGTTTTGATAAACCCCTCGCCGTAGTGTTCCGCTAAATCGAGCATGGCTAAACAGGCATATTCCCCTTTACGCGATAATTTCATTCAACATTGTCCTTTTTTCTGTAAGCCTCATCAGAACTCTGACGGGGGCTGTGAAGTTCTGCCCGAAACGTTCCCTTCGACAAGCTCAGGGAACATGAACAACACGTGTTTATAGAACTTCACAGCCCTAAGGGTTCACCTTGTCAGGGGTGCGTTTCCAGCGTTTCAAATACTCGGAAGTCTCAGCGCGATCAAAATACGATCCCCGCATAGCCGACAAAATCGCTGGCCGGGCGCTCCGGCATCACTTCCTGACTGGTGATATGTTCCAGCAGATAGCCCTGCGTTGCGCCGAGCGCGGCGGCAGCGGCGACCGTCGCGGCAATCGCGCCCGCGCCGCAGGCGTTCCGGTGTCTTTCCGCCTCCATAATCACTTCTGCCGCGTTCATTGCCGTGACTAAATCAATGATAATCTGATCATTCTGTTTCATTGGCGCAACCGACGCCGCGCCCGTGCCGAAGGGCGTAAAGCCGAAACTCGGTCCGTAATGCGTCAAATCGGTGCTGCCGAGAATCGCGACCGGCGTGGGATAGGAGGCTAAGCGTTCGCCGATCCGGCGTCCGACCTCAACGGCATCGCGAGTCGGGTTCACCATAATCGGCACGATTTTCGCTTCCGGGAACAGATATTGAATAAACGGTACTTGCACTTCAATCGAATGTTCGCGGGTATGCGCTGCCGGTTCATTGTCCACAAGATCGGAACACGTGTCCAAAATCGCGGCAGCGAGGTCGCGATCAATCTCGATGTCGCCGCATGGCGTTTGCCACGCGCCTTCGGCAAAGATTGCGGCATTGCGCCCGATGTCCCAGACATGCACTGCGCCGAAAATCAGAAACGTCTGCGGCTCGGCTTTTTCGTCAAAGCTTTTGAACACTTTCGCGGCGGTCGGACCCGAAAAGACCCACCCCGCATGAGGCACGATCCCCGCAATCACTCGCGCCGGTTCGGCGGGCGGCTGATACTCGCCGAGGCATTCGGCGATCTGCTCGCGGCAGGCGCGATCCGACGCCGGGTAAAAACTCCCGGCGCGATAGGCTTTCCGTAGCGTCTTCATATTACACCTGTTCGATGATGGCGGCAGCCAGCAGCGGCAGCAGCAACTCATGATGCCCGATAAGCGAGAACCCCTCGCCGCCGTCCGCTGTCGGTCGGCACACCACATTCTGCATTGGGCGATACTGACGGATAAAATCTAAATTCACGGTCGTAAAATGCTGCAACTGATACCCTAAATTCCGCGCCACTGAGACGGCTTTTAAGAAGACTTCCGGCAGCAGCACGGCAGACCCGATATTAAAATAGACGCCCCCTTCAAGCTGCGACACGACGCCGACAAACCGCTTGAAATCGCGATGCGATCCCTCGCCAATCGCCGCGCCGTTAGCGTTCGGATGCACATGAATAATGTCCGTGCCGATGGCGACATGCACTGTCGCCGGAATGCCCAATCGGACGGCAGCGGCGGTCAGGCTGTATTTCACGTATTGCGGCGCTGAGGCGATGATGGCGCGTCCGACCGATTCGCCGATGCCCCAGCCTTCTTTGCCACCTTGCGTAATCGCTTCGTTGAGAATATAGCCGGTTTCGCGCCCCATACCGAATTCTCCGGAGGAAATCGCGGTGGCGACATCTTCGGAGGTATGCCCCATGTACGCCAATTCGAAATCATGCACGATCCCCGCGCCGTTCAGCGCAATCGCCGATATGATGCCGCGCTCCATCAAATCGATCAGTATCGGCGACAGGCCGCATTTGATGACATGCGCGCCAAACGCCATGACCACCGGGCGTTCTTTGTGAACCGCCGCGACCACTTTTTTGACAATCCGGTCAAGGTCTTTTCCCGCAAGAATATCCGGCAGCGATGCCAAAAAGTCCGCAAAATCGCCCCCTTTTTTCCAGGGCGACGCGCATGCGTCCACTTGCACCAAGCTTGTGCGCTCAAAGATAGAATACGTCGAAATCTGTGAAAAGTCAATGTTTGGAAATTCTCGCATAACAGTCATTGAACGACAAGGATCGG
>CAZMEO010000186.1:0-6912 GCA_964565315.1 uncultured Candidatus Moduliflexus sp. | reverse complement strand
CCGGCGTGCGGCTTAGTGACTTACGCGAAAGAGGAATTTTTGCAAGGCTGGCTTCGCGGCAGCACGGAGGGGTTTGCGCTGCTGCTCGCCCCGACCTTGAAGTTTTATCAGAACAATCAACGCCAGCGCGCTTCTCAGAGTTTCCGCCTGCTCCTGCCCTATCTCAAACCATATCGCGGCATAGCGGGACAATTGTTGTTGGGGATTCTGGCAGGAAGCGCGATTCAACTGCTGCTCCCCTTGCTCGCGCAAACGCTGGTAGATGTCGGCATTCAGCAGCACAACCTGCCGATCATGTATATTGTGCTGGTTGCGCAATTGACGCTGTTTCTCAGCAGAACAGTCATTGATTTCCTCCGGCGCTGGATTCTGCTGCATATCAGCACGCGCATCAATACCGCCTTGTTATCTGATTTTCTGGATAAACTTATGCGGCTGCCGCTGAAATTCTTCGATACCAAAACCTTAGGGGATTTGCTGCAACGAATCGAGGATCATGACCGGATTGAAGCGTTTCTGACCACAACGCCGCTGTCGCTGCTGTTTGCGTTCATCACGCTGGCGGTGTTCAGCGCTGTCTTAGCGATCTATAATCTGACAATTTTTGTGGTCTTTTTCGCCGGAAGCTGTCTGTATATCTTCTGGAATCTGCTCTTTCTCAAACGTCGGCGCATGTTGGATATCAAACGATTTTTGCAGGTTGGCGAACAGCAAAGCAAAGTGTTGGAGATCATGACCGGCATCCGGGATATTCGGGTGAATGCCTGTGAGCGCCAGCAGCGCAGCCATTGGGAGATGCTGCAAGGGCATGTCTTTCGCACAAACATTGCCGCGCTGAAACTGAATCAAACCCAGGAAATCGGCGCTATCAGCATTGATCAGCTACAAAATCTCATCATCACGTTTCTGTCGGTCAAAGCCGTATTGGATGGCCGCATGACGTTAGGCATGGTGTTAGCGATTCAGTATATTTTAGGCCAGTTATACAGCCCGATTACGCAGTTTGTCGAATTCGCCCATGTCGTGCAGGACGCGAAAATCAGCCTGGAACGCATCCGCGAAATTCACGAGCAGCCGGACGAAGATGCGGCAGATGCGCCGAACATCTCAACGCCGCCCGAACAGGCCAGCCTCCATCTTACTGAGGTCTCGTTCCGCTACGGCGGGCCGCATACGCCGCTGGCATTGCAGGCGCTCACGTTGTCTCTGCCGGTCGGCAAAGTGACGGCGATTGTCGGCGCGAGCGGCAGCGGGAAAACAACCCTGCTCAAATTATTATTAGGATTTTACCCGCCGACTGCCGGGGTTATCCGTCTTGGAGAATTCGATCTTTCGGCGATTCGTTTAGCGGACTGGCGCAGCCAATGCGGAGCAGTGATGCAGGACAGCGTATTATTTGCCGACACCATCGCTCGCAATATTGCCCTGAGCGCGGATGACATTGACGCCGACCGCTTGCGCGAGGCAGCGACAATCGCCAATTTAAGCGAGTGCATCGAGGCGCTCCCCGCCGGTTATGACACGCGGATCGGCGAAGACGGGTATCAGGTCAGTCAGGGACAAAAACAACGGATATTGATTGCCCGCGCGATCTATAAGCAGCCGCATTATCTGTTTTTAGATGAAGCGACCAACGCCCTTGACGCTGAAAATGAGCGCCGGATTCAAACTCGATTCATTGAATTTTTTCGCGGACGAACGGTGGTGATCGTGGCGCACCGCTTAAACACCGTTAAATACGCGGATCAAATTGTTGTGTTAGATCGCGGGCAGATCATGGAAATCGGCAATCATGAGAGCCTGATCCGGCAGCAAGGACGCTATTACCAGTTAATCAAAGAGCAACTCGAACTCGGAAATTCATAAGCGATATGACTCACGAAATTTTTGGAAAGATTCCACGCTGGCTGTCGGTGTTGGGCTATATTCTACCTGTCGGCGTCCTGCTGTTGATCGGGATTGGATGTTGGGGAATTACCATTCCAATCGTCATTTCTCAGCCAATTGCATTGACGCGCCAAACAACCGCGCCCGACAGCGCGCTCATTGGCTTATGCGAGGTTTCCCCTCAAGATGCCCGGAAGATTGTGCTGCGGCAAGCGGTGACAGTTTCATTTCATCCAACCCCTCAGAGTCCGAGAGAAACAGCAGCGGGAATCGTGCAAAGCGTCCGTCTCGTCGCGCTAAATGCGGCGGCAGTGCCGATAGATCGACACAGCTATCATCGCGCGCTGTTTAACGCCAAGCGTTCAGCCTTCTCGCGAGGACGTTCCGAAGCGTCTTCATATACGGTGACAATCATATTGCCGGAAAGCACTCAACCGTTTTCAGATTCATCCAATCTGCAAGGGACTGTTCGAATTGAGATCGGCAGTCAGCGGCTTTTCTCTCGGCTGTTAGAGATGGTTTCGCCAGAACAAAAATAAATAATACCAATTATGGTAAATATGATCATAAAAACACACCCCGTGATGATTCACCCCCGGTTTCCTGTCGGACAACTGGGGTGGGGCTTTACGGCCTGCGCCCGGTTGCCCGATAGGACACCGGGTGCGCTCCCTGAAATATGATCGTTTCAAACACAATTGGTATTATATATGTTGTTCCTTTCTTATCCCTGTCTATGAGTTCTTTTTTAATTCCATAATCCGAACTTGTTCCCACGTTTTTTTCCAGACAGGCATATTCTGAATCCCATTTGCGAAAAATGGTGATCGTTCGTGAATGCTTCATCCAATCCCCATTGCCGCATAACAGCAAACGACGTGCAATCAGTAAACGAGAACTCTTTATCCGCATATTGCTTGAAGAGTTGCCAGGCTTCGGTTTCAATGTCCGGCGAAATATGAATGATCGTGACCATCCGAGATTGTCGCAGCTTTTCGCCGAAATCTACGGCGGCAAAATGGCCGATTTTCATGCGCAGCCCGGTATAGGTTTCATCCAGCACGAAATTCGTGGTGAGATAGCGATAACCGTGTTCAAGCAACCGGCGATTTGCAATCATTGCCTCTTCATGCAAATTGTCTCGTTTGCTATTGAGCGCGATCCAGGCATTCGTATCAACAAACATCGCGTTCATGCAATCTGTCCCCCGCTGTAAAGATATTCATCCGGGTTCGCTGCGAAGTCCGCAGGCGCATCCGAGTCATATCCTTCCATCTTATACAGCGGGTCTTGCGTAACATCAAAAGCGTCTGATGGGTCGGGCAAATGGAGAATCCATTCATGCGCTAACGCTGCAACGGATGTGCCGAATTGTCGGGTTGCTTGCATTAAACGTTGATAATCGGCGTCAAGCAGTTCGATAGTTAAACTGGTCATGTTATGCTTACCTCCTCAAACATGTAGGAACGAATCGTCTATAAATTCTTTTTCAACTCCATAATCCGATCCCGCAATTCCGCCGCCCGCTCAAATTCGAGCTTTTTCGCGGCCTCTTTCATCAGCTTTTCCAGCGTTTCAATCAGTTGTTTCGGATTCGATCCGGTCGCCTGATAGCCGCTTTGCTCTTCGGCGGCAATCGGCACGGTGTAATAGTCGGATTCGTACAGGCTTTCCAGGATGTTTTTGATGGATTTCTGAATCGTTTCCGGCGTGATATTGTTTTCGATATTATACGCCTGCTGTTTTTCGCGGCGGCGGTGGCTTTCGCTCATCATCGCTTTGATCGAGTCGGTTTCTTTGTCGGCGTAGAGGATGACCTGCCCGTTGACATTTCGCGCGGCGCGTCCGGCGGTCTGAATCAGCGAGGTCGTAGAGCGCAAGAAGCCTTCTTTATCGGCATCGAGAATCGCGACGAGCGAGACTTCGGGAATGTCCAGACCTTCGCGCAGCAGGTTGATGCCGATCAGCACATCGAACTTGCCGAGCCGCAGATCGCGGATGATTTCGATCCGTTCGACCGTTTCAATATCGGAGTGCAGATATTTGACCTTCACGCCCAAATCTTCGTAATATTCGCTCAAATCCTCGGCCATGCGCTTGGTGAGCGTCGTGACAAGGACACGCTCATTTTTCGCGGCGCGGGCGCGAACTTCGCCGAGCAGATCATCCACCTGGCCGGTGGCGGGGCGAATGATGATGTCCGGATCAGTCAAGCCGGTCGGCCTGATGACCTGTTCCACGAATTTCCCGTCAGTTTTCTGAAGTTCATACGCGCCGGGCGTCGCCGAAACATAGATGATTTGCGGCACTTGCGCTTCGAATTCCGGGAAAGACAACGGGCGGTTGTCTTTGGCCGACGGCAGGCGGAAGCCATATTCTACCAGCGTCGTTTTGCGCGACTGGTCGCCGTGATACATGCCGCGCACCTGCGGCAGCGTGACGTGGCTTTCGTCAACCACGAAGAGTGCGTCTTTCGGGAAATATTCAATCAGCGTCGGCGGCGCTTCGCCCGGCTTCCGCCCGCTGAGGTGGCGCGAATAGTTTTCGATCCCCTGACAGAAGCCGACCTCTTGCAGCATTTCCAGATCGAACATGGTGCGCTGATGAATCCGCTGCAATTCCAGCAGTTTATTCGCGCTTTTGAATGCGATTTCCCGCTCTAAAAGCTCCGTTTTAATCGCTTCCATCGCCCGTTCCATCGTTTCTTGCGGCGTGACGTAGTGGCTGCCGGGATAAATCGTGATGCGGTCGAGGGTCTCGAAGCGTTTGCCGGTCAGCGGGTCGAAGGTCGTGATCTGCTCGACTTCGTCGCCGAACAACTCGATGCGCACCGCCGTGCTGTCTTCATACGACGGGACGATTTCGATGACATCGCCGCGGGCGCGGAACGTGCCGCGATGCAAGTCCATGTCGTTGCGCTCGTATTGAATATCGGTCAGCCGCCGCAGAATATGTTGTCGGTCAATCACCTGCCCGCGCTCGGTGGAAAAGGTCATGTCAGAGTAGGCGCTCGGATCGCCGAGGCCGTAAATGCAGGAGACGCTGGCGACAATAATCACGTCGCGCCGCTCAAGCAGGGAGCGCGTGGCGGAATGGCGCAGGCGGTCAATATATTCGTTGATGGAGGAATCTTTTTCAATGTAGGTGTCGGTCGTCGGGATGTAGGCTTCAGGCTGGTAATAATCGTAATAACTGACGAAATATTCGACGGCGTTGTTCGGAAAAAATTCCTTGAATTCGCCGTATAACTGCGCTGCTAATGTCTTGTTGTGCGTGATGATGAGCGTCGGCTTCTGGACGCGCTCGATGACATTCGCGATGGTATAAGTCTTGCCCGACCCGGTGACGCCGAGCAGCACTTGATGTTTTTTCTTCTGCAACACCCCGTGCGTCAGGGCTTCGATGGCCTGCACCTGATCGCCGCGCGGGGTATAGGATGACACTAATTCGAATGTGTTCGACTGGGGTTTCATTTCGTCTCACTTTCCTCATCAAGCAGGCGTTCCGCCTCTTCAAGCGATGTCACCTGGATGACTGGATAGCCGATATGCGCCTCTTGATGTGTGCGGTTGAATTGCGCGGCGCTGATGATATTCTTCACGACCCGAATCACTTTGCTCGGATGCTTCGCGTCAATGGCGGCTTGTCCCTGGCTGATATATGCGGCCACATTTGCAGGAAACGGCAGTGCGCCTGACAGGTCATTGATGACAGCCACGCCGGGGAGAAGATGATGTTCCAGCACGTCTTGAATTTTGCGCACCAGCGCGAGCGCCTCTTCTTCGCTAAGCACCGCCCCTTTCAATTCGATGTAGAGGCGATTTTTTCGTTCGTCATATCGGATCCCATACATTGGAATTTCCTGATAACTCATGCGACATAGGCATATTTTTGAAACGTCTGCGGCTCTCGACAAATTGCCTAAGTCCGATCTCTGTGAATTCGATACGTTCGCCTCTCCTGAGATTGATGTCAAGAATTTAATAGAAATCAATACTCACATCGATAAGATCAACCGTCTTCCATTCGCTGCTGCTGTTTAGAATTCCCGCGTCGCGCTCATTGACAGGCTGTGATCCAGCAGCATGACGGGGACGGTTTCGCCTGTACGAACAAGTACGCGCGATTCGTCAATGACCGCCAGGCCGTTGGCCTTCGACATCGAACTCAAGATGCCAGAGCCTTGTTCGCCCGTCAGGGTGGCGAGATTCGCGTCATGCTGCTGCTGGAAAAAGACGCGGACGAAATGCTTGCGCTCGTCGCCTTTGCGATAATCGCTGGTCATTTGCGCCGAAACAACCGCTCTGAATATCTGCGCGTGTCCCATCATTTTCAGCAGCGCCGGACGGACAAAGACCTCGAATGACACCATCGAAGAGACCGGATTTCCAGGCAAACCGATGAGCGGCGTTCCGGCGATTCTGCCGAACGCCAGCGGCTTGCCCGGCTTCATGCAGACCTGCCAGAAGTGCATTTCCGATCCGGCGCGCTGCAACATTTCTTTAACGAAATCGAAATCCCCCATCGAAACGCCGCCAGACGTAAGAATTACATCCGCGCGGGCGGCCTGCGCGAGTTTGTTCTCCAAATCGGCTTTTGTGTCGCGGGCAATATTGAGCTGCACCGGAATCGCGCCGCATTCCAGCGTCAGCGCTGTCAGCGAATAGCTGTTGGCATTGATAATTTTTCCCGGCAGCAGCGCGTCGTCAATTTCGACTAATTCATCGCCAGTGGAAAGAATCGCCACGCGGGGGCGCTGGTGCGCCGCCACGAACGAGCGGCCAATCGAGGCGAGCAAGCCGATTTCCGCAGGCCGCAGCACGCGGCCTTTTGTCAGGATCGTTTCGCCGCGGCGCACGTCTTCCCCGGCACGGCGCGTATCGAACTGCGGCGGGCGTTCGACAAAAATTGCGACCTGTTCTCCCTGTTTGCGCTGCGTATCTTCGACGCGGATGATCGTATCCGCGCCGTCAGGAATCGGTGCGCCCGTCATGATCCGAATCGCTTCTCCGGCGCGTAAAACGC
>CAZMEO010000185.1:2440-6916 GCA_964565315.1 uncultured Candidatus Moduliflexus sp. | reverse complement strand
GGTCATCTCTTTTGTGTGAATGTCTTCCGGGGTTTGCGGCCTGACTTTCGACGTATTCGAACTACAACTTGAAAGCATGAGCAGTCCCAACAGGCCGATCAACCCTGCAATCATTATTCTTTTGCCTCGATAGCATCTCATATCTAAAAACTCCTTCCAAACATGTCAATATCATCTGACAGGGAAAACAACAGTCTCTATACTAATTTACATAGATGTACGCAGCAGATTCGGTCTGCTGATCGCGAACTCCCCTCCCAGGAGGGCAGGACTGTTAAGTTCTCGTTCCACGCTCCGCGTGGAATGCCCACAGGTCGCCGCTCTGCGGCGAATGGGACGCGGAGCGTCCGAGAGGATGCATTCCACGCGGAGCGTGGAACGAGCAGCGTCTTGTTCACCTCGGAATTTAGAACGTAACAGCCCTGCTCCCAGGAGGGAAATTATCAGTCACGTTGCGTAACATCAGTGAATATGTAAATCAATTACAGCGCTCTGGACATTGCCTGCCACAAGCACCTCAATATCCCGTAAAGCGCTGGAAGGAAATGTCAATGAAAAAATCTATCTTTCTGCGATTTCCCGAAAATACAAAATCGCTTAGACAGCGACCCGGTAAAAAAGTTCCCGATGTTTTTTCATGGAATCTATTTTTCGGCGTTTTTTTCTTTACAAATATCCCCTCTTTCCAAAACCTTTTTCTATAAAGAGAGGTATTCACTTTTCTTGACTAGGAGGCATTAGACAAACCATAAATATAAAAGTTCCCTAAAAAAATTAAAAAAATCATTTTTTTTAATTTTTTTTCTTTACAAATTTCCAAGTGATACTTATATGTGACATCTCAAATATAGAGAACATTGATTTGTGAGATTTGAATGAATGTTTTCAAACGTTTGATTGAGATGGACTGTTTTGAATGTAAAAAATAAGAAATTGAAGAGGGTGTTGTTCTTTAAGATGGAAGAGAAATTTTCTATCTTAATACGTCGGGCGATGTAGGAACATTTTCGACAGTCGCTCATTATATTAACTCAGTCAAGGAGAAAAAAGAGCTATGAAATTACGTGCATTATTTGCAACAGCTTGCGCAGGATTGTTAGTTGCTCCGATGGCATTTGCCGAAGTGAGTGCCAAGATTGGCATGGTTGGCGATGTCGAAACGAACACGACGTGGGAATATTTCACCACGGAAAATGGCGCCGGGAGTGATGATCTGAACTCAAATTCCTGGACCAATGATGGCCGCACGCACCTCAAACTGACAGGCCGCGTCGATAGCGACAGCGGGTGGTTTGGTCTTGCTCAGGGCGATGCGATGATCGCAACCAACGGCACTACTGGCGTGGATGATGCGTGGGTGCAATTCGGCACGAGCAGTTTTGCGACCAAAATTGGACGCTATGAACTCGAATCTTTGCTCGACAAAGGGCAGGATACGTATATCGCAGAAGCACCGTTGCGTGGCGCTGGCCGGTATGAAGCCAACTATTTTAGAGGTCGTTTTGGCGATAAAATAGGCAATATCGGGTTTGATTTCACATTCAGCGATACATCGAAGATGCAGATTGGCGTTGTCCTCGGTGGAAAAGATGTGAATTCAACGTTGCTTTCCGTTGATTCTGCTGGTGCTCTTGTCGAATCAACTGCTTCATTTGGCGCAAATGTATATGCTATCCGTCCAGTTTTTATGCTCACCAGCGGCGCGTTTGCATTAAAAGTCGGCGGTGAATATGGCATGACCAGTGCAAAAGCTGAGAAAATCTCGTCGGGCGACACGTGGGTGGATAATGACTACGAAAAAACTCAAATGGGTGGCGCGGTAGTCCTTTCTATGACGGCTGGCACGATGACCTTTGGCTTAAACGGCGCGTATGGCCAGACAACTGGTCAGTGGGTGACTGGCGAAGATGTTGCAGACTTAACCCAGATGGCTGTCTTTGGATGGTTCAAGATGCCTGTTGGCGAAGCCGATACGCTTGGTCTTGCCGTGGGTTATTTCAGCAATGACACAGAAGATGTCGTGACAAACGATTCTGTCGAATCGTATGTCAGCTACGCTCATCAGTTGCCTGTTGAAGGCTTGAAAATGACATTTGCCGGCAGCTATGCAATGGCAACGGCAGATATTGACGGTGGTTCAAGCCAGGATTCCAGTGCGTATGGCGTGCGTATGCGCATGAACTACGACTTCTAATTCTACAAGCAACCATTGTCAGACAACAAGGGCGCACTTCGGTGCGCCTTTTTTATTTACATTCTTCGTATTACGCCTCGTACCTGCGAACAGCCTTGTTCGCAATATCGTCGTCAGCGTCAAATTTCGACGCATGTCATGAACGCCGCATGGATTAAAGCCACCGCGCAAGAGATCGGATTTCATCTTGTCGGCATCACCTCCTCTGAACGCCAACCAGAAGCCGCCTTTTTACAAGAGTGGCTGCAAAAAGGATTCTCCGGAAATATGGCGTATCTCTCGCGCAATATTGAGAAACGCGAACATCCACGCCTGCTGTTTCCTCCGGCGCGATCAATCATCGTCTGCGGCCTGTCATATCACGCTCCCTCCGCGGAATTACAACAAATCAATCAGAATTTGCGCAAAAACGCTTGTCCTTCGGCATACTCAGGGCAAGATGAAACGCCGGTCGGCCTGATTTCCCGGTATGCGCGCGGCCTGGATTATCATCAGGTGGTAAAAAATAAACTCTTCACGCTGCTGCGCCTGATGCAAGCGGAATCGCTGCGCCCAATTGCCGCGAAAATCTGCGTGGATACTGCGCCACTGTTAGAACGCGCCTGCGCGAAAGCCGCCGGACTCGGTTGGATTGGCAAGCATGGCGGCGTGATCAATCCGCGTTATGGCTCATGGTTTTTTCTTGGGGAAATTCTGGTAGATTTCGAATGCGAGCATGACGAACCGATGACCGATGGCTGCGGCGCATGCACGCGCTGCCTTGAAGCCTGTCCGACCGGAGCGCTGGTTGCGCCCTACACGTTAGACGCCCGGAAGTGCGTATCATATCTCACAATCGAACACAGAGAGGCGATTCCTGAAGCGTTGAGGTCTGCGCTTGGAAATTGCGTGTTTGGCTGTGATCGCTGTCAGGACGTCTGTCCGTATAATCAGCAAGCCGAGTCGCCCGGATTGTCGGAATTCCTGCCGCGCAAGCCGTTAGAGCATCCATCGCTGGAATGGCTCGCCATGCTGTCTGAAGATGATTTTCAGCAAATGTTTGCCGATTCGCCGATCTTGCGCACCGGCTGGCGCGGATTGCTGCGGAATGCGGCAGTCGCTCTCGGCAATTCAGGAAAAGCGGATTTGCTTCAGGTTTTGCGCAACCTGTCTTGCTCGCCAGAACCGCTGATTCGAGAGCATGCGGAGTGGGCGTTGAGGAAATTGCTGGATAAAGACCCCACAGGTTTTTGAAACCTGTGGGGTCTGGACGGCGTCATCGCCCTAAAAAAATGGCTTCGATTTGATCGCGCGCAGGATAATCGGGTTGATATTCGAGGACTTTCTGGAAGAGCGGATACGCTAACGAAAGTTTGCCTTGTTCATAATAAATTTCCGCCAGGCCGAGCAGCGCGGGCGCATATTGCGGCTGCGCGTTCATCGCCTGACCGAATGCCGCCAATTCCTGATCGCGCCATTGCGGGTCACGGGTGACGCGATATTTCTCGCGATACGCCATGCCAAGCAGCGTGTAGGCTTCTGCCGCGGCGGCGGACGCTTGTCGCGCTTTTGCGGCATGCGCCTCGATAACTGCGTCAATCCGTCCTTCGAAAAATAACGATAACTCCGAAGGAAGCTGGCGGGCCGGCTGAGGTTTATTTGGTGTTGGCGCGGGGGCTTTCTTCGGTTTTTCCGGCGTTTTTGCCGGTTGTTTCGGTGGTTTTGGCGTGACGCTCTCTGCGTCCTGCTTCGTTTGAATTGTGATTGCTTTCGGCTGAATCTGTTTCATCAGCGTTTGCGCCGGGGCGTAATCGGGCTGTTGCTCTAACACGACGCGCAACTGGTCGAGCGCTTTTTCGTATTTTTGCTGTTTCTGATAGGTCAGCGCTAAATTCGTCCGCGCTTTGACATGTTTCGGATTGGCCTCAACAGCGGACGCATACTGTTCAGCCGCTTTGTCGTATTGTTTCCGCTGATAATAGATAACGCCAAGGGCATTGTAGGCGTCCGCGTGGCCGGAATCCAGCGCAACCGCTTTTTCCAGCGCCATGATCGCTTCTTCATATTTTTGCTGCTTCACGTAAAAAATCCCTTCCTGATAATATTCGCGGGCGCTTTCCTGCTGGGCATCGACCAGAGACGAGGCTGTTCCAATAAAAACCCCGATACATATCAGCCCGATTAACACGCCCTGTTTTTTTCTGTGATTGCGCATGCTGCTCATAACGATGTTTTTCAAAGAAGAGTGCAAATCTTCGCTTGTTTAAGCCTGCTGAAGTTTGCACCCCTTAAAAAAATTACTG
>CAZMEO010000185.1:0-2340 GCA_964565315.1 uncultured Candidatus Moduliflexus sp. | reverse complement strand
CGAAATCGAGATTTCGCATTCCTGAAAATTACTGGCCCCCGTCAGCGGGCAGAACCAGAGGAACGCGAATGCGAAACGTCGTTCCCTGTTCCGGCTGGCTTTCACATGAGATTTCGCCGCGTAACTGCTCGCTGACTAAATGCCGCACAATGGCTAATCCTAAGCCGCTGCCGCCTTGTTCGGCTTTTGTCGTATAAAACGGCTCGAAAATTCGCGCGAGTTGGTCGGCGTTCATCCCTTTGCCGGTATCGCTGTAGCGAATACGCAGCCAATCGTTTTCAGTGGCAGCCTCAATGACAATCTCCCCTTCTGAGCGGTGTTCGAAGCCATGAATCAGAGAATTCATAATCAGATTGGTAAAGATTTGAGAAAATGCGCCGGGATAGCTTCGCAGTTCAATGGTTTCCGGGCATTGCGCCGTGATGCGATACGGCGTGCGCTTCAGTTTTGGCGACAGGCTGAGCAAGACCTCTTGAATGCACTCGCATATTCGAAAGGCGCGTCGTTTCTCGCCGGTCTGATCCACCGCCATTTGCTTAAAACTTTGCAACTGGTCAGCCGCGCGGCGTAAGTTGGCTTGCAAGCTGTCATTGATGCGCTGCGCCTGCTCAAAATAATATTCTAACGCGCTGCGGGTCATTTCGCGAGCATGATATTGCCGTTGAATCACGCGAGTTTCTTCATCGAGATGAGAGGCCGCCGTAATTGCCACGCCAATCGGCGTATTGATTTCATGCGTAATCTCGGCCACTAAGCTCCCAAGCATCGCCATTTTTTCAGAACGCGCCAATTGATGCTGTGCTTTGCGCAACGCCTCAAGCGTCTCTTGCAACTCCTGATTACGCTGTTGCAGTTCGGCGGTTCGAACATCAACCCATCGCTCCAATTCTTCATTGAGCTCGCGCAGTTCATTTTCCATCTGTTTGCGGGCAGAGATATTGCGAAGCGTTCCGCAGATTTTCCAGGGCTGCCCGGCGCTATCGCGGAGGAGTTCTGCGGTCATTGACCAGGGGGCAGTTTGCCCGTCTTTATCGCGCAAATAAAATTCGTAATCAGAGACTTCCCCCTTCTCCATTAACTGCGCGAACACGCGCGCATGTTCTTCCGGGTAGGCATAATAGCGTTCGACCGGAGTTCCTAACAGTTCATCGCGCGTATAGGAGGAATGATTGCGAATCGAAGGGCTGACCTCTACAATTTCCCCGCGAATCGTCGTTTCATAGTACACGTCGCGAATATTTTCAAAAATAGAGCGATACCGTTCTTCCTTGATGCGGAGTTGCTGATTTGCAAAGGCGGAACGAAGCACTTCATAGCTGTAACGGACTAAAATCAGCCCGATGTTCAAATCTTCTTCGGTAAACGGGGGAAAGGCTTTATTATGCAGCGTCAGCACCGCCAACATGCCGCCATGTTCATCTAACAAGGGAAAGACCAGCAGGGAACCGTCTCGATACCCCGACCATCCGCTGGCGTTCATGCGTGTTTCCGCCTCGATATTTCGAATCAAGACGGGATGTTTCGATTGAACCACTTTCCCAAGAATTGACTCAGGTCGCAGAGGAAAGACAATTTCTTGCGGAGCGTGGCCGGGATCAATCGCATGAAGCAGCGTGAAGCGATCCGAGTGTTTGAGATACAAGCTGCCCCCTTCTGCGGCCATCTGAATCGCAAATTCTTCTAATAATTGTTTGCCTAATTCCTCAAGATTCGAGCAGGCGGCTAAATTTTGCGTGGCGCTCACGACAGCTTTGAGCCTGCTGTCAATCTGATACAACTCAGCTTTGGCTTGCAGCAAGTTCTGTCGAAGCATGTCATATTCTTGCTCAAGCCGAATATTTTCAAGGCAGCGCCGGACGATGAGAAAAAATTCCTGTTCATCTGAGGGCGCATGCACGCTTGCATATACCCCTTCTTGAACGACCAATTCAAGCGTCTCATGGGACAGTTCGGCAGGAAAACAGGCTAAGCATTTGGCGGACGGGCAGATCGAGCGAATCCGACGGAGATGCGGCATTTTTGTTTCCGGGGCAAGCGTCATATCGAACACAATCGCATGAGGCTGGAAGGCCGCCAGGCGCTCATCCGAGCAGTCATGCGCATCCCGCATTTCGACCTGATACGCGGAGGCTGTCAGGAGGTCTGCCAGCGGCACAAGCTGGGCGGCTTGTGCCATGAGGATCATCACTCGCAGCGGTTTCTCTGTTGTCATGGCGCGCCTCCTGTTGTGTTCCCGGAAATCATATCACAACAATTACATGCGCCTGCGTATTTTGTCCAGTAGAATTTCAGTCGTTTTCCCAAAAATCCTTAAAAACTTTGTAATTATTTACCACGAAA
>CAZMEO010000184.1:0-6957 GCA_964565315.1 uncultured Candidatus Moduliflexus sp. | reverse complement strand
TGTTGCAGCACTTCATCTGTAGTATTTGGCGATGTTCTCTCCAGCAGTTCCCATGTCATGACGTCTAATCTCTTCTGCGCCTGCCTCAATATTCATCATTCGTTTTGATGCTGCCATGATTCCCCCTCTTTGTCGAACAGGTTATGACTCTGCCGTACCGCCGACGTCCTCGTCGGTATGCGAACGAGGACGTTCGCGGTACAAGGTCTGCTCCTAAAAGCATTCGAATCAGGTCTCATTGCATCGCGGGCAAATTGTCAAATAAAATCTGCGCAGAGACCTCACAGGTTTGGGAAACCTGTGAGGTCTGGGGCGATATTAGTGTTTTTTGCCGTCGAATGCGCCTAATTGACAGGCTTTGACGCGAATGCCGAGCGTTTCGCAGGCGGAAGAGATTTCGACGCGGGGGATGGTGAATTGCTCGGCGATGCGCCAGGCGGCGTCGCAGGCGAGGCCGTCGTCATCCCGCGCGGCTTCGATGGCCTGCCGCAGTTCAGCCGACACTTCTTTCGCCGCGAAAATCAGGCGTTTTTCATGCCCATGCCCGAATAAGCCGAGTTGACAGTGATTGATGCGCAGTTCTAACAGATCAGCGTTTACGCCGACTGCTTGCGGCGTCACGCCAAGCTCTCGCGCGATCTGATGCGCAACCGCGCAGTTGATGCGTCCGTCTTTCGCCCGCGCCGTCAATCTCTCCGCAATGGCGGCGTTGATGCTTGTTCCTTCTGGGTGTTTGTGCTTATAATGTCCAGCGTCGTTGTGTGCCATGATTGCTCCTTTTATTAAGACCTCACAGGTCTTAGAGACCTGTGAGGTCTGTTTTATCCTCGTCTCTGCGCCTTAATCGGCGCGTTCAGGGTGCGCGTCAAGTCTTTTAGCTGCTGAATCTGCTCGAATGCGTGTCGCTCTTTCATATAAAGAAAAATCGTGTTATTGTGCAGGAGCGGGTCATCGTCGGCGCTGAGATAGCCTGCTTGCGCCAATTGCGCGTGGGCGGGCGTGCCAGGAATCGGCGAATATTCGCAGAGCGACGCGAGAACGCCGAGGCTGTTGACAAAGCGGATCGTCGCTTCGGTTTCCTCAAGCGGCTGCCCCGGCAAACCGACAAAGAGATAGACGCCGATCTGATGCCCCTGAAATCCGGCGCGTTTCAACTGTTCGACCGCCTGTCGGAATTCAGCGCCGGTCACTTTGCCGCCGGTCTGCTGCTGACGCTCAGCGTCCACAGTTTCCAGGCTGAGCCGCAGCGATTGAAATCCGGCCTGAAACATCAATTGCGCGACCTGCTCGCTAATGTATCGCGCATGTAATCCATTCGGCGTGTGATATGAACAGACGAGGCGGGCGTCAAGCACCTGCTCAAACAGCGGTTCGAAGTGATTCGGCGCGTTGACTAACAGCGCATCATCATATAATGCAATATTACAAATATTGCATTCACGCACATAATGCCGAATCTCGTTGAACACGGCGTCGGGCGAGCGCTGAAGAAAGGTCGGGCAGAGCCGCTGCGAGGCGCAGTAGGAGCAGCGATACGGGCAGCCGACAGATGTCAGCAGGCTGACAGATTCAAGGCGCGGATACAGATCATACGCAGGCAAGGGGGCTTCTGCGGGAAATGCGCGATATTCCGCATGCGAACGAACTCCGACAAGGTCGTCAATCATTTCCACGACGCGGTTCGGGTCGCGTTCGGTCGCGACGACATCCGCGCCGGACACGCTTGCGGCGTGGTCGCGGCAGAGCGACGCATAGACGCCGCCAAGCGCGACCGGCACGCCGGGAAAGACCTGTTTCACGAGTTCGATGGCTCGCGCTGCGCCCGGATACCAGTAGGTCATCATAGACGTGACCAGGACGGCGTCTGGGCGCGGCATGCGGCGCAGCATCGCCATGAAGAGGTCTTCAGGCATTCCGTAACGGCAGTAATGGTAGGGAATGTCTTGCAATACGGCAGGCTTCGGGATTTCTTGCCGCAAAAATTTGCCTGTCCCGTGCGCCCGCGATTTCGGCGCTTGCGGCAGCCCGGCCACTTCAGGATGGCAGCGGTCAACGCAGTCAATCCAATCGATCTGATAGCCCGCCTCCCGCAAATACGCCGCAAGATAGAGCAAGCCCAGCGGTTTCATCCAATAATCGAACGCCGCAAAATCATAAATCCAGGGATTGATCAGCAGCAGATGTTTCTGTGTTGAGTTCATGGCATATCCGTGTAATAGCGCAATGTTGTCGTTGTAGAAAAGCTGTCAGACACCTTGACGGTGTCTGACAGCTCTGTCAATGCAAAAAGAACACAAGAACGCGCAAATTCGGCGCAAGACGCGAAATTCGAGAGATTTCCCTTGACGCAAAACGCCGTTTCTCTTGAAAGGAACGGCAAAAATGAACGATACGCAAAAATTTACGTACCGACGGACACGGCTGTCGGTACGCTTATGTTGGCCATGATCTTATGAAATCTCACTCTCATCTTCTGTTTCGCTCGAATCTGCTGTTGCTGTTAGCGGCGACGATCTGGGGCTTTGCGTTTGTTGCGCAGCGGATCGGCGCAAGTCATATCGGAGCGTTTACCTTTAACGGCGCTCGTTTTGCGCTGGGCGCATGCACGTTGCTGCCGCTGCTGCTGTGGAGACACCGGCACGCCAATGCTCCCGCGCCGGGAACTTCGCGCAAGACCATTCTTTTCGGCGGCATGGCGGCAGGTGTGATCATGTTTCTCGGCGCGTTCCTGCAACAATTCGGCGTCACGTACACCACTGCCGGAAATGCCGGGTTTATCACCTGTTTATACGTGGTTCTTGTCCCGATGCTGGGAATATTTTTGAAACAGCCGACGAATAGAGACATCTGGATTGGCGCGGTACTGGCCGTGATCGGTATGTACCTGCTCAGCGTCACCGCCGCGTTTCACGTGAATTTCGGAGACATTTTCGTGTTTATCGGCGCGTTTTTCTGGGCGGCGCACGTGCAATTCATCGGGTGGATGTCGCGGCGGGCGGATGCGCTTATCATCGCCTTCGTTCAATATGCCGCGTGTGCGCTCTTCAGTCTGATGTGCGCCGTCTGTTTCGAATCCGTCACGATGGACGCGCTCCGGCAATCCGGCGTCGCGATTGCCTACTGCGGCATTCTCTCGGTCGGCGTTGCCTTCACGCTTCAGATTATCGGACAGCGCCATGCTCAGGCGTCTCATGCAGCGATTATCATGAGTTTAGAGGCGGTGTTTGCCGCGCTCGGCGGCTGGATTTTTTTGCGCGAATCGCTTTCAATGCGAGGCATTCTCGGCTGCGGCTTGATGCTGCTCGGCATGTTTATCTCTCAATCGCTGTTTTCGGGCGTTTCCCTCAAGCGGCTTTACGCGATTTGCGTGAAAACCGATTGAAATATGCAAGGGAAAAGAATTCCTGCATTTTCTGACGATATTTTTTTTGACATTTCTTGACAAGATGATTATACACATGATAGCGTTATTTTCCATCTTCAGGCGGTCGCTTGAACGGATTGCTTTTTTGCAATACACGCTTTTTTTCTCATAGGAAGGAGATTCAAAATCATGGAAATTCGAGGAGAACGTTATGTTATCCGCTATGACGATTCGACATCAACGCTCGCATTAGAGGGGATTCTCCGGCTGTATGGCGCTGCCGGATATTTCTCAATCGACGATTTCAACAAACATCATGATACTCTTCCGACGAACTCTGGGCCGTCGTATGTGTCGATTATGGAGTTGTTCGAAGCGATCGCCAAACAAAAGCCCTTACATGTCATCTTGAACCTGCGAGAGTTAGAATTATTGAACAGTTCCGGCATTAACGCGCTGTCAAAATTCGTGATCAGAATCCGCGAAAACAATGCCACGCAATTAACGATTCAGGGCTCCCAGCAGTTTTTCTGGCAAAGCAAAGTGTTGCAAAATTTGCAAAAGCTTCTGCCGGGCTTACATATTGAATTCGATTGATTCCTCAACAAGGAGCCGCCATCGTATGACAAAAATACTGGGAAAATACGTTGACGCTACGAATTGTCAAGAGTACTTGACCTTAAAGTTTTCTCCTCATAAGTTTTCGATTAAAGATCGCTGGCGGAATAATGGGTTGTCTGCGGATTTTCTTGCAGACTATTGGACGACGTTTTTTCCAGCCAAAGACCCCTCAACGCTTCGCAAACAAGCCCATATCAAAAATGCGTTAAGTTATATTGCCAACGAACTTCTTGAAAATACCATGAAGTTCCATTCGAAAGATTCCGAGCAGCCGATCAGCATCACGCTCTATCTGTTTCCCGACAAACTCCTGTTTTATGTGATTAATTACGCCGAATTAGACGTTGTAGAGCGTTTTCAAGAATATCTCGAAACATTGTTCACCAGCGATCTGGAGCAGTTGTATCTTGCCCGCTTAGAAGCCAACGCGAGAGATGACACCCACTCGACTTCGCGCATGGGCTATTTAACCATGATGCACGATTATGAAGCCGAATTAGGCTGGAAATTCGACCAATCTCTCGATCATCCGGCTCATCATCAAATTACAACAATGGTACAACTACCGATATGAGAACTGTTTAGGCAGCAAGAACTGATCGCCTTTCAGGGGTGCCGTCACGGCTGAGAACAGACCCTTCGAACCTGATCTGGATTATGCCAGCGCAAGGAAGAAAACAGCGATGCACGGAAAAACAGCACGATCTCCGATCTGTTTTCAGGGAATATCCAATCAGAGGATATTCCCTTTTTTTGTTTGGAGAGAGCGAAAAGAGGCCGCAAGAAGAGCTTTCGGCCTAAAAATATTCACAATGTAATCTATGTAAGGAGCGATAAGGATGATAAAAAATATGTTGCGAGTTCTAAGCGTTTTGATGGGTTGCCTGATGGTTTCCGCGCCTGTTTCTGCCGAAGAGGGGCAAGAATTAGTCGTGTATGCGTATGATAGTTTTATCTCATGGGGGCTGGCGGAAGCGACGATGCACGAGTTCGAACAGGCCAACCATTGCAAGGTTACGCTGATCGGCGTCGGCGATGCCGGACAGGTCTTGAATCGCGCCATTCTGGAAAAAGACGCGCCGCAGGCTGACGTGATTGTCGGCATTGACAATAATTACCTCGCCAAAGCCTTGCAGCATGGCATCTTAGAGCCATATCACTCGCCCAAATTAGACGTCGTGCCAGAGGAACTCCGGTTTGATCCGACGTTTCATCTGACGCCATTCGAATACGGGTTCATTGCGTTTGTCTATGACACGCAGGCGATTTCCGCGCCGCCGACCAGCCTGAAAGCCTTAACAGATGCGCAGTGGAAAGGCAAAATCGTGCTGGAAGACCCGCGCACATCCAGCCCCGGCGTGGCCTTTTTGCTCTGGACGATTGCGGCGTTCGGGGAAGATGGCTATCTGGACTACTGGAAGCAATTACAGCCGTCGCTGCTGACGATTACGAGCGGCTGGGACAGCGCCTATGGCATGTTTACCAGCGGCGAAGCGCCGATGGTGCTCAGTTACGCCACCAGCCCGGCCTATCATGTCGAAACGGAGCAAAGCACGCGCTATCAGGCGGCAGTCATGGAAGAGGGCGCGTATCGCCAGATTGAAGGGGTCGGCATTCTGAAAGGCGCAAAACATCGCGAATTAGCGGAAAAATTTATTGATTTTATGCTGACGGACGAATTTCAGCAGGAAATTCCGCTGACGCAGTGGGTCTTTCCGGCCAGCAAACACGTCGCATGGCCGAAAAGCTTCGAATATGCCGCGAAAACCGACACGTTCCTTGCGCTCGATCCGAAAGTGATTGATGAACGCTACGATACGTGGCTGAAAGCCTGGACGGAGTTGATGGCGCAGTAAAAGACCCAGATATTGAATCAAACCTCACAGGTTTCAAAAACCTGTGAGGTCTGCGCGAGGTGAATTTTCAACGTTCCCATCTATAAACAGGGCTGTTTAGAAATTCGTAATAAACGGCGCGGGCGTGAACGTCAGGACGAAAATCAGCAGCGCAAGCCAGCCAATCAGCACGCGCCGCCGATCCAACGGCTGCGCTTCATCCATCACCGGCGGGTGCGTCGGCTTGATGAGATATTTCAGAATCGCGAACCAGAGCAGCCAGCCGAGCCAGCCATATCGCGCCATGTCGTTGATAATTCCCGTTGCGGGAGTGTCATACATCAGAATGTACACGATCTGCGGCAGCGGCAGCAGCCCAAACAACAGCAGCAGCGGCAGCACGATTTTTCCGATCCAGCCATGCCGGATTCTTCCGAAAATCGCGTAGGTCACGTGTCCGCCGTCTAACTGACCGACTGGCAGCAGATTCAGCATAGTGACAAGCAGCCCGACCCATCCCGCAAAGGCGGTCTGATGCAGCACAATATCATGGTTCGCCGGAACGGCTGCCACCATGATTTTCGCTAACAGCCAGAATAAGAGAGACGAGCCTAACGCAAAATCGCCGCCTTCGCTGGAAATCAGGCGAACCTCTGAAAACAGCAAGCCGACGATGATAACAGGAATCGCGACTGCCACGCCCGCTAACGGCCCGGCCACGCCAATATCGAACAAGGCGTTCTTCGAGCGCAGCGGCGAGCGCATTTTGATGACCGCGCCGAATGTGCCGATAAGAAAGGGCAATCCGGGAATAAAATAGGGCAGCGTGACATCCACGCCATATTTCCGCGCCATCAAATAATGCCCGAATTCATGAAACAGCAAAATGGTCAGCAGCGGAATCGAAAAGGTGAGTCCGCGCGCGATCTGCATGAACCAGGGGCCGTCGCCATACGCTCCGGCGAGCGTAGTGGTCAGCAGCGTCAGCAGGAATAAAACGACATGGCGGCGAATCTGTTGTTTCGGTTTCGAGGGAAGATAGACCGTCTCCACGCCATCTTCATAAATGCGGTATTCGACCGCTATCGGCGGCGTCGGTTCGGATGGAATGCGTTCATTCATACAGAAAACAACAAC
>CAZMEO010000183.1:2924-6972 GCA_964565315.1 uncultured Candidatus Moduliflexus sp. | reverse complement strand
GACACGGCGATAATGAGGGCTGGAGCAATATTCGCTGCGTGTTCGTCCTGCCTGATGCGTCGTGTTATTTCAAAGCCGTCCATCTCCGGCATCATCACATCCATTAAAATAATGTCCGGTCGCCAGAATCGCGCCATATTTAACGCTTCCGCTCCCGTCCTGGCGGCGCTGAGATCAAAACCGAGCGGTTCGAGCAAATCCAATAAAAATTGCCGATTATCCGCGTGATCGTCCACGATCAGCAATTTACATGTGCCGGTAAACCCGATGATCGTTTTCTGCGGAACGAATGACGACGCGGCCAGTTGTTCCGCCAGAGAAAATTCCGCCTCAAACCAGAAACGGCTTCCCTGTCCGGCGGCGCTGCTGACCTGGAGTTCGCTTCCCATTAAATTGACTAACTGGCGGCTGATCGCTAAGCCTAATCCTGCGCCTTGCGCTTTTTGCGACAATCCCCCGATCTGCTCGAATGGCGCAAAAATCGCGTCCAAATACTCCGATGAAATGCCCGCGCCGGTGTCTTCGACTTCGAAGCGCAGCCGCGCGGAGGCTGGTCGCTGGCTGAATTCTGCGGCAGAAGAGACGTTCATCACGCGCAGCGTCACGCCGCCGCGTTCGGTAAACTTCACCGCATTATTCAGCAGATTCAGCAGCACTTGTTCTAAGCGCCGCTCGTCCGCCAGGATGTTCGCTGGCAGGTCAGAGGCGAATTCGTGTTGAAAGGTCAGCCCTTTTTGCTGCGCCCGCACCTCGATAATCGCAGCGATATTCCGCAGTAAGTACGGCAGTTCTACGTTTTTGAGTTGTAATTCGACTTTTCGCGCCTCGATTTTCGCGAGGTCTAAAATATCAGTAATCAGGTTCAGCAGATGCGTGCCGCTTTGTTCGATAATTCCGATTTGATCGCGTTGAATCGCCGTCAAATTGCTATGGCGCTTTAAAATCTGCGCGTACCCTAAGATGGCGTTGAGCGGCGTGCGGAGTTCGTGGCTCATGTGGGCGAGAAATTCGCTTTTCGCTTTATTGGCGGCTTCGGCGGCTTCTTTCGCCTGCCGCAGTTCTTGCTCCGCGAATTTGCGTTCCGTGATGTCTTGCACGATGCCGACTGACCGAAGCGGCGTTCCGTTCGCGTCGTAATCTGTCCGGCATTTTTCGCTCACCCATTTAATGCGGCCATCTTTCATCAATAAGCGATGCTCGATCTGATACGGCAGTTTGTCATGCAGAGAGTTGAGATAGGCGGCGTTGACGGCGTCTCTGTCGTCGGGATGAATCGCGCTCAAAAAGGCGTCATACGAGACCTCGAACCCCGCCGGGTTGATTTCGAAGAGTTCGAAAATCGACGCCGACCACCGCAGCATGTTTGAGGCGAGGTCTAATTCCCAGCGTCCTAACTGGGCGATCTGTTGCGCCTCATGCAAATTCCGCTCGTTTTCCCGCAGCGTTTCCTCCGCCAGCCTGCGTTCTAATTCTCCCGACGCGCGAATGGCAACGAGCGTGAGAATAGATTCCGCCAATCGCGGATTGGCGAGCGGCTGACGCCCAATCACCGCGATCAGGCCAATCGGGCTGCCGGCGGCGCTCCAGAGCGTCGCGCCGACGTAGCTTTCGGCATGCATTTCCTGAAGCAATGCGTCTCGCGGGAACAGGCCGCGCACGTTACGCGGGAAACAGCACACGGTTTGCCCGACCACATTGCTGCATGGCGTGTCGTGCAGCGCGTAGGCGATATTGTCTTCGAACGTGTTGTCAAAATAGACGGCGACCGGCTGCGCCATCAAATTGCCTGGCATCAAGCGGTCGATGCACACATAATCCATCGCTAAATGCTCGGCCAGATAGCGCGCTAACGACTTGAAAAAATCTTCGTCCGTGCTGCCGGATTTTGCCAGAAAAAGCTGCGTGTCCTCGAACTGCTTGCGCTCGTGGATGTCCGACGAAATGCCAATGACCCCGCTTAATGCGCCCTGTTCATCGAATAAGGGGCTGACCGTCGCATACACCGGAAAGAAGGTTTCGTCGCGATGGCGCGCGAGATATTCTCCTGACCAGCTTTTGCCGCTGTTCAGATGTTCCATAATCTGTAGGCCGTGCCGGAGCGAATCGTCGCTGGCAATCAATTCCAGCGTCGTCCTGCCGAGCGCTTCTGCTGCCGTCCAGCCATACATCCGCTCAGCGTGCGGATTCCAATACAGAATCCGCGCCTCAAGATCGGTGACAATCACGGCTTGTTCGACCGCTTCCAGCAGACGCGCCTGAAAGCGCAGTTGCTCTTCCGCGCGTTTGCAGTCGGTGATCTCATCGACGATTTCGGCCACGCCAATCAGGTCGCCCGCGGCATCAAAATTGGCGTTGGCGAAGGCGATATTGCTTGTCATGCCATTCAGAATCGCGTCCTTCCGGGCTTCGCTTTCCTGCAATGCCTCTTTTGCCGCGTGATCATCAGCAAGGCGCTGGCGCAGCGCAGCGTTTTCCTGCTCAAGCTGCGCGATTCTTGCGGTCAATTCTTCACGTATGGTTTGAGGGTGTTTCATACAGAACTCTGAATAACTGATGTTACGCAACATCGCCGAAAATTCCCCTCCTGGGAGGGGAATTCGCGACCATTGGATCGAATCTGTTGCGTAACGCCAGTGAATAAATGACGCCATTCATCATTTGCCTGCTGGAGGCGTTGGTCGGTCATGACTGCGCTTCAGCAGCCAACGCAAGTGTTGACACTCCGGATTGTTGCTTTTGACAATGTTATCCTCGTCATTTACAGCGTTTGTCAATAATATTTTTGTAAATATCTTTTTAGGACTTACGCAGCGCAATTCAATAAGCTCGCCGCAAACAGGCGTTGATTCCGGCGACGAACGTTCCGTTCGCCCTGCGCGTATCGAATATTTACTTCTGCGCTAAATTTCTTGACAAGCCAGAATATTTGCGCTATTGTCCTTCCATCACGACACTTTGATGCTCCGGGCGCGTCGAACTGCGCCGAATCGTTTCTTTTTGAGGGAATGGGTATGAAATCATTACGATATATGCTGTGCCTGTTAAGCGGACTCATCTTGCTGACGCAAGGATGCCATCATCCGCAAGCGTTGTACGAAGAACCGCCTCTTCCGCCGATTGAACAAGGAAAAGAATATGAAAACCGGCATAAATACGCACAGGCTGAACAGGAATATAAGCAGATCGAAGATGCGGCAGCGCAGAACATGACGCTGAATCAATTGAATTCTTCCTGGGATAACGTCAACGCCAACATTCTCAGGGCGCAGGAACGCCTGCAAAGCGATCCCAATGCAGCGGGAGCGCGGTTGGATTTAGCGCGGGAATATTTTCATAAAGCGATGTTATGCCAGCAATATTTGAAAGAAGCACAAGGGAGTTATCCTCGCGATTTCGTCAAGGGCGAGGCGGAATATTATTACAGCGAAGCCCTGCGTCAGGCGAAGCAGGCCAAACGTCTCGGCCAATTGCCGGAAGCGTATCTGCTCATCAGCGAAATGTATTTAGCCTCTCAGCAGAACGACCTTGCCTTGCGCGAATTGAAACAATTGATGAAGACGCACACGCAATATGCCAGAGTGTATTACGCCATCGGCAAGGTCTATCTTGACACAAAAAAATACGACCGCGTCGAACGCTATTTTATCCGCACGATTAAACTCGATCCCGATTTTATTGACGCCTATTATTTGTTAGGCACGTTTTACCTCGATCAGAAATGGTATGATTACGCCGCCGCGACGTTTTTGGAAATCTTACGGCGCAAGCCGAATGACTCCGAGTCGTTCGAAGCGTTGATTCAGACGGCGCATGAATTAGGAAAATTTTATGTTGATGACGGGCATTACGATCAGGCCATCACCATCTTTCAAGAGATTCTTCGGGTGAAATCGTCGTATGCCGTGCATCAGAGTTTGCTTGCAGCGCGACAGAAAAAAGCCGAGGCGCTGGTTGCCGCCGAAGAAGCGAGAAAACGGGAGCTTGAAGCGCAGTTAGCCGCGCCTGCCCCGGAGACGACGTCCGCTCCTGAAATGCCCCCCACGACCGA
>CAZMEO010000183.1:0-2824 GCA_964565315.1 uncultured Candidatus Moduliflexus sp. | reverse complement strand
GAGCCGACACCAGAGGCCACGCCGGAAGCCACGCCAGAAACCGTTGCGGAACCGACTGCGGAAACTCCGCCGCCAGCAGAACCGACCGCCGAGCCGACGCCTGAACCGACGCCAGAGCCAGCCGCAACAGACACGCCAGAACCGACGCCAGCTGCCGCGCCGACTGTTCAACTCCGAAATGCTCCGGCAGCCTTGACGAATGCTGACATTCTCGATATGATCAAACAACGCGGCTATCATCATCCGAACGACCTCTCCGCCTGGGGCTTATCCGGGGCTGTGAAAGGGACAACGCAGCATGCCTACGCCGCGCAGTCGCCGAACGGCGTCAATGTGGTCACGGATCAGACGACCGGGTTGATGTGGCAGCAGGCCGGTTCGCCGGAGAAAATGAACTGGGATCAGGCGAAAGCCTACGTCGAACAATTGAATCAAAACGGGGAAGGCGGTTTCTCTGACTGGCGTCTGCCGACCATTGAAGAACTTGGTTCGCTCGTGGAATTTGAGCAGAAAAATGGCGCAATCTATATTGACCCGGCATTCGACGCGACCCAGAATGTCTGCTGGTCAGCCGATACGATGGCCGCTGAAAATTCGTCCTGGGCAGCCTCCTATACGAACGGACATCTCTTCTCCGATGCGCGAACGAACACCAACTTCGCCCGGGCAGTCCGAACCCTTCCATAGCCATTTCTTCAACACGGCGCTTTCTTCACCGGAAGTGCCGTTTCCATTTCTCTCCATTAAAAATTCTTGACAATCACCGCTTTCGAATCCGTCATGTAATCAGCACGTTTTATTCACGCAAGAAATTGCAGCCCGTCACTCTGTCAGGGTTTCGAACCCTCGGCAAAGTGAAAGACAACATGTTATCATGATATTCGCCTATTTATCGCAAGGCAGATTATTTCTCAAAGACGGCGACCGCGAGGCACAGCAGATCGAAAGCCATTTCGGCAAAGAGGTGATCGAACGCGCGCTGCGGATGCAGCAGCAGAATGAATGGAAAACCAGAAAACAAGGGACGCCGTTCGGCGGAAGCATGCTCTGGGGCGTCCAATCGGCTGATCCAAAAGCCGCGCAGGTCTCTATCAGCGGCGTCACGCATGGCGGCGCAAACGATCTGTTCTTTCTGCTGAATACCGAAGTGACCGGCGGGCTGTTTCGCTACAATTGGCAGGAGCAGCGCGAACGCCGCCTGTTTCATAAAGAACATTTCCGGGCGCGGGATTTGGACTGGCATTCGGGGCATCAGATGCTTGTCGGCTCGCAGTCGTTCGAAAACGGCACGGCGAACATCATTATGATGAACGCCGAAGGCCGCGATCTGCGGCAGTTGACCGAAGGGGATTCGGTGGACGAAGCGCCCGCCTGGATGCCGGGAACGGAACGCCGCATTCTGTTTCAATCCGCCGGAGTCGCTCGCAATCAACAGGGCTATTATCACGGCACAGCGCCATTCGCGATTCATCAGTTAGACCTCGACCGCCGCGAAGCGACAACGCTGCTGGAAGATGCGAACTACGATTTTCTCTGCCCTCGCGCCGATGCGCAGGGAAATCTGTACGTCATCCGGCGTCCGTATGAAAATCCGAATCGTTCGAATTACGGCATCATGCAGGGAATCGCGGATTTTCTGCTGTTCCCGTTCCGGCTGCTGCGAGCGATTTTTCACTTTCTGAATTTCTTTTCCATGACCTTTTCGCAAAAGCCGCTGACCACCGCCTCCGGGCCGAAGATCGTCAGCGAAGACGAAAAAACGCTGCTGCTGCGCGGTCGCGTGGTGGACGTGCAAAAAAGCCTGCGAGAAGCGGAAAAACAGAAACAAGCGCCGTCGTTAGTGCCGCAATCGTGGGAACTGCTGCGCCGCTCGCCATCGGGCAAAGAAGAGACACTGGCAAAAGGCGTGTTAGCGTTTGACGTCACGCCCGACGGCGCGGTGATTTATACCAACGGCAGCGCGATTTATCAACTTGACGAACGCGGGAAACCGCAGCAGATCGGCAACGGCCATCTGATTGAACACCTTATTATGATTCGGTAACGCCGAGTGACATCTCGATGACAGTGAACATCCGTTCGCGGCGAGCTTGTCGAACCAGAACGAGTTCGCCTGTCGGCAGGCTCAGGACGAACGAAGCATCTTCACATTCACCGAGACGCCGTTCGGCGCGACCACGACGAATATGTTTGGCATTGAAAATTATGTGGGTTTTTTAATGGCTGGAATTTTAGTGAATCTTTTGCCCGGTTCCGATACGATGTACATTCTCACGCGCAGTATCGCGCAGGGCAAAAAGGCGGGCTTTTTCTCCGTGTTAGGGATTTCGACCGGCTGCGTGATTCATACGGTCTTTGCAGCATTCGGCCTTTCCGCGATTTTGATGTCGTCGGCGACCGTGTTTCATGTCATCAAATACCTCGGCGCGGCGTATTTGGCCTATTTAGGCATTCGAATGATATTAGAACGCGCCCCGCTGTTCGAAACGAACGAGCGCAGCCTTCAACGCGACGATTTGTTCAAAATCTACCGGCAGGGGATGCTGACGAACGTGCTGAATCCGAAAGTCGCGCTCTTTTTCCTCTCATTCCTGCCGCAATTCGTCCGCCCGGAGCAGGCCGATGGCGCGTTGCCGTTTCTGATTTTAGGCGGTACGTTCGCCACCACCGGCACGCTCTGGTGCTTGTTTCTCGCCTATTCCGCCTCGCTCATGACACATACCCTGCGCAACAATCAATCTATCGGAAAAATCCTGCAAAAAGCGAGCGGCCTCGTCTTCGTCGGCCTCGGCGTGCAGTTGGCGGTCAAGGCGGATTAACGCGG
>CAZMEO010000182.1:3777-6974 GCA_964565315.1 uncultured Candidatus Moduliflexus sp. | reverse complement strand
GATAATGCGCAATATCGGCGTTTCTTTTGACCAACCCCTGAATTGCTTCAATCGAAACAACAATCGGATCCATGACCTGCAATTGCGTGGTGACAGATTGTTCGATGTGCTGCGTGGCATCCTTCAAAATAGAAGCCATTTCCGCAAGATGGGCGCTGCCGCGGGATTGAACCACCGCCGTGTCATGCAGCCCATCTAATTTCTGGGTAATCCGTTCGGTGGCAATGGCGACTTGCTGGCTGTTCTGCGTTTGTTTGACGGTCGCCTCCGCCAGCGTGGTCGCCATTTCACGCGCTTCTTGAATGCTCTCCATGATTTTTTTCAGGATGCCGCCCGCCGCGTTGGAAAGCGACACGCCGATTTCCACCGCCTGAAGAGAATTGCTCATGGCTGCAATCCCTTGCGCCGCGCCATTCTGAAGCGAGCGGATAATCGCCGAGATTTCTTTGGTGGACGCGCGGGTGCGTCCGGCAAGCTCTTTGATTTCATCAGCCACGACGGAGAATCCCCGCCCGTGCGTTCCGGCTTGCGCCGCAATAATCGAGGCGTTCAGCGCCAGCAGGTTGGTTTGCTCGGCGACGCCGTTAATGACTTCCAGAATTTCTCCGATGCGATCCGACTCGCGTCCGAGGCGTTGAATCGTGGCGGCAGCATCTTCGACGGTTTCTTTGATCGTGCGAATCCCGTCAATCACCTCGCCGACTGATGTCACGCCGTCATGCGCTTCTTTGGAAATCGTTTCGGAGATTTGGGCTAATGAATGGGCATGCTGCTGAATGTGCTGCATGAATTTATGAATATCATCAATCGAACGCGCCGTCGAATCTGCGGATGAAGAGAGTAATTCGACGCTGTTGTTCACCTCTTCGATGGAATGTACCATATTTTCAATATCCGCAAACGTTTTTTCCACCGAATCCGCCTGTAGCATGATGTTTTGCATCACTTCGCGCAGGTTGTCCGCCATTTTATGGATGGAAGAAGAGATGTTTTCAACGGATTCGGTTTCGGTATGCGCATTCTGCGCCCCTTGCTGCGAGAGCGCCGCAATTTCTGCGCTCGCTTTCGAAATATTCAGCACTTCCTGTCTGACGCGCAGCGTGATTTCGCGAATTTCGGCTTTCATTTTGCCGAATGCTTTCCCTACCTTCATGCGCAGCAAAGCCTCTGGAATCTGAACGCCAAGGTCTCCGTTGCTCATGGTGTCGAAGAGATGCTCTAACATCGTTAACGCGTCAACAATGCGCAAAAAGGCTTTCTGGAACGGATGATTGGGATCGGTGGGCAGGGATTTCGAGACCGTGCCGGTTTGGAGAATGTGTTCGCTTTGGCGTGTCAGGGACTGAGCCGATTCGATCATCTCGGCGCAAAGCGCCGCAGCCTCGCGCAATTCTGCGACTCCTCCGGCAGACGGGGAAATAAATGCGGGTTCTTTGGAGCGCAGCATGCGCATCAACGCCTGCAATGGGGCAAACAGCAGGGGAGTACAGATCAGTTGACGCAACGCTACCGCGATCAGCAGCCAGCCGCCCGCGATGATGAGCGCATGCCACCAATAAAATGGCGTCAGCCAGCCAGCGGCAGCGCAGATGAGCAAGACGCAGCAGGAAAGAACGTTTGAGGCAAGGTCAACACGGAAAAGCAACCCTCGGATTGTCATATTGCGCATAGAGTCGTTACCTCTGAAAAAAATGAATGACAGCGCAGGCTTGCTACTTTGACCTGTTGCTGCATTCGATGAAACGTCACGCTTTTTTAGTTGTCTATCAAAAGATTCTTATGAGAGTCAAGAATATTTTCGCGCCAAACACGTTCAACATGAATATTCTGAAAGGAGTGTTCATGATCATAAAACAATCGCATGTTTTCTTGCAAAAAAACTAAAAAGAGTGTTGACTGTTTTGGCCGATAAGGAGAGAATGTCTTCATCCTCAACCGTGTCAGGTCTGCCCTGACGCAATTCAATCCATCCACGCAAGGAGGTGAAGCGTATGCCAGAAACGACGTTTCAAGAAGATCGGTGTAAAGGATGCGGTCTCTGCGTGTCTGTCTGCCCCAAGAAAATCATCAAATTAGATACGTCGCGAGTCAATATGAAAGGGTATTATCCTGCAATGATCAAGAATATGGCTGAATGCATCGGCTGTGGCAACTGCGCGAAAATGTGCCCGGATTCGGTCATTACAGTGACAAAGTGAGGGAATGGCTATGGCAAAAGTCTTAATGAAGGGGAATGAAGCCATCGGCGCGGCAGCGATCAATGCGGGATGCCGCTATTTTTTCGGCTACCCGATTACGCCGCAGAACGAAATCCCGGAATACATGTCCCGCGAATTGCCGAACGTCGGCGGCGTGTATCTGCAAGCGGAATCGGAGGTCGCGGCGATTAACATGGTCTATGGCGCGGCGGGCGCAGGCGCGCGGGTGATGACCTCGTCATCCAGCCCTGGCATCAGCCTGAAGCAGGAAGGCATTTCCTATATCGCCGGAGCGGAACTGCCGTGCGTTATCGTGAACGTGATGCGCGGCGGGCCGGGGCTGGGCGGCATTCAACCGGCGCAATCCGATTATTATCAAGCCACCAAAGGGGGCGGGCATGGCGATTATCATCTGCTCGTGTTAGCGCCTGCCAATCTTCAAGAAACGGTCGAATTGGTCGAAACCGCGTTCGATCTCGCTGACCTGTACCGCAACCCGGTGATGATTCTGGCCGATGGCATGATTGGGCAAATCATGGAGCCGGTGGACATCAAGCCCTACGCGCCGCGCCCGAATCTGCCGCCGAAAGAGTGGGCAACCACCGGCACGAGAGATAGCGGAGGCCGCCGCCGCGTGATCAACTCGTTGTTTCTTGATCCCGACGAATTGGAAGCCCACGTCCTGCATCTGTATGAAAAATACGCGGAAATGGCGCGGCAGGAAGTTCGTTACGAACTCTATAATTGCGACAACGCCAGCGTGATTCTTGTCGCGTATGGCACGACCTCGCGCATCGCCCGCACGGCGATTGAGCAATGCCAGCGCAAAGGGATTGCCGTCGGTTTGTTGCGCCCGATCAGCCTCTATCCGTTCCCATTTCCGGCGTTTGAGCGCGTGGTCGAAATTCCGCAGGCGTTCTTGACCGTCGAAATGAGCATGGGGCAGATGGTGGATGATGTCAAAATTGCCGTCGCCGGGCGCAAACCCGTGCATTTTTA
>CAZMEO010000182.1:0-3677 GCA_964565315.1 uncultured Candidatus Moduliflexus sp. | reverse complement strand
GGAGAAGATAACCATGTCCGCACAAATTGTGTATCAACGGTCTGCCGGGCTGACCGAAAAGGAGACGCATTATTGTCCCGGCTGCACGCATGGAATTATTCACAAGCTGGTCGCGGAAACGCTGGTGGAATTGGGCGTGCTGGATCGCGCCATTGCGGTTGCGCCGGTCGGATGCGCAGTGTTTGCGTATGAGTATTTCAACTGCGACGCGCAGGAAGCCGCGCACGGACGCGCTCCGGCGGTTGCGACCGGCATCAAGCGCGTGCTGCCGGATCGCGTGGTATTTACGTATCAAGGGGATGGCGATCTCGCGTCTATCGGTATGGCGGAAATCGTGCATGCCGCAATGCGCGGAGAAAACATCACCGTCATTTTCGTCAACAACGCGATTTACGGCATGACTGGCGGGCAGATGGCGCCGACGACATTAGTGGGGCAACGCACCACCACGTCGCCCTATGGCCGTCAGGTTGTAGGGCAGGGGCATCCGATCCGCGTCAGCGAAATGCTCGCCACGCTTGACGGGCCGGCATATATTGCGAGAGTGTCGGTGCATGCGATCCCGCGCTTGAATGCCGCGAAACGTTCGATTAAACGCGCCTTTCAGATGCAGCTTGAGCGCAAAGGGTTCAGTATGGTGGAAGTGTTGTCCACCTGCCCGACAAACTGGGGCGTGTCGCCGGTTGAGGCGTTGCATTGGCTTGAACACAATATGATTCCGGTCAACCCGCTGGGCGTGTTCAAAGATATTGAAGGGAGGGCGTAAGCATGAAAAATGAACGGATCATTGTGGCTGGTTTCGGCGGGCAGGGCGTCATGATGATTGGCAAACTGCTGGCGCATGCCGGCATGATCGAAAACCGCCACGTCTCCTGGCTGCCGTCGTATGGTCCGGAGATGCGCGGCGGCACGGCGAATTGTCATGTCATCGTTTCGGATGACATCATCGGTGCGCCGATCGTGACGGAAGCAACGTGCGTCATCGCGATGAATCTGCCGTCGTTAGAAAAATTCGAAGTTCGCGTCAAGCCCGGCGGCTGGCTGCTGATCAACAGTTCGCTGATTCCGGCGCATTCGACGCGGCATGACGTGCGAGCGCTGGAAATCCCGGTGAATGACATTGCCAATGCGCAGGGGAGCTTGAACGTGGCGAACGTGGTGATGCTCGGCGCGTATCTTGCCGTGTCTCACGCGGTGCAAGAGGAGACGATCCTTGGCGTGATCGACGAGATGCTGGGAAAGACCAAACGACATTTACTTGACATAAATGTGAAGGCGCTTCATGAAGGCATGGCATTTGCCGCGCAGACAAAATAACAGGTTTGTTGTTTTCCGCACCGGTGAACAGCTCTGTTCGCCAAATAGGGCTGTTCGCAGTGCGCCTGAATATGAATATGCAAGCAGAAAAAATTATCATTGAAATCCCTTCGCAAGCCTTGCATCTCGAACATGCGTATTGCCCTGAAGGGCATAGCTTGCTGGATCCAACCGTGCCGATTAACGGCTACCCGTCGATTAAAGTGATCCTGCGTTATGGCGAGACCGAGGGGATCGTGCATCTTGACCCGGTGTATGGGAGCTTTCACAATATTTTCGATGTAGATATTCCTGACGGCGTCGTGGCAAGCATGTTCTGTCCGACCTGTCATGCGGCGATGCAGGTTGACGAGGGGCGAGTCTGCGATTGGTGTTTTTCGCCGTTGTTCCAGTTCTATCTGCCGAATGGCGGGCTGCTGGAAGGATGCTTGAAGGTTGGATGCCATCAGCATAAGCTGAAATTAGTGGATATTGATCAGCAGCTTGGCATGATTCATGGCCATGACGAAATTCAACTGCTGATGTAAGAACAGGTGTCAGGCGCTTGTGAAAGTGTCTGACACCTGTTTAGGACGGGCATGCAGAAAATTCGATCTGTGGGAGTGGTTGGATGTGGCGTAAGCGGCTGCGCAATTGCGCGGATCGTTGCGTTAGCTGGCTACCAGGTGCAAGTCTGCGACATCTCGCAAGAAAAGTTGGATATGGCGTTTCAGAAAAGCTCGACGTTTTTTAAGCGCGAATCGATGCGCGGCGCGTTGAGCGAAGCGGCTGTTAGGAGCGCGTTGTCGCGCATTCGCGGCACTATCGAACAACATGATCTGGTCGGCAATGACGTCATTATTGAGGCGATCCCCGAAAGTTTCACGGCGAAACAACAGTTGCTTCAGCAATTGGATCAACAATGCCCGCCATCCACCGTGTTTGTCGTTCATACCTCATCCTTATCGATTACACAGATTGCCAGCGGGACCGAACATCCTGAGCGCGTCATCGGTTTGCATTTCATTCATCCGATTCATGTGGTCAAGTTGGTTGAAGTCGTCACAACGCCATTTACTCAGCCGGAGATGTTGGCGGATATGCTGGAATTCGTGTCCTCGCTCGAAAAAATTCCTGTGACCGTGAAAGACGCTCCGGGCTTGATTGTCAGCCGATTGATCGTTCCCTATCTTCTGAGCGCCGTGCGATTGCTGGAAGAAGGCGTGGCATCTGCGGAAGATATTGATGTCGCGATGCAGATCGGCTGCGGGCACCCGATTGGGCCCCTCGCCTTAATTGATTATTTTGGGATTGATCAGGTCTGCCGCGTTGCTGAGAATCTTCATCAGCAGTCCGATGATCCGAATTATGTCGTCCCGGACTTATTGAAAACGCTCATTCAAGAAGGACACACCGGCCGACAGACTGGCCAGGGATTTTATACCTATTCCTCGCCTTTTGGCGCGTAATATGTGTCGGCGTTTGCCGCGAGGCTACGCTCGGCGTTCGCGCCGCCGCTCATGAAACAACGGCGGACAGCCCTGTTTGTTGGGAACAGCGTTACGGCATAAACGCCTGCGCCGTCAATAAGCGTTCTTTTTCCCAGCGAATCCGCTGACCGTCAGTCGTTTCGATCAGCACGCTGTCGCGCGACATGGACAACACCTGTCCGATCCGTTCGCGATCTCGGAATGGAAAGGGGAGAGAGGTTATTTCCACAACAAAATTTTCGTTATCATCCATCAAATCGAACCAGCGCATCCGGGCATCCTTTCGTGAGTGTATTCAGGGAATTTTTTTCAGGCGATATCGTGATTTCCTAAGTCTTGTCACGTATATTGACACCACTTTTAGGGCATAGGTTAGATTGAAAAGAAAATTCGTCTAAAAATTTCAAAATTGCCTCTGGGGGGCGTCGTTCGATTGCCGCGTGAGGGATTGAGCATGCGTTTAGAAGAACTGACATGGGAAGAGGTGGCGGCGTATCTGCGCCAGCATGACGGGCTGATTATTCCGTGCGGCATCTGCGAGCAGCATTCGACGCATTTGCCGCTGAATACCGATACCCTCGTGACCGAATTCTTCGCGGATTACCTGTCTCAGGAAACTGGCCTGCTGGTTGCGCCAACCTTCGCGTATGGCGTCGGCCTCCCTTGTGATCGCGTCTATCCGGGTTCATCCAGCGTGTTGTCTGAAGATTTGCGGAATGCCATCGCTTCCTTGATCTGCTGGTGGAAATTGCAAGGGTTTGCGCGATTTTTTCTGCTCACCGCGCATGGAGACCTTTTCCATCTCAAGGCATTGAGCGAGACCCGGCAGGAGCAGGTGTTCGTGTGCCATCTCTACGAGGTTGAGATGCGCGATATTTTAGAAAAACAGAC
>CAZMEO010000181.1:0-7038 GCA_964565315.1 uncultured Candidatus Moduliflexus sp. | reverse complement strand
CGGAAGGGGTCGCTGTCGTAATAATAGCGCTGTTTCGCAAAGGCGAGCGTGTTGTGATACCAGTAAAACCAGTCTTCGTCGGCGTGTTTCTGGGCGAGTTCGCTGTAAAGAACGGCCTCTTTTTCGCTTGCGGTGATAAACGCCTGAATCTGTTCGGCGTAGAAGTCCTTTGTCGCCTGAATATCTGCGTCCCAGGCTTTTTTCTGGATATTTTTGACGGCGGTGTTCATGAATGTTTCCAATTCTTCCTGCGAAAATTCGCCGTCATCCGCCAGCGCGTTGTAAAACATCCGTTCATAGTCGTCGAACTGGTCGAGGTTGGGCTGTTTTATAATTTTCACCTTGAGCGGCGATTCGGAAACCACGCTCATATAACCTTCCATCATCATCGAATTCAGCATGGCGCTGAGAATGCGCTTGATCGGGAGTTCAAGGTAAAAACCGGCTTCAATCGTGCCGAGCGTGTCGCAGATTTTGCCGGGGACGTGGAAATCCGACAACATAAGCTTCGGCGCCGTCCAATCAAGCCGATCCCAGCGAATTTCGTCCAAACCCTCGTAGGCGGCGACCATTGATTTGTGTTTGCGCAGCACGAGCAGCACGAAAACGCCGCTGAGAATCAGCAAGCCGACCAGCAAGGTGTCGCGCTGTTGCTCTTTTTTCAACAGCGTTGCTGTCGTGTCAACTGTTGCCGCTCCAACCGGAGGCGAAAGTTCCGCGCCGCCGACGGCTTGAATAATGCGCTGCAAGCCCTGTTTGATGCCGTTGTAATACTTGCCCTGTTTGAAATGCGGCGCAATATCGTTCGAAATAATCCGCGCCGCCTCTGCGTCGGTCAGGCTTGATTCAAGGCCGTAGCCGACTTCAATGCGCAGCTTGCGGTCGCCGATAAAAATCAGCAGCAGCACACCGTTATCTGTACCTTTCTGCCCCGGCTTCCAGGCGCGAAACAGGCCATCTGCATATTCCTCTATCGTTGTTCCGGCGGGCATTTTGTCCTGAATCGAGACAAAAATCTGCGTGCTACTTTTCTGCTCGACCGCGTCCAGCATGGCGTTTAATTCCTGTTCCTGCGCGGGCGTCAGCACATTGGCGTAATCGTTCACTCGCGCCTGAAGCGGCGGAAATTCCGCGCCGTTTACGATTGCAGCAGCGCTCAAAACGACTGCGATCACAAAAAGTGCGTATCGTTTCATCATGCTCTCCATTATTGAAAATTTATTTCCGGCGCGTGTTCCGCGCCAGCATCAGCTTTGAAATAGGCTTTTTCATCAAAGCCGAACAGCCCGGCCAGCATGTTCTGCGGAAAGCGTTTGATATAGGAATTATAGCCTTGCGCCGCTTCATTGAAGCGTTTGCGCTCAACGGCAATACGATTTTCCGAACCCTCTAATTGCGCTTGCAGCGCTAAAAAATTTTGATCGCTTTTCATCTCAGGATTACTTTCGACAATCGCCATCATGCGGCCTAATGTCGCCGAAAGTTCGCGCTGCGCCTGTTGAAATTCCTGAAATTGCGCGGCGTTATTCAAGTCGGCGGAGAGCGTTCCTCCAGCTTTGGCGCGAGCCTGCGCAAGCGCGTCGAAAATCGCTTTTTCGTGCGCGGCATACGCCTGCACGGTTTTGACAAGGTTAGGAATCAGATCGAGACGGCGTTGATAAACGTTTTCGACCTGCGACCACTGCGTTTTGACGCTTTCATCGAGCCGCACCATCGCGTTGTATTTGGGAATCGCGATCAGGGCGGCGAAAGCGACGGCTGCGGCTACCGCAATGATGGCTGCGCGCAGCCGTTTGCGCGATGCCTCTTCTTTTGCGGCGAATTCCCGGCGCACCTGTTGCGCGACCTGCTCGACTTCTTCGCGGTTCAAGCCTTCGGATGCCTCGTCAAGCGCTTCATACGCTAATTCTTCCTCTTCTTTTTTCTGCTTTTCCTGTTCGACATCAAAGACACGTTTATGAATTTCATCCATCAGTTCATCTTCGCGGTGTTTGCCCATATTTCCTCCGTTGAATAGAGAATCTTCATGTGCGCTCCTGAAAATTAACGCATCCCTTTTGTTTAAGCCGTTGTCAAGAAGAAATAAAAATTTCTACAAAAGATTTTTGTGGTAAAAATTGTCGAAATTGGTTGTCAATAAAAAGCGTGAAGATGGTTGACAATAGCAGGGGGAAAATAAACGCTTGGAAAATTGGAGGCGCTTTCCAACGTTTATTTTGAATGGCGCAGCATGTCTTGCAGATAATTCGACACTCGTTTTTCGTATTGAAGATACTCGTCAATCAGCCCGTCAGCATACGACCATGGCGGCGCCTGCTCGACGTTCATGAAAAATTTCATCATCTGAAGATATGTGCTTCGAGCGTAATAATTGGATTCTACATGTTCGGAATCCTGGGGGGCTTGTTTTAACGTTTCCATAGTGTTCTTTCTCCCAAACAAGATTGATGCAACGTTATGATGTGAGAAGAAAAGTTCTGCTCTTGTGAAAACCTGTTTGTGGGATGTGGAAAAGAGAACTCCGTTGGAGGAAGCTGGCGCGCTGGGATGATCAGAGAAATACGCAAGATGAAGAATCGTTGTCGGGCATGGTTACGGTAATTTCTACTAACATAGGAATATTTGTGAAAATGTCAATACTCAATAGAAATTATTTGACTTTTTCTTCTGACTCAATGTATAGATGGAATCATGCGTTTGGTTGGCACAGTGGGGGGCTGCGCGACATCAACATTTTCCCGATATTGGAGGCGACCCTATGATTCGCGAGCGGATTAACCTGATCGTCAAGCTCTATTCGTTCATTGATTTTGCCATTATTACCAGCATGTTTCCCGCCGCATATATTGTTCGACATGAATGTTCTCAATTATTGCATCTCCCCGCCTTGAAGCCGATAGGGGAATATTTTCCGCTGTTAGCGTTTATCGCGCCGATCTGGATGCTGTTGCTCTATCTGAACAATATTTACCTGTCGTATCGGGGCAAATCGTATTGGGCACTCGTCTGGGCGGTCGTGAAAAGCAATCTCGAAGGGATTTCCCTGCTCAGTTTGACATTCTTCGTCTTTAAACTGCATAGTTTCAACCGGTCATTAGTGTTCATGTATGTGCTGATCTGCGCTGCGGCGCTTTCTCTTGAAAAAATCCTGGTCTTCAAAGGGTTAGAACACGTGCGCAAACAGGGAAAAAACCTCAAGCGCGTGTTGATTGCCGGGACGGATCAAAAAGTTGAAATGCTGGTAAAACGGATTAATCAGCATCCTGAAACCGGATTCGCGATTGCGGGCTTCCTGACGGAATTCCCGGAAGAAGTGGGGTATCGTGTCTATGGGTATAAGGTCTTTGGCGTGTATGAAGACCTTTATCGTATCTTGCATGAGGAGATTATTGACGAGGTCATCCTTGCCAGCCCGATTTTTGCGCTGCATAAAGTCAGGCCATTGCTGGAAGTCTGCGAATTGATGGGCATCAGTTCTCGCATTGTCGTGGATGCGTGTAATGAAACCTCGAATTTTCGGCTCTATTTAGATAATATTCTGGATATTTCGCTGCTGTCGTTTTCGTCGAGCCGCGAGGCGCAATTTGTGAGTCTGGGCATGAAACGCGCGATGGATATGGCGATTTCCGCCGTCTTGCTGACGCTGCTCGCGCCTGTCATGCTGCTGATCGCCGCACTGATTCGTTTGCAATCGCCGGGGCCGGCCATTTTTAAACAAGTGCGCAACGGGTTGAATGGCCGTCAGTTTGTGATGTATAAATTCCGCACGATGATTAACGGCGCGGAAGCGTTGCGAAACACATTAAAAGCGCAGAGCGATGTCTCCGGGCCGATTTTCAAAATGGCGCATGATCCCCGCATCACCACGCTTGGGCGATTTCTGAGGCGCACCAGCCTGGATGAATTGCCGCAGTTGTGGAACGTGCTGAAAGGGGAGATGAGTCTCGTGGGGCCGCGCCCGCTGCCATTAGTCGAATCCACGCAGATTACGGGGCGCGACCGCCGCCGTCTCTCTATGAAACCGGGCATTACCGGCCTCTGGCAATGTCATGGCCGCAGCAACACGCAGTATGAGCATCTCATTTCATTCGATTTAGAATATGTGGATAATTGGTCGCTGCTGCTCGACATCAAGCTGCTGATGAAAACCGTTCCCGTCGTCATCCGCTGTATCGGCGCGATGTAATGCCAGTGTCACAGGAATGCGGCGAGGTGGCCTCGATGCGCCGACGGCGGCGCACTCCTTAGAGTGGCATAACGGGAAGAACGGTTAATAGCGTACGAATTCCTCGTCAAGTTCATCCCGCTCGGCAACCGGCGATTTTTCTGCCGCAGGCTTATTCAAAGGTGGCTTCTGTAATGGTTTCCGATGTTTATGGCGTTCTTCCTTGCGTGATTCCTTGCTTTGGCGCGTGAGCGGAGAACTATTTCCCATATATAGGATCGTTTCGGCGTCTCCGGCGATTTTGAAGAAACTGATCGCTTCTTGCAGCTGCTCCGCATACGTCAGCAAACTCGATGCGGCGGAGGCGACATCTTCGGCGATGACGGCGTTTTGCTGCGTAATCTGGTCTAATTGCTGAATGGCGTAATTGATATGTTCCGTGCCGGTGCTTTGTTCCGAAGTCGAGGCGCTGATTTCCGTGACGAATTCTGCGGTCTGTTGAATGCTGGGCACAAGCGTTGTGAGCATCTGCCCGGCCTGCATGGAGATGGTTTGATTGGAGTTCGCGAGAACATTAATTTGTTCGGCGGCTTTTTTGGTCGTATCGGCGAGCTTGCGAATTTCTGCCGCCACCACGGAAAACGCTTTCCCATGTTCTTGCGCTCGCGCCGCCTCAATCGTGGCATTCAGCGAAAGCAAGCGGGTTTGCATGGAAATCTCTTCGATAATCATGATTTTTTCGGTAATCTGTTTCATCGACAGCACTGTTTCGGCCACGACCTTCCCGCTTTCCTCCGCATACATTTTCGATTGTTCCGCAATTTTCTGGGTTTTCCCGGCGTTCTCAGCATTTTGACGGATGTTCGTCGCCATCTGTTCCATCGACGCGGAGACTTCTTCGGTGGTGGATGCCTGCTCTGAAACCGCCTGCGACATGTTTTCCGAATTTGCCGTGAGTTGTTCGCTATTGCTCACGACATGAAAGGCAATCATTTTGACATCTTTGACGGCATCTTTCATTTTTCGAATCATCTTATTCAGCGCTTGCATCAGCGCATCTTGCGAGGAGCGCTCTTCGAATTCGATCATCAGATTGCCATTCGCCATTTCTTTGGCTACGCGGGTGATTTCGGCAGTCGCATCAATCAGAAGATTCAAATTGTCTTTAATCTGGTTAAAATCGCCGTTGTAATGCTGCGTGATCTTCTCAGGAAGTCCGCCCTTGGCGATGACATCAATCGTGCTTGCCGCCATGCCAATTGGCTTGACAAAGGCTTCGAGCACATTATTCATCCCAATCACAAGTTCCTGCCATTCGCCGACAAATCGTTCTGTATGCCCGCGTTTATCAAGCTGCCCATTCTTGACGGCCAAAATCAATCCATTAATCTCAACCAGCAGCGATTTCATCGTATCAATCAAGGTATTCATATTATTTTTGATATGGTTGAAATCTCCGGCATAGGCTTCTTGAATCGTTTCCGGCATTTCGCCTTTCGAGATGCGCTCTAACGAGGCCGCTGTCATTGTAATCGGGAGAACAAATGCCTCGATAATCGCATTGGCGCCGCCGACCAAATCGCGCCAGCCGCCTTCGAACGCTTCGGCGCGTCCGCGTATGCTCAAATCTCCGGCCTGCACGGATTGAATCAGCAGGCGCATTTCGCGCAGCAATTCATTTAAGCGGCGAATCATCAGATTGAGCGCCTTCATTAAGCGGTCGTGCGACGAGCGTTCCTTGACTTCAATATCCAAATTGCCATTGGCGATCTCCTCTGCAAGATGCGCGGTTGAGCCTGTCGCATCAATCAGCATGTTGAGATGTTCCTTGATCGTATTAAAATCTCCCTGATACTCATCAGTAATCTGGTCGGGAATTTCCCCATTGGAAAGCCGATCAAGATACTCCGCCGTCATGTTGATGGGAGCAACGAAGGCGTCAATCAGATTGTTGACGCCGGCTAAGAGATGCTGCCATCTGCCGTGAAAATTTTTCGTATTGGCGCGTACCTGCAACTGCCCCTGCTGCGCCGCTTGAATCAGCGTATTGACTTCTTGCAGCACGGCGTCAATCTTGCTTTTCATATTGCGGAACGCTTCGGCAAGGCGACCAATTTCGTCTTTCTGGCGAATGTCGAGGTCGCCGCTGAAATCCCCGGCGGCGATATTGTTTGCGATGGCGACAATCTGGTTTAATGGGCGGGTAATCGAGCCGGTAATCAGAAAAATAACGCCAACGACGATGCATAATGCAATAATGCCGATGATCGTGCTGATGCTCGTCAGCTTGATGGCGCTTTTGACCACTTCATTCATCGGCACGTTAATGAGAAACGCCCAAAAAGTGTCAGCCGCGCCGAATTTGATCGGAATCATGATTCTGACGATTTCAAAACGCGCATTCTCGGTCGTGTCAACGAACGTAAAGGATTCGCCCGCTTGAATTGCCGCTTTCGCTGCTGTCCAATCTGCCGATGTGCCAACATCTTGCAGCACGGTTTTGGAGTCGGGGTGCGCGGCATATTTGCCATTATAACTGATTAACGCCACGCTGCCGGTTTCGAACGGCTTGATTTTCGCCACTAACAGCTCGAATGTCGTCAGCATCACATCCACGCCGACCACGCCGACCACCTGCTCTTGAAGGAAAATGGGCGTGACCACTCGCGTCATCAACACATTCGACCCGCTGATCGAATAGACGTGCGGATCAAAGACCATTTCTTTCCCGGTCGTTTTGGGCTGAATGTAAAACTCATTCTTGTCGTCGGCGTGATAATTCGCCATCGGCTCGACTTCGGAAAAGCCTGTCGCGCGATTCCAGTATGGCACGTACCGTCCTGTTTCATCATAGCCCCATTCATTGACAAACA
>CAZMEO010000180.1:2829-7101 GCA_964565315.1 uncultured Candidatus Moduliflexus sp. | reverse complement strand
TTTTTTCATAGCGATGAGTGTTTCTGTCAAGAGATTTCGCTCAAAGCCTGTAAATCGGCGGTGCAAAATTTTCCGCTTTTTCATTTGACAAGGCGTCAAGTTTTTGAAAAGAGTGTGAATGTTCATAGTCTTCGACAGGCAGGCAATTTAAGGCGCATCTCTTCGCCTGTCAAGCGTTCCGCATAACGATGAATTTGGCATTGAGACCTCGGAAATTCGTTCGCATGATCTGTTTCTGCGCGTCTCGGTGCGAAACTCTGTCAGCCTGATGCCGCAAAAATATTATGCCTTGTGTGTTGATGATGATCAGGCGATTCTCAATCAGCTTTCCGCCCAATTAGAAACGCATTTCGAAGGATTTTGCGAATTCGAATATGCTGAAAGCGCCTCGGAAGCGCTGATGATTTATGAGGAATTAGTCAACAATGGCGAACGAGTCTGGCTGCTGTTGTGCGACCAGATGATGCCGGATATGCGGGGCGACGAACTGCTCGCCAAAATTCATGAGCGCGACAACCGCGTCGTCAAAGTCCTGCTGACGGGGCAGGCCGGATTAGAAGCGACGATCAGGGCGATTAACCACGCCGCGCTGAATTATTATATCGAAAAGCCCTGGAACAAGCATGATCTGCTGCTGATTCTTGATAAGCTGAAATTTCAGTATGAGATGACGTTCATTTTGAACGAAATCAATCTGCAATTCGCCTCGTCCATTAACCTGGATGAAACGCTGGCGATTGTGTTTTATAATATTCTGGATATTATCCGCGCTGAAGCCGGGTCTATTTTTTTAGTCGATGAACATCATCAAACATTGATCTGCCGCGTCTGCCAGGGACCAACGGACAGCAGCATCCTCGGCATCCGCATTCCTATCGGCACCGGCATTGTCGGCCACGTGGCCGAAACGCGGCAGATTGACATTACGATGGATGTCAAACAGGATAAGCGGCATTATTCGCAGATTGACAAAAAAACCGGCTTTGTCACGCGCTCCATGCTCTCTGTGCCGCTGATCAGCAATGATGAACTGTTAGGCGTGATTCAGGTCATCAATAAGGAACATGGTAAAAATTTTTCTCAGGACGATGTCAATTTGCTGAAAGCGCTCAGCAATGGAGCGGCAATTGCCATTCAGAACGTCAAATACGCGCAACGGCTGCTGCAAGAAGAACGCATCCGCAGCGAACTGATGATTGCGCACCAGATTCAGCAAGGGATTCTGCCGCGCCCATTTCCCGGGCATCCAGAGATTCATTTCGAGGGAATAAATCGTCCCGCCAAAGTCATGAGCGGCGACTTTTACGATTATTTTCAGGTGAGCGACGACGAATTTGCGTTTATCATCGGCGATGTGTGCGGAAAAGGCGTGCCTGCCTCAATTTTTATGGCAAGTTCCCGCAGCATCATCAAATCGCAGGCGGTGTCGAATCCGCATCCGGCCAAAGTCATGCCGATGGCGAATAAATTGATTGTGCAAGATGCCCAGCCCGGCATGTTTGTTACCGTCTTTTATGGCCTGTACAACATCAAAACCCGCGTCCTGCAATTTACGAACGCCGGGCATACATTGCCGCTGCTGCTAAGCCGCAGGACGTGCTGCTGTTCGTCGTTGTTTAACGCCAATCTTCCGATGGGACTGTTCGATACAGCCTCGTTTACCTATGCGGAAACGCGATTAGAGCGCGGCGACAGATTGATTTTGTACACCGATGGCGTCAACGAGGCTGAAAATAACGACGGGAAACAATTTGGCGTCGAGCCGCTTGTGCGGCTTGTTTTGAATTGTCAACAGCATTCGGCGCAAGAATTATTGAACGAGACGCTTGAGCGATTATCCGACTTTACTGAAGAGCAGGAACAAAAAGACGATATTACAATGTTAATCGTGCAAGTATAATGGTTCATGACGCATTGCGAACGCCCTCATTTGCAGAAGACGTTCGCGGTACGAAATGATGGATGATTATGCCGTATTTTGTCAATCATGGGCATCGTCTATTTTATCGCGAGCAGGGCGACGGCTCGTTGCTGTTGATTCTCCCCGGCAATACGGCGTCCTCCGCCTGCTATGACGGCGAATTAGCGTATTTCGGGCGTCGTTATCGGGCAGTCGGGCTTGATTTTGTCGGCACAGGCCAGTCAGATCGCTTAGAACACTGGGGGGATGACTGCTGGGAACGTTCCGCCTACGATGTCGCCGGACTCATCCAGCATCTTGGCGAGAAACAGGCTATTTTATTAGGCACGAGCGGCGGCGCGGTGATTGCCCTGTTGACCGCGATTCTCCAACCGGAGCGCGTGCGAGCGGTCATTGCCGATAGCTGCATCGAACGCTATCCGGCGGCGCTGCTGCGCATGGTGGTCGCGGAGCGCAGCCAGCGCAGCGACAAACAGGTCGCGTTTTGGCGTTTGGCGCACGGCGATGACTGGGAACAAGTTGTGGAAGCCGACAGCGCCCGACTGCGGCGTCTTTCGGAACATGGCGAGCTTGACTGGGCGCAAGGGCGGCTGCGGAATGTCAAATGCCCGGTGCTGCTCACGGCAAGCCTGCCGGATCGCAGCCTGCCGGATGTCGGCGCAAAGGTGTGCCGCATGGCGGAGCAGATTCCCGAAAGCCGCGTGTTTTTGGTCAATGCCGGAGATCATCCGCTGATGTGGAGTCGGTGGGAAGACTTTCTGCATGCCTGCGATACGTTTTTAAAGAATCTCGCGCATTAATTTGTAGAGACACACGGACGTGCGTCTGTGGTTGAAAACGTGCCAATTCACAACGTAGAGGCGCACGATCGTGCGTCTCTACGAAATTCAAATATAATATGCCCACACCGAACATTCTACAAAAAATTTTAGCGCAAAAGGCGATTGAAATCGCGGCGGCGAAGGAAAAAATTTCCGCTGGGGAATTGCAACGCCGCCTTTCGAGCGCACCGTCGCCGCGTTCGCTGCGCAGCGCCTTGCGGCGGGATGGCCTCGCCGTAATTGCCGAAATCAAAAAAGCCTCGCCGTCGGCGGGCGTGATTCGAGAGCATTTCGATCCCTCCGAAATTGCCAAATCTTACGTCAAGGCCGGAGCAAACGCGATTTCGATGCTGACGGACGAACAATTTTTTCAGGGATCGCTGGCGTACATCCCGCAGATACGCCCGTTGACGCCGATCCCGATTCTTCGCAAAGATTTTATCATTGATGCCTATCAATTGCTCGAAGCTCGCGCCGCCGGAGCAGATGCCGTGCTGCTGATTGTCGCGGCCTTAGAAACAACGCAGTTGCGCGATTTGCTGCAACAGACCCGCGAGCTCGGCATGGACGCGCTTGTCGAAACACACACTGCCGATGAAATGGAAATCGCTGTCGCAAGCGGTGCGGACATCATCGGCATCAATAACCGCAGCCTTGAAACGTTTCAGATTGACCTTGCCACCACCGAGCAGCTTGCGCCGCTTGCGCCGGAAGGCACGGTCATTGTCGCCGAAAGCGGCCTGCATCATCACGCCGATGTGCAGCGCATGATCGCCGCCGGAGCAGACGCAATTCTCGTCGGGACGCACTTCATGAAGCATCCTGACCCCGGTGCAGCCTTACTGGAATTTTTAGAGCGAACATAGGAAATTATCACTGTCAAGCACGTTCAACGAGCTTGACGGTTTTGCGTTATGCGAGTAAAAATTTGTGGAATGACAAATGCCGAGGATGCCTTGTTGGCGTGCGAACTTGGCGCAGATGCCATCGGCTTGATTTTTTATGAGAACAGTCCGCGCTGCGTCGCGATTGAGCAGGCGGCAGCGATTGTCGCGCAATTGCCCGAAAACGTGGCGAAAATCGGCGTCTTCGTCAAAACGCCGCCGGACGAGATTCGCAACTGTATCGAGCGCGTCGGCTTGACCGCCGTGCAATTTCACGGCGATTACGCGCTCGATGCCATCGCGCAGTTTTCGCAAGAGACGGTGATTGCCGTTGTGCGAGTCGGCGCGGATTTTCAGGCGCAGTCGCTCGCGCAATTTCGCGACGTTGCGGCTGCCGTGCTGCTCGATACGCAGAAACGCGGCTTATATGGCGGCACAGGCGAAACGTTCGATTGGCATGCCGCGATTGCGGCGAAAGAGTATGCGAAGATCATTCTCGCGGGCGGGCTGAATCCCGATAACATCGCGGAGGCCGCTGCCTTCGTTACACCTTACGCGCTTGACATCAGCAGCGGCGTCGAGGCGTCGCCCGGCAAGAAAGATCATCAAAAACTGCGCCGCCTTTTCGAGCAGCTTGCGCCGTTTC
>CAZMEO010000180.1:0-2729 GCA_964565315.1 uncultured Candidatus Moduliflexus sp. | reverse complement strand
GCCTGCCTGACGGTTTTCATCAACGACATCACGTCGTCCGCAGTCGCGCTGCCAGTCGCATTCACCACAATCAGCGGATGCTTCTCATAGAGCGCCGCCCCGCCGATTCGCAAGCCTTTCAATCCGAACACATCTAAGAGCAGCGCGGTCGGGATTTTGACTTGATCGGCGGACATGCGGCAGCGAGCTTCAATGATGGCGGCGATTTCTTCGCTGCAATGGTCGCGCACACGGTCGAGCATCCGGCGAAATGCTGCGGCGTCAAGCGTCAGGTTTTTAAAAAATGAACCCGCGTTGCCGATGACCGCCGGATCAGGCAGCTTGGCGTTGCGAATCGCAATGATCGCCTCGCGGACTTCTGTCAGCGTCGGCGGCTTTTTGCCTTCGAAATACGCCGCAACGTCGCGATAACTCAGATTGGGCTCGCCCTGTTTTTTCAAGCGGAGCGTGACGCTGACAATCAGATAGCGTCCGGCGTGAGTTGTATTAAAAATGCTTGTGCGATAGCCGAATTGACACGCCTTGTTTGACATCTCGAAACGCCTGCCGGTCGCCGTGTCATACACCTCAAGCGATTCGATCACCTCGCTCGCTTCCTGCCCATACGCGCCGACGTTCTGCACCGCTAACGCGCCCGCGCTGCCGGGAATCGTCGAAAGATTTTCAATGCCCCACCAGCCCGCCTCGACACAGCACGCCGCCACGTCATCCCAGCATTCTCCGGCGGCAACTTTCAGCGAGACGTGTTGAGCGTCTTCTGATTGGATTGAAACGCCTGTCAGATTGATTTTTATCACCACGCCATCAAACCCATGCTCGCTGACGAGCATGTTGCTGCCGCCGCCTAAAATCAGCGTCTTGAGGCGATGTTCGCGAGCAAAACGCCATGCGTTTTCCACATCATCCAACGAGCCGATTTCAGTAAAATATCGCGCATTTCCACCGAGCTTAAATGTCGTAAATGGTTTGAATGAGATGTTTTCTTGAATTTCGCACATGTTGTCTATTATTCGACACATCTGTTGTTTTTTAGACACACTTTTAAAGAATGCCCATGAATAAGGGAATTTATGCAATGAGAATATGTCTGAAATCAGACACTTTTTCTGAAGTCATAAAGATATTTCCATCAATTTCTTGCGAGCGTGCGCGGTATTTTGTCAAACATTTTCTCGTTTTCCCCTTGAATCAAGGAGAGTTCTGATGTTGGCATGGATTTCGCTATAATGAATGGGCGTTTTTTTGCGATGGAGGCATGATATTTATCATTACTCACAATCAGTTCGAATGTAAATGATGCGCAAAGAGGGGAGATACCAGGCAGCATGACAGTAAAAGCGGCATTCCTCGACTTGAGCGCAAACTTTCACTACGATATGTTTAGATCGAAGATTATAGGAACAGGCTCGTACCTCCCGGATAAAGTCGTGACCAATTTTGACCTTGAGCAGATGGTGGATACCAGCGATGAGTGGATTCGCGAACGCACCGGCATCAAAGAACGACGCATTGCGCATGACGATGTTCCTGTGTCACATTTAGCCTTTGGCGCGGCAGAACGGGCATTAAAAGACGCCATGCTCGACCCGATGGAGCTTGACTTGATCGTCCTCGGCACCGTCACCCCGGATATGCCGATGCCTTCCACTGCCTGCATTGTTCAGCATAAATTAGGCGCGTACAAAGCGGTCGCATTCGATGTGGCGGCGGCGTGCAGCGGTTTCCTCTATGCCTTAGCTGTCGGCGACCAGTTTATTCGCAGCGGCATGTATAAAAAAGTCTTAGTGATTGGCGCGGATATGTTCTCGAAAGTGGTGGATTGGACGAACCGCGATACGTGCATTCTCTTTTCCGACGGCGCGGGCGCGATGGTCTTGCAAGCGACGGACGAACGCGATGAAGAACATGTGGTGAAGTCCGTGCATCTCTTCTCAGACGGCAGCCAGAGCGACAAGCTCTACATTCCCGGCGGCGGCTCGTTGAACCCGGCCAGCCACGACACGCTGCACGAAGGAATGCATTACGTGCGCATGAAAGGGAACGAACTTTTCAAACTCGCCGTCAAAGCCATGGTGGACGCCAGCCATGTCGCGCTGGAACATAACGGTTTAACGGTGAAGGATCTTGATTTAGTCGTGCCGCATCAAGCCAATATCCGCATCATGGAGGCGATTGCCAAAAAGTTGCGCCTCCCGATGGAAAAAGTCATGGTGACGATTGACTACTATGGCAATTCTTCCGCCGCCACCGTGCCGACCGCCTTCGATAAGGCGCGTCACGTCGGCAAAATTCAGGACGGCGATAACGTGCTGGCGGTGGCGTTCGGCGCGGGCTTAACCTGGGCGTCAACATTGATTAAATGGTAATTCCAACAAGTTGTCAGACACGTTCGACGTGTCTGACAACTGCATAGTAACAACCTTGAAACATGCTGTTTGAAGGTTTGTCTAACATATAACATACAAGGAGAAATCATCATGGCAGTTGATTTACAAAAAGTGCGTGAAATCGTAGCGGAACAGTTAGGCGTTGATGTGGAAGAAGTCACCCCGGAAGCCTCGTTTATTGATGATCTTGGCGCGGATTCTTTAGATACGGTCGAATTGGTCATGGCATTGGAAGAAGGCTTTGACATCGAAATTCCCGACGAAGACGCCGAGCAGATTAAAACCGTCAATGACGCGATCAAATACATCGAATCCCACAGCTAATCTTTTCCTCACAAAATA
>CAZMEO010000179.1:4921-7165 GCA_964565315.1 uncultured Candidatus Moduliflexus sp. | reverse complement strand
CTTCTTTATAGAGGAGCGAGCGTTTGATGACGCTTTCTAACTGGCGAACATTGCCCGGCCAGGGGAAATTTCGCAGGCGTTCCAGCGCTTCTTCCGTGATGCCGGGAACGTGGCCGAATTTCTCCAGGCCATACTGTTTAAGAAAATGGCGCGTCAGCAGCCAAATATCGTCGCCGCGTTCGCGCAAGGGCGGGAGAAAAATCGTATAGACGCTTAAGCGCTGATACAGGTCTTCGCGGAATTTTCCGGCGGAGATCAACTGTTCAAGCTGCTGATTGGTCGCGCTGATGACGCGCACGTCCACATGGATTTCTTCGCGTCCGCCGATGCGATAAAATGCGCCGTCCTGAAGCACGCGCAGCAGTGCCACTTGCGTTTCCGGGAGCGTGTCGCCGATTTCGTCTAAAAAGAGCGTGCCGGTGTGGGCTTCTTCGAATTTGCCGATTTTGCGGGCGTCCGCCCCGGAAAACGCGCCTTTTTCATGCCCGAACAGTTCCGTCACTAACAACGTTTTCGGAATTGCGCCACTGTTAATCGCGACATACGGCTTATCCACGCGGTTTCCAGCCGTAAAAATTTCCCAGGCCACCAGTTCTTTACCTGTGCCGGATTCGCCGCGAATCAGCACCGGATCGCGTTCTTTGGCGACTTTCTGAATCTGATCATACACTTTCAGCATGGCGTCGCTTTTGCCGAGCATCGAGCCGTAGTGAAACGCATCTTCCACCACGTCTTCGAGCGGCTCGACGCGCGTGCCTTGCTGATGCGCAATCTCGTGCAGAATCTTGCATTGCAGCGTGTACGGCGAAATAAAAATTTTGCTTTCTTCGTCCAATTCCCGGCGGATTTTTTTGGGAAGCCGCTTATTATTCAGATAGGTTCCGTTCGTGCTGCCGTTGTCGTAAATGTAGAAGCGGTCGGCTTCTTTGACGATGACAGCATGATAGCGCGACACTCTGGAATCGCGCAGCACAATATCGTTATCTTCCAGTTTGCCGATTTTAATGGCGCGTTTCTCGCGGGAAGCGTCCCAAACAATATTTTTACCAAGGAAGACGATCAGTTTCGGCACAGATGAACTGCCACCACGAAACACGCGAAATACACGAAACAATAGGTTGAACTTTCTGACCGTATTTTCGTGTATTTCGCGTGTTTCGTGGTCAATGATGGCTAAAAGAGAATAATATTATCGCCCTTTTTGACATTTAAGCTTCTGGCAATCGGATGGCAGATCGCTTTCAAGAGAAAGGCGATATTTTCGCGCACGCCGAAGAGTGTTTCATAATAGCCGATCCCTTTGGCGATAATCAGATCGGAATTTTCCCAGACATCGAGGAAGCCGGCAGCCATGTTATCGACGGTGAGGCCGATCGTGTCTTTGGCGTGAGGGATGATCGCGCCGTATTGCCCTAATCCTAATTCTTCGACATCGTCAACGGTGGCGTCATTCAAAATCGGCTCTTCTTTCGGAGAAATCACAATGGTTTTTCCCATCTCCGCCAACGCTTCGATAACAATCGCATCAAGCGCAATTTCGCCGCAGTTATCGGTAAGATAGAGGATTGTTTTGGCGTCGCGCAAGGTGTTCTCAAATTTTTCGAATTCGTCAATCGCAAAGCCTTGTTTCAAGCCTTCTGACAGCGGCTCATTGAAATATCCGATGGATTCGGCGTCAACCGTAAGCGGGACGGCAGCGTCAACCGCGTTGGCTAAAACGGAGGCTAAGACTTTCTCTTTCAGCGTCTTGAGTTCCGGCCTGACTTCATCGGCCAGGGCGCGAAAGATGGAATTGGTTTCTTCTTTCAAGACGCGATATGGGTCCGTGCTTGATGCGCTTTTCACCATTTGATGAATTTCCGTCGCCAGCATCTCCGGCACGGCATCAGAAAATGAATTTTGCAGTTTATTAATCACCCAGTCAACGGTTTCATATCGCTCTTCCCAGCTTTCAAACGCCTTGTCACATGCCTCGCACGCCTGGCGCAACAGACATTCCGCGCATAAATAGGTGGTTTTCATAACGCCTCGCAGCCTCCTCCTTCGTTTCCGGTTTCGTGAGTTTCTAAGGGACGAGCAAAAAACAGAAACGCCATCGCCGGGCGCTTTGATCCGCTCGCCATTGCAAAATGCAAACTTTCGAATGTCCACCCGTCCTTTGTCCAGGTATTCAATGCTTCCTCAATCGTTTCATCGGTCACGATGCTTAATTCGACGACTTTGTATGTGATCATGTTTCTTTTT
>CAZMEO010000179.1:0-4821 GCA_964565315.1 uncultured Candidatus Moduliflexus sp. | reverse complement strand
GCCGCAACCAACGTGAAATCGAGCGGCATCATCCGAAATGGCAGATAATTCAGATAATAGACGCCGCCTTCGAGCCGAATCAAATGATACGTGTCCGCCACGCGGCAGATGATGAACCCGAACAGGCAGCCCGCGCACGTGCCGGTTAAACCGATAAACAGCCCTTGCATCACGAAGAGTTTCATAATGCTGGCCGCGCTGGCGCCCATCGTTTTCAAAATGGCAATATCGCGGTTTTTTTCCATCACCATCAAAATCAGCGAACTGGCGATATTCAAACACGCCACCACCACCATCAGCGTCAGCATCAGAAACATCGCTTTTTTATACAGCCCGAAAATGGCAAACAGGTTTTTATTCAATTCCGACCAATCTCTCGCGCTATACATTATCCCTAATGTTTCTTGCAACTCTTCTGCCACGCGCCGGGCGAGAAAAATATTATCGACTTTAACTTCGAGACCGCTGACCTGCCGCCCTGTTTGAAAATATGCCTGCGCCGCCAGCAACGAAATGTACGCTAAGCCGGAGTCATATTCATACATGCCATAGTCGAAAATCCCGCTCACCTGAAACATCTGCTGTTTGGGAATCGGCCAGCGGGACGTTTCCTCCTGCATCGGCGCAATCAGTGTCACCGTGCTGCCAACAGTGACGCCGAGCGTGTTCGCGAGATCTTTGCCGAGCAGAATGCCGCGACCGGGCGACGCGGGATCGGGTTCAAGAAAATCTAACGCGCCCTGCACCACATGCCTGCCCAATTCGGATGTCGTCTGCTCCGCTTGCGCGTCAGCCCCTTTGACCATCGCTTTGGCGGTGGTCTGGTCTGATTGAATCATCACCTGCCGGAAAATAAACGGCGCTGCCCCGACGACGTGCGGCGTCTTCAGAATGTCAGGCAGACGTTCCGCATAATCTTGGACCCATCCGCCACGTGCGAAGATCATAATATGCGAATGCGTTCCTAAAATTTTGTCCCGGAGTTCGCCTGATAATCCGGTCATAACGGCCAGCACAATAATCAATGCCGTCACGCCGAGCGCAATGCCGCTGATCGAAATCAGCGTAATGAGCGACACAAATACGCCCTTGCGCTTGGAACGCAAGTACCTCCAACTGATAAAGGCTTCGTAGCTGGAGGCGGGAGAAAACAGTTTTTTCAAGAAATCCACGCTGTCCGCCTGTTATTTCGTGCTCAGAATGACGCGGAAGATTTCCGCGCGACGATTCTGCGAGCGCCCTTCTTTGGTTTGATTGGACGCGACCGGCGCGTCTTCGCCAAACGAGCGCGTCATGAACCGGCCTGAATCAATTTTCCATTGCGTGACAAAATAATCTCTCACCGCATCCGCCCGGCGCTGGCCGAGCGTCTTGTTCTTCGATTCGGGGCCGACATAATCGGTATGCCCTTCGATGATCACGGCATAATTCGGCGAGGTCATGATTTTCTGGGCGAATTCATCCAATTGAGTGCGCGCTGCCGCGTCGAGATTCGCTTTGGCAAACGCAAAATGCACGACTAAATCGGCGGCGCCAGTGGCGGATGAAGAATTGCAGGTCACTTGAACTTTGACCGCTTGCGTCACCGAGCATTGTCCGTCGGAAACGATGCCGCGCACGTTATACGCACGCTGCGGATCGGCGATAGTCCTACTGGTCGGTGTTTTCCAGACAGCGTGTTCTCCTGTATCAAAGGTTTGCCCCTCGATTTCCCAGGCATAAGTAATATCAGATCCGGCAGGCGCGACGCCTGCGATTTGCAAATGAATCTCGCTGCCGCATTCTACCGTTGTCGGAGAAACGACAAACTGCGTAATTGCCGGACACATCACTTCTTTGCCATTGGCACGCTGGGCGGCAATATCTTTTCCCAGCGCATTTTTCGCGTTTTCCCCGCTTCCCGCGCATCCGCTCAACGCCATAACGCCCAGCGCCATGATTGCGATATATCTGTGTTGTTTCGTCATAAATGCTACCCCTCTCTTTTTTTGAATGATACGCCCCCCGCCACGCAATCCATAATTCCCCCATCATTATTTTTATCACGATTCTCCGAATTTTGTCAAAAGAAAATTGCAGAATTTAACAATGAACCAGATTCCGGCATCAGATGTCAGTCCGAAATGAGAGGACTGGATGCGGTCTGACGAAAATATTGCGGAGCGCATCTGCGTGAAAACAGGCTGACACAGGTTTTTTTATTGACACGAGCGCCGGATATTCTATACGTGCCGTCCGACAGCATGTTGGCAAACCACGAAGAAACGAAAGGATGTCATGAAAATTTTTTGGGATGTTCAGGCCATTACAGAATCTCTTCCTTCACCTATCGTCACGATGGGAAATTTTGACGGCGTTCATGCCGGTCATCAGGCGTTGTTTCGCCGGATTCATCAACGGGCGAAAGAAGTGCATGGCACGTCCTGCGTGATTACGTTTGATCCGCATCCGCAAAAAGTCCTGTTTCCTGAGCAAGAACTCTCCCTGCTGAACCATCTTGACGAGAAAATCGAGATCATCCAGTCATACGGGATTGATTTGCTGCTCTGCCTCCCGTTTACGCCGGAGTTTGCGGAGCAAGCCCCTCGTAAATTTGTTCAAGAGGTGTTGGTCGATGCGCTGCACGTTCAGGAAATCTATATCGGCTATGATGGCCGGTTCGGGCGCGGGCGCGACGGCTCGCCGGAGATGTTGGCGGCGCTGGGAAAAGAATGCGGCTTCCATGTCAGCATTATTCCGCCAGTTGTGTTGAACGGCATCGTCGTCAGCAGCACCAAAATTCGGCAATGCATTCAGGACGGCGACGTGGAACGCGCCGCGGAATTACTGAATCGTCCGTATGCGCTTGACGGAACGGTGGTGTATGGGACGCAGCGGGGAGCGCAGCTATTAGGCTTCCCCACTGCGAATGTGGAAGTGATTCACGAACTGCTGCCGAAAAAAGGCGTGTATGTCTGTTTTGTCCGCTGGAAACAGCAGCAATTCCAGGCGGTCGTCAATGTCGGGATCAACCCGACCTTCCGCAATTCGCCGTTGACCGTCGAGGCGCATCTGCTCAATTTTGACGGCAACTTGTATGGCGAATGGATTCACGTCTTATTTTTGAAGCGCCTGCGGAATGAAGTCGCCTTTTCGACGCCAGAGGCGCTTGCCGCGCAAATCGGCGCAGACGTGGACGCCGCCCGCCGCTATTTTTCAGGATTGTGACGGCTCTTCTTCGTGTTCGGCGTACAGTTTCAATTTCTTTTGCCGTTCCTGTTTGGCTTTGCAATCAAGGCAGACCCGCGTAAATGGCAGCGCCATGAGACGCTCAAGCTCGATGTCGTCGCCGCATTCGTCGCATTCCCCATACGACCCATCCTGAATCCGCCGCAAGGCTTCATCAATATTCTGGAGTTTTTCGCGCTCGCGTTCCTCGAAGATGTAATTTAATTCGTGTTCCAAACTATCCGTCGCAATATCAATGAGGTCTCCGCTTTGGAGCGTTTGATCGCCCTTTTTGCTGCGAATTTTCTGAATCAATTCCCGTCGTTGCTCAAGCAGCATTTTATTGACTTTTTCGAATCGTTCGTCCATAATGCGTTTGCGTAGGCCGGAGAATCAGCACAAAAGCCTTCATACTCTCCCCGAAAACCGCGTCCTTTTGTGGTGCTTCTTATTGACATTGTGGCATCAGGCGGGTTCTTCCACACCGCCAATGCCAAAGGATTCTTCCCTCCATCCCAAACACCGCCGCGAGACGCGAATATCAGGGATAGAGGCTTCCAGAATGAAGGCGTTCAAGCTACGGAATACCGAGAGGAGAAGTCAAGAAAAATGTGCTGAAAAATGCGCCATCCGCAAGCCCCTGAAAATGGAGCAACACGAAATCGATCATGGTTCGATTTCGCTCACCATGACTCGTCACGCGGAGCGAAGTCGAAGCGTGAATAATAACAACTCATCGGGGGAAAATCTCACGTTTTCCAGGGAAAAATCATTTCCTTCAGCGTGCGCGTGCCGACGCGGTCGCGGTCTTCCTGAAGCAGGTCATCCCAGGGAATGCGCTGCTTTTTATCGCCGGGATGCTCTTCTAAATAGTTGTACTTATACAAGCGAAGTTTTAACGCCACATGATGCCAGAGGAGAATCGTGCTGACGCCCGGAAACATAAACACCGTCACGACGGAAACGAGCAGCAGGAACAGCGTTCCGATCCCTAACACCACCGTAAAGACGGTATTATCGAAAAAGAGCAGCACGCATTTTTGCGGAATTTTAAGCAAGGTTGTGTTCAGGCGATGCCGCGCGGGAAAATAATATTGGCTCGCTAACAGCCAGATCACGCTGCCCCAGAACAAAAAGGCCGAAATGCCGAGGCCGAGCAGCGAATTGCGGTGAAAATACCAGGGAATCACAATCAGAATGACGAGAAGTTGGACGAACATCCACCCGCTGAACGCGCAGCCGACGCGCCACTCGGATTTCAGATAGCGCATCACGTCCCTGAATTCCGGCGACTGATAATCCGCGATGTCTTTCGTCATCCCCGCCACAATCGCGGTATAGATGCTGAAGATCACCACCGCCAGGGCAAGCCCAAGCATAAAGAAAAGCTGGCTTCCCGCCGCGAGTTGCAGCGCGTACAGCACCGCGCCGATCAGCAGCGTTCCGCCGATATTCAGCAGCGCGATGGTGATTAAGTGATCCCACATGTCGAAAAATGTCTTTTTAATCGTAAACCAGATCATACCGGAATTCCTCTGAAAAACGAGTTCTGTGCTGGCGAAACGCGACCATTCCCTTCTGCGGAGAACGACGAGATGTGTCAAGACAAAATCG
>CAZMEO010000178.1:3673-7186 GCA_964565315.1 uncultured Candidatus Moduliflexus sp. | reverse complement strand
TTCGGGCGCTGCTGGATTACGAAGAGGCCGAGTTTTCGCGCCATCTCGAAAAACCGGATGACTTCGCGCTCGATACCGCGTATCTCGCCGAATTCGAACAGTTCGTTCTCGATGCCGCGAAACAGCAGAACGTCCGCCGCCCCGCGCTCTGGCTGCTTGCGGCGGGCTATCTCCGCTTCATGCGGGCGTTTGCCGATCATGGGTACGCGGAAGCGGCGAAATTGTTGCAACAGGCCGAGGATGCCGCCGGAAACGACGCGCAGATTCGGCATCAGGCGCGGCTGTTGCGGCATGTCGCGAAGCTCTATCAGCCGGGGCGCATCAACAACACATTTACGGCATCGTTCTACCCTGAATTGCAATGGCTTGCAGACCAGAGCGAAACCGTCATCTTTCAGACTGTCATGACGGCGCTTGGGCAGAAATTCCTGCTGCAAGGCGATGTGCCGCAGGCGGTGTGCTGTTTTTACGCCGGCAATAATGGCTATTGGCCTTCAGGAACAGACCTCTTAGAGATGCGCGCTCCGGGAAATCTCGTGTTAGACATGTACGCCGACGCGAAGGACGCCGAACGCCTGCTGAAATTTATGAATCAATCCACGTTTTCGGCCTTCGACAGCTTTTTGCTGCGCTATCTGCCGTTGACGCAAGACGCGGTTCTGGATGTGTGGGGAACGCATCTGCTGCGGCAGCATAAATTTACCGAGGCGGCAGCCGTCTTCGACCGGATTGCGCCGAATTACTGGGAGCGCGACAATCGGTGCGGCGATAGCTGGGAGGGCGGCAGTTTCTGCGTCAAGCAGTTCGAAACCAGCTTTTTCGATAACGCGCATCATGTTGCAGAGCGTTTCGCGCACACGAACAAGGCCGATTTCATCAAACAGGTCAACGCCCTTGAACAGCAGGCTCGCCGCGACCGCGCTCACGCCGCCGAATATTACCGGCAGATCGCGAACGCCTTTTACAATACGCCCTACTGGGGCTATTCCGGCGTGTTGTGGAACGGCTCGCTCATCTGGTCGTACAAATATGAATATGGCGCGGAATTCAACCGATACGACAACGAGGGCAATCTGCTTGAGGAACACGGCGTCGCCTATCCGTTCAACATGCCTGCGTTGAAACGGGCGATGTTGAAGCGAGAGCAAACATTTCTGCACGCATACGGCACGCGGGCGATTGCGCTGGAATATTATCAGAAAGCGCTGAAGGCGACGAACGACGACGAATTGGCCGCCGAAGCGCTCGCCATGTCGCAGGAATGCGTGGTCAGGCCACCCCTGACGAGCATCAGCCGCCATGATTCGCCGTCCGCAAACAAAGACTTTTTCCGCCCGCTGCATGAGCGTTACCAGAAGACGGAGTTTTATCAACGCTTGTTAGATGAATGCCCGCAATTTGCGGAGTATGTGCGGAAGAGTTTTTCGGAGAAATGAAGCAATAAGAGAGAGTTGTCAGACACCTTCAAGGTGTCTGACAACTAAGAGGCTACAAGGAGTGCCAAAGCTTGCTTTGGCGGTCAAAGCAAGCTTTGACACTCCTGATCTACGAAACAATGTGCTACACCTGAAATTTTTTAACCGGCTGGCGTAATTGTTCGGCAAGCTTCGTGAATTCTTCAACCGCCGCCTGGACGCTTGAGGCTTGCTCGGAGGTCTGTTCGACCACTCCGGCCACTTCGGTAATCGTGCGCGTAATTTCGCTGCTGCCGTCTGCGGTATCGGCGACATTGTGCGAAATCGCGTTCGTCGTGGCGGCCTGTTGTTCAATCGCGGAGGCGACAGCAAGCGACAATTCATGCACCTGCTGGGTAATCGTGGCGACCTGGCTGATCGCCTGGCGAGCCTCTGCGGTATTGGTTTGAATCGCCTCGATTTTATGAATAATCCCCTCGGCAGATCGCGCCGTTTCTCGCGCAAGTTCTTTGATTTCATTCGCGACGACGGCAAAGCCCCTTCCCGCGTCGCCCACCCGCGCCGCTTCGATGCTGGCGTTCAGCGCCAACAGATTGGTCTGCTGCGTAATGGTCGTAATCACTTTCACAATGTCGCCAATCTCCTGTGAACTTCCTTCCAGACGAATAATCGTCGCATTGGCGGATTTGGCGATTTCCACGCTGCGCGTGACAATGTTCTCAATTTCAAGCACTTTGAGCGAAATTTCCCGAACGCTGGCAGCGAGTTCTTCGGTCGCCGAAGAGATTTCATTGACGTTCTCGCTGATTTTCAGGCTGTTCGATGAAACGGAATGGGCTTGCTGCGAGGTCTGTTCCGCCCCGGAGGCCATTTGAGCGCTTACAGCGGCGAGGTTTTTGGAGGCGAGTTCCAGCCGTTCGCTCCCCTGCATAATTTGACGAATGATGTCGCGCAAGGAACTCATCCGTTGAAATGCCTGTCCAAGCACGTCGAAATCCGATTTAGGACAAATTTCCCGCCGCAGGTCGCCTTCGGCAATTGCCGTCGCTACCGCTGCCATCTCTTGAAGATACACCGTCATGTTTCGAAACGCCTGACCTAACGCATCGCGTTCAGAACGAGGAACAATCTTATGATCCAATTTTCCATCGGCGATTTTGGTCGCGATGTCCGCCATTTGATGGATATAGACCAGCGTTTTGTGGAATGCCGCGTTGAGGACGCCGATTTCATCGTACGAGTTGATATTTGGCAGTGACGCCTGGACGTTGCCGTCAGCGATTTCCAGCGCCGCCCGAACCATCGTTTTCAGCGGGCGCGAGATCAGGTGTCTGATTAACAGCAGCAACACGCCGGTTTCCACGCAGATCAGCGCCAAAAACACCATGCCGGTCATCGTTCGCGTTTTGCGGATTTGCGACGAGACAAACCGCGTAGAAAACACAATCTCAAAACTTCCGATCACCTCGCGATTATAGAAGATCTCTCCATTTTTTCGGAAGGTCTGTTTCTCTGAGATCGCCTTCGAAGCGTCCTGCGTCACGTCAACCGGCTCGGTTGCGCCATGCGGCTTCGCCAAATGGCTGACGGTGTCCTCAAGTTCCTTGACCTGAATAGACAAGATATCAGGGTCTTCCAAATAGGATCGAAGCAACAGTTCAACATAGTCTTTATTCGCATCCCATAACGGAAATTGCAGCGTAATGGCTAACTGTTCCGCCACGCGATCTGCTTTGGCATGCAAAATCGCCGTAAACGTTTTCTGCTGCTCATAGATGCTCACTGTGCCGAATATCAGCATGATAATGACAATGACTAAAGAAAGCAGCAACGCAAATTTGGCTCCAAGCGTCATGTTCATAGCAGCATCCCCTCACTCGCCATCCTCGAATTTAACAATATGCGCATAGGCGCTTCGTTGTTTTTCAATCCCAATTGTCTGGTTTAATTGTTTCCATTCCTGCGCGACGAAATCAAGCGCGGCCTGAGGCGTGCTTCGTTTTGTCAATGCCCGCGATACGCCGGTTTCCAGCGCTTTCATATACAATCGTCCCTGATAAATTCTGAGGTCGTACACCCGATTTCTATTGGCATTCAT
>CAZMEO010000178.1:1835-3573 GCA_964565315.1 uncultured Candidatus Moduliflexus sp. | reverse complement strand
CGCAGCGACCGTATTGCGGATGCCGGATTCGGTCTGCATCGCCTGAATAAACGGGTCATCCCAGCAATCGGACAGCACGGCTTCTCCTTTTCCGAAGGATTGAATCACATCAGCCAACCCCCAGTTCGTTCCGCCAGGCGGATAAAACGCCTGCATCGCCACAAAATCCTCTAACGCGGCGACAAAGCCCGGCGTATTTATCAGCGGCGTCATGGTTTCCAGATCAAAATAAAATCCGCCTTTTACATCGGGATGCTTGGCATAAGCGGCGGCGCGTTTGATAAATTGAGAGAACATTAAATCATCTTTTTTCGTGATTTCGACCGCTCCGAACAGCGGCTGAACCTTCTCAGCCTGCGTATTCTGAAAAAATTCAGCGACCTCGCGAAATTCCTTCCAGGTTTTCGGCGCGGCTAACGGCCTGGAATAGGTTGTTTGAAACTCTTCTTGAACGGCAGAATCCGAGATGGCGTCCTGACGGTATTGCAGATAATGGCGATCCCCGTCAATCGGGACGTGATAGCACGTATCGCCCCACATTGCGATCTCTTTATAGTGCTGAAGCACGTCCTGAAATTGAGGCGAGTCGATCATCTTCTGCGGCACGAGTTCTAAATACTCGTACATGTCCGCAATCCAGAGCGACGCATAGAACGCCACGTCATACGTGCCTTTTTTCAGGCCAAAGAGCAGCTTTTGATACAAATCTCCGAACGGGACATGCTCGACAATCACTGTTGCTCCGGTCAATTCTTCGAACTGCTTCGCATGAAGCGCCGTCGGTTCTCCGATGACCGGCATTTCGTGGGTCAACACGCGCAGCGTCACGCCGCGATAATCTTTCTGCGAGATCGCCTCATAGGAGTAAGGGCCGGGAACATCTTCCCGAATCGGATAGCGTTTCGACCAGTCTTCTGCCAGCGCGGGACAGGAAAGAACGGCGATGCTCACGCCGATGACAATCTGTGCAAACATCTGTTTGAAAGAACCTCTGTTCATTGGAAAATCTCCTTGCTCAAGAATTATGGTGAGAATGCGCGTCGCGCATCTGTGTTCTGATACAAAACATTATGAAGGCCGTTTTTTTCAAAAGTCAAGGCAAACTTTTCATTTACTTTGTCAAACATACGACACTGTTGTCGAGGGAAGCGAAATCTTGATTTCGCCTGTCAAATCGAGATTTGACGCTCCTGATGCGTTGCGGTCGGAGTTGCCAGACACCTTCAAGATGTCTGACAACTCAGGAGAATGTTTCAGGAAATATCGTGGTTTATACCACATACATGGACGCGATATTTTGCGGATCGATTTCGTAGGACGGATCGAAGGAGGTTTGCAGCAGCAGTTTTTTATCGAGAATCTTGCCGCTGATCTGGCTGCCGTCTTTCAGGCGCACAACAAAATGTTTGAATTTCGGCGGCGCAAAACTGGTATCTTCGACGCGGCGGATTTCCTTAATCGCCGTTGTATCAAGACGGAGCTTTTTCATCTCGGTTTGCAGATTCAGGCTGGCGCTGATCACCGTAGCGACAAATTTGGCGTCGTCTTTCAACTTCACGCGATAATTATTCTCGCCTGTCACTTCTGGATTGATGATGTAATCCGGCAGATGTTCATGAGAAATCTCCGTGATGCTGTGTTCCTTTGCCACAATCGTCTCAAGCACTTGTTTCAGTTCCTCGATATTGCCCGGCCAACTATAATTCAGCAGCACGTTTTTCGCGCTGTCAGAAATGCC
>CAZMEO010000178.1:0-1735 GCA_964565315.1 uncultured Candidatus Moduliflexus sp. | reverse complement strand
AACTGCAAGCGCCCATCCACAGAACGATTGCTGAGAATATGCACGAGTTGTTCCTGAACATCAAGGCTCATTTCGGACAAGCGCTTGATAAAAATCGTGCCTTTGTCTGCTTCTTCCAACCAGCCCGGACGGTCTTCAAGCCCAAGAAACTGCTGTTTGACGGTCTCTTTTTCTAAGGCGAATCCCGGAATGACGAGAAATTTTCCAGGCCGCCCGGAGGCGTGATGAATCGCCTGCGCGAGAAAGCCCATGCCGCTGCCGCTTTCGCCATAAAGTAACATTGATGCCGCCGATTCGATATACGGGCCGATTTCTCGAAAAATCTGCTGCATCGCCTCTGATTTGAACATCACGTTGTTCAAGATTTTTTCCATACTTCACCGCCTCTGTTTAGGTTAAAAGAGTCTCTTCAAAGACCAGTGAGGTCATTGAGACCTCACTGGTCTTCCGCGCAAACGACACATCCTTATTCGTTATTGTAAGAGCGGCAAATTCAATTGTGTCAAGAAAAAATTAGAGATTCCGCGCATTCGACGCAATCACGTTCACAAAATTCTTGACACTGATTCGCGACCTTCAAACCATGAGTTCTGTTTTCCGAAAGGAGCGTGACGCATGGACATGAAAATTGACATCACCGCGCAGCAGCAGGCGCAGATTGTAACGGTCAGTGGCGAAGTTGACCTCTATTCTTCGCCGAAAATGCGGGAAGCGATTTTTAAAGCGCTGAAACAACATCATCCGCCAGTCGTGATTATTGATCTGACAGATGTGACTTATACCGATAGTTCCGGGATCGCGACCTTAGTCGAAGGCTTGCAATTTGCGCGGAGCAAACAGGCGCAATTCATGCTGGTCGGGTTGTCGCCCGCCGTGTTAGAAGTGTTCCAATTAGTCCGATTGCAGACCGTGTTCAAAATATTCCCCACCGTCGAAACGGCGCTCAAGCAGATTGCGGAGGGCGCATGAAAGAATTTTTCGGACGGATCGGCCATCAGACGCTGCTTTTTTTCGGGCGCGTGTATGATGCGACGGAATTAGCGGTTGATTCGATGTATTGGATGCTCGTCGCGCCGTTGCGGGGCAAAGGATTGCGCTGGAAAACAAGCGTCGAGCAAATGGTCGTCATCGGCGTCAATTCAATCCCGCTGATCTCGATGCTGTCGGCGATTGTGGGGATGATTCTCGCCTTGCAGGGCGCGTATGTGCTGCGCCCGTTCGGCGCGTTGATTTATGTCGCCGACCTCGTCGGCATCACCATGACGCGCGAGCTTGCGCCGCTCGTCACCGCCATCATCGTCACCGGGCGCAGCGGCTCGGCGTTTGCGGCGGAAATCGGCACGATGAAGGTCTCCGAAGAAGTGGACGCGCTCGTCACTATTGGCCTGAACCCCATTAAATTTCTCGTTGTTCCCAAATTGCTCGCAATCATCATTATGCAGCCTTGTCTGACCATGATTTCGAACGTTGTCTCAATGGCGGGCGGCATGTTTGTCGGCCTGACCCTCTTAGATTTGGGGATGACCAAATACATCGCCGAGACGATGGAAGCGTTAGTGCTGCAAGACATTATCACCGGCCTGATCAAAAGCCTCGTGTTTGCCGTAATTATCGCCTTAGTCGGCTGTCATGAAGGGTTTCAGGTCGAAGGCGGCGCGGAAGGCGTCGGCGTGCATACGACGGCATCGGTCGTCAAATCTATCGTCTTTATCATCATCGCCGACTTGCTTGTGAC
>CAZMEO010000177.1:2877-7188 GCA_964565315.1 uncultured Candidatus Moduliflexus sp. | reverse complement strand
TCGGCGGCGCGTCTTCGTGAATCACTTCCGTTTTTTCATCGCTCTGAAACGTGGCGATTTCGTCGCGTTCGGCGTCGGGCTGCTCTTCAAACAGACGCAGGCGGCGTTGAAAGGTCTTCTCGAATTTCTCTTTTTTCCGCTGCACTTCGTCAAATTTCTGTTTCAAGCTCATGTATTCCGCAAGGTCGGATTGCAGGTCTTTGAGCGAGTTTTCAAGCATCTGATTTTCCCATTTGACCTTTTCCTGCGCCGATGCCAATTCCTCCATCTCCACGCGCAGCGTGTCATTTTCAGCCCGCAGCATCGTGGAGCGCTGATGCGCGTTGTCTTTCAACTCCTGAATATAGCGGTTCTGCCGTTCGATCACTTGCAGCAGATTCTCGTCATGCGCCCAGGCCGGAGTCGGATTCTCCTGTTCCTGCTGCTGTAGTTTCGCCTCAAGCTCGGATTTTTCCTCGCGCAGCGCCTCAATCTCTTTCAGCAGCGTTTCTTCGTTGAGTTTCTGCTCGTCGCGCAGCAATTCGATCCGCGCTTCTCGGTTAATCTGTTCCTGATTCAGGGCGTCAAGCTGTTCTTCGTGCGCCTTTTTCTCTTGTTTATACGCTCCGGCCAGCCGGTTGTATTTTTTGATAATCAGGTGCAGCCGTTTTTCCACCTCGTCGCGCTGCTCGACGATTTTGCGCAGTTTTTGCTGCTGCGCCTGCTCTTTGCGCTGAAGTTGGGCGATCCGTTTCCCCAACTCTTCCTGTTCCTCGCTTTTTTGCGCGTCCAATGCGAGGAGTTCCCCCTGTAATTCGGCAATCTGGCGATGCAATGCGTCCAATTGCTCACGCGAATGTTCCTCCTCTTTCAGAATCATGCGAGAGCGGGTTTTTAACGTGCGCTGCTGAGCGTGCAAGGTTGTTTGCGTCTCTAAAAACTGCTGCTCCACGTCCTGTTTCACGGTCGAAAGTTCCGCAAGCTGCTGTTCAAGCTGCCCCTGGGCTTGCTGCTGCTCGTGCAGGCGTTCTTCAAGCTGCTTCTTCTGCTTCAGCAAAGAAATGACTTTTTCACCGAGATCGTATTCGCGCTGAATATGGACTTTGAGCTTTTCTTCCAATCGTTTCTGCCGGTCAATGGCTTGAGTATCCTGTGGTGTCATACGTCATCCTCAATTGCAAGGAGTACGCCGATTCGCCGCACCCCTCTGGGATATTAGACCAACTCTAATGCGTGAATTTCTTTTTCTTGCCGCGCAAGCAGCCCTTCCAATTCTTCCAGCGATGCTTGAAATTCATCCGTAGAAGATTGTTTGAGCGCTAAGTGCCGGTTCAACTCTTCTTCGAGTTGATTCAACAGGCCAGCGCCTTCTTCTTCCAGCGAATCGATATGACGTTCGACCCCGAACAATTTTTCTTGCAAATGCTCGCGAGTCGCTGTTTCTTTGGCTAACATCGCATCCAGCGTATCGCGTTCCGTCCGAATGGAGTTCAGGCCGCTTTCAAGCTTCACGTATTCATCGGCAAACTCGCTGAGCTGCTGCGCCGTGCGGCTCAATTCCTGCTCCTTCGATGTGAGAATGTGCTGAAACCGCCCTTTCAGCCGTTGATGCGCGTGATAGATGCTATGAAGTTTCTTTTTCAAAACTCGTTCCACGTGCGACTTATTCGTCAATAATTCATGCACTTGCCGTTCCAGGCTTTCATTTTCGGCAGTCAAAGCCGCGATGGTTTCCGTAAATTGATCTTGCAGCGCCTCTTTTTCGCGGAGGAGTTTTTCTTCACGTTCGCGCATATCCTGTTCCGTTTCCAGTTTCGTTTGCAATTGCTGCTGCATCTCAAGCGAGGTGGCGCTCAATGTGCGAATCTGGTCTTGCGCCTGGCGCAATTCGGTGTTGATGCGGAATTCTACCCGCTGCTTGGCCTGCTGGATCGATTCCACATTCTGTTGCAGCCGCTCTTTGGCCGCGCTTAACTGCGCCAACTCCTCTTGCAGAAAATGCCCGTTCTGCTCGCGTTCCAACAGCAGCGCATTCAAATGCTGCTGCAAGGCGTCTTTTTTCTGCTGAATTTTCCGAATCATCGCCTCATAACGCGCATCGTCAAACTGTTCAGCGTTCTGGCGCGATACCTCGTAGGTCGCGATCATCTGGTCTAACCGGTCTTGCAGGGCTTTTCGCTCTTTCTGCGCCGTTTCGTACTGTCGCTGAATCAACGTTTCTTTTGTCTTTAAATCGCCGATTTGCGCGGCAAATTGCTCCTGAAGAAAATATTTTTCTTCTTCGGTATTCTGCAAATGTTTTTCCAGCGTTTGCAGCCGCTGATGCAATTCGGCAGTATTGCCATCAAACAACAGTGCCTCTTCGGGCTGCGCGACCGGACGTTCTTGATTGTGAGGCGTCTGCGGCGGCTCTAACTCGTCGCCCATATCCATTTCCATCACCTGCCGCACCAATGCTTCCGCCGCGTCTTCCAGGTCGGTGCGCTGCGCAGCGGGAGCGCCTGACGAAGCGGCTTCCGGCTGCATCTGTTCCGGCGTTTCGGCAGAGGCGTCTGCTGATGAAACGGCGAGCGGCTCAATCGGCGCAGGCAGTTCAAATCGTTCGGTCTCGAAGGAGAAATCTCCGGCTGCGTCATCAGGCTGCTCCTCGGCATTCTTCGCCGTTTGAACAGGCTGCTCCGGCGCATCGAAGATCAGTTCATGCTCCCACTCCTCCGCCTGCGTCGGTCTGGCCGTTCGGATGTCTTTCCGAAGTTGCTCCTGCGTGAGTTCCAAATCCATCAAGCGGTCATCCCAGAACATCTGCGAGGAGTCTGCCGGCGCGTCTTCATCATCAGGTTCACGCTCGATGGAGACATCCGCATCAAGCTGAATTGCCGGAAGCGATTCCGCTTCCAGTAATGCTGACGCCTCAATCTCATGGCGCTCATCGAATGTCGGCGGCAGGGCGTCTGCGGGAAGAGTCGGCTGCTCTTCATGAGATGTCAAATCAATCAGTTCGTCCAGTTCATCTGCCGCCTCGTCCGTCTTGTCATTCGCTTCGCCATTGAGTACGGTTAAATTCCCCTCAAGTTGATCCAACTCTCCCAACACGTCGGCATTGGGCAGGCTTGCTGCTCCTGAATCTGATGGCTGCGGCGTTTCCGCATGTTGCTCCATCAGGCGGAGTTTCCCCTCCCGCGCTTTTTTATTCTCCTGATCCAGATTCGAACTATGCTGATAATATTTCACGGCCTCTTCGATATTCCCCGCGTGTTCATAATACTCGGCTAATTTCACCAATTCGGCAGCCGCATGTTCTTTCCATTCCATCGCGTAATACATCCGGGCGATTTTCAGGAGCAATTCCGGGTTGCTCGCGCCGACAGCATAGGCTTTTTTATAGTAATCGAGCGATTCGATATATTTCTCTTCCCGCGCATAGAGGTCGCCGATTTCGATATAGCTTGTCATCGCCTGGTCTAATTTTCCCAACTTCAAGTAAATTTCGGTGCATCGTTCCATCAGATACGGATTGCCGCGTCCCATGACGATCACCTGCGTATAGCACGATAAGGCTAATTCATAGTTCGCCGCATCGAATGCCCGCTTTCCAGAGGAGAGCAGAAACCGCACCGCTTTTTCTTTTTGTCCCGCCGCCTCGTATTCCTGCGCTAACTTCAGGTACGCCGATTCTTTTTCAGGCACGATGCTCAGGATTTTGCCATAGAGCATGATGATCTGTTTCCTGATTTTTTCATCAACCGCCCCTTGCTGAAGCAAGTTGATGGCTGCGCTGTAATAATGATCCGCCTGCTCCATCTGCTCAAGCTGAGCATACAGATCGCCGACTTCGACATGCAGTTGGTAATTCGCGCGTTCATGCCGCAGCGAGGCCAGCAATTTCTCCAGCTTCTTTTTCAGGCCGCGTTTTCGCCGCTCCGAAAGAGCGGAATTCTCTGATGACTGAGCGATCATAAACATACGATATGTGACACCCTCGCCCCGCCCCCTCTCCAATTCCCAACTGGGAGAGAGGCAAGAGGCGAGGTTGTGCGTGTTTCCTTCTATTTAAAGCTGTTCAAGCGTATGAATGGCTTCTTCCTGCGAATGCAACAGTTGCCGAATTTCTTCCAACGACAGGCGGAATTGGTTCGACAGCGCATGGTCAACGCGAGACTGCCGCGAAAGCTCGCCGTTGAGCCGCTCTAACGCGCTCATGGAATCGGTTTCCGCCTGATTTCTTCCGGCCTGTGCATGCTGATATTTCTCTGCATACATCCGCTTTTCATCCGTCACATGCAATAACACCTGCTCATGCTGATAAATCAGGGTTTTCACCTGAGTTTGCAG
>CAZMEO010000177.1:1693-2777 GCA_964565315.1 uncultured Candidatus Moduliflexus sp. | reverse complement strand
CGCTGTTTTTCCGCCGCAATCTGTTCCAACGAATCTTTGGCAGCAGCGACATGCGCGGATAATTCATCGAGCCGTTTCTGGGTCGCTCGAAGTTGTTCGTTCTTCAAGGTTGTCGTCTGTTCGTAACGCTGCTTCAACATGGCGATATTTCGGCGCAATTCCCGCTCAACCTGCTCTTTTTCCGCCAATGATTGCTGTAACGCGCTGGTCTGCTGCGTCGATTCCCGACCGGCCTGCTGATAGGCTTGCGGCGAGACCGTCCCGGCCACGATTTGCTGCGCCAATTGCAAGCGTTCGCGAAAGGCTGGCGTCTCCGGCGAGAGCATCACCGCTTGCTGATAATATTCCACCGCGCCGTCGAAGCGCTGATGATCGAAATAAATCTTGCCGATCTGTTCGTATTGCCGCGCCGCGTTTTCATAATCGCGCAACTGGCAATAGAGCAAGGCGCAGGTAATTCGCGCGCTGATGCTGCCCGGTTCGATGGCAAACATGGCCTGATAATGCTGCGTGGCTTTGTGATACTCGCCCTTTCTGGCATACCGCTCGGCAAATGTGGTATGCAATTCAACGGCGCGATACGTCCAGCCTCGCCGCAAGTATTCCTGTCCCAATTTCTCGGCGATTTCCTCGTTGAACGGGGAACATTCCAGGATGCGCTTATATATTTTAATCAAGTGGTCGCTATCAGCGGACGTCAGCGGCATGCCATGCTGCAACAGGCTCTTCACGGCTAATTGATACGATTCCAATGCCAGAGAGTCTTCGCCAAGATGCTGATACAATTGCGCCACCGTCACGTGTAATTCCATATCATGCCCATTCCCTAAGCGTTGCCGACATTTTCGGATTTTTTTCCGGGTCAGTTTCTCAGTGATGCCCTGAAATAATGTATGTTCTTGACGTTGTGCGATCACGATGTCATCCTCCGCGCTGAAAGTGAACTGCGTCTCGTCGTCTATTCCTGTGTCATGAGAAGTGACGGAAAAGCCTTGCAAAGGTTTAGTCGTTTCTCGCGTCCGCGCTTAGCTGTCAGACACTTTAGAAGTGTCTGACAGCTTTTCTTCTTGACATGCGTTCGGAA
>CAZMEO010000177.1:0-1593 GCA_964565315.1 uncultured Candidatus Moduliflexus sp. | reverse complement strand
CGCCGAGACAGTGGTGACCGTATTCATATCGTTCGTTTCGCTTAAACCAAAGGAGCGCAAACGCTTGCTTTTGCACTCCTGAATCACCATGCGTGACCTATCCAGCGGCGATGTATGCGTTCGCTGAATAGGTCGTGCTTTCATCATGATCGATCTGACCTTGCACGAAGAACAACTCGCCCACGCGATTGCGCGGGCGCAAGAACGCAGCATCCTGATTCCGACCTTCGAAGAGCAAAAACACCCGGAAAAAATTGACCCGCGCATCACCGACAAATTGCGTCAAGTCGGCCTGTGGGACGTGAATTCGCTGAATCTGTTCCGCATCACCTGGAAAAACGAGCCGGTGAAACAGGGCGGCGGCTTCGGCGGCGTGAATTTCATCGAATTTCCGTCGTCGCTGACCGGTGTTCCGGCGCGAATCATCGCGTTGGTCGGCAAATGGTTTCCCACCGGAGCGCATAAAGTCGGCGCAAGTTTCGGCTGCCTCGCGCCGCGCCTCGTCACCGGCCAGTTCGATCCGACGGCGCAGAAAGCGGTCTGGCCTTCTACCGGCAATTATTGCCGCGGCGGCGCGTATAACTCGCAATTGCTCGGCTGCGATTCGATTGCGATTCTGCCGAAAGGGATGAGCCGCGAACGGTTCGAATGGCTGTCAACGGTTGCAGGCGAAGTGATTCCGACGCCCGGCACGGAAAGCAACGTCAAAGAGATTTTCGACAAATGCTGGGAATTGCGCAAAACGCGAGATAATATCATGATTTTCAACCAGTTCGAGGAATTCGGCAACCATCTCTGGCATTACGATGTGACCGGCCACGCAATGGAAGAAGTGCTGCGGCAGGCGATGGGCGCGAAAGACCGCTACGCGGGCGTCACCGTCACCACCGGCTCGGCGGGAACGATTGGCTGCGGCGACTATTTGAAAAAGGTCTTCCCCACCAGCAAAGTCGCGGCGGGCGAGGCGCTGCAATGCCCGACGCTGCTGAATAACGGCTTTGGAGCGCATCGTATCGAAGGGATCGGCGACAAGCACGTTCCCTGGATTCACAACGTCAAAAATACCGACCTCGTCATCGCGATTGACGACCGCGACACGATGGCGCTGATTCGGCTGTTTAACGAGCCGGTCGGGCAGGAATATCTGAAAACGCGCGGCGTGCCGGTCGAACTCATCGAAAAGCTGTCGCTCGTCGGCATTTCCGGGACGGCGAACCTGCTGCAAGCGATCAAATTCGCGAAATACTACGAACTCACGTCCCGCGACATCGTGCTGACGGTGCTGACCGATTCGATGGAACTCTACGGCTCGCGCTTAGAGGAACTGACCGCCGAACTCGGCGCATACACCACGATTGACGCCGCCGTAGATTATCATCAGCATTTGCAGGGCGTTTCCACCGATTACATGCTGGAATTGACCTATAATGAGCGCAAACGGGTGCATCACCTGAAATATTACACATGGATTGAGCAACAGGGGCGCGACATGGAAGAACTGAACGCGCAGTGGTATGACGACGACTACTGGGAAGGGATTCACGGCCAGGTCAGCGCGATTGACCGCCTGATCCGGCAATTCAACGAACGCGC
>CAZMEO010000176.1:4318-7188 GCA_964565315.1 uncultured Candidatus Moduliflexus sp. | reverse complement strand
AAGCGGCAGGCATTCGATCAAGAGGTGTTGGCGCTGCTTGAGCCGCTTCGCCTCGATTACCTCGTCTTGGCGGGCTATATGCGGATTCTTTCGCCCGGCGTCATTGAGCGCTACCGCAATCGCATCATCAACATCCATCCAGCCGACACGCGGGCGTACCAGGGGATTCATGGTTACGAATGGGCGTTCGAGCAGCGCTTGGAATGGACGAAAATTACCGTGCATCTTGTGGATGAAGGCGTGGACACTGGCCGCATTCTCGCGCAGCGGGACGTAGATTTGCGCGGCGCGTCCACCCTGGATGACATCAAGCAGCGCGGTTTACGGGTCGAGCATGCGCTCTACAGCGAGGTGCTGCGAGGCGTGTTCACTCGAACGATAGTCATATAATGCGACAGCGGATCATGCGTGAAATGATGGACGAGTCTTTTCATATCACGCCCAATCCGCTGTTGTTTTGAGGATACTATGTGTGGAATTGTTGGTTTTTATGGACATGACCAGGTCGTGTACGATTTGGTCGCAGGCTTGACGGCGTTGCAGCATCGCGGGCAGGATTCCGCCGGAGTCGTGACGTTCGAAGAGATGTTTCATATTAAAAAAGGACTCGGACTGGTCGCGAACGTGTTTCGAGAAAAAAACCTGGAACGGCTGACCGGCAGCATGGGAATCGGCCATGCGCGTTACACCACGCAAGGGACGAACGAGTTGGTCAACGTGCAGCCGTTTGCGGTCAATTATCCGTTCGGCCTCGCGATGGTGCATAACGGCAACGTCATCAATTTCAAAGAGTTACGCAAGACGCTGTATGAGGATCATCATCGCCTCTTAGAGACATCGAATGATCTGGAACTGCTGCTTTACACGCTGGCCGCCGAATTGGAACAAAAAGACTTGAAAAACCTATCGGTTGACGATATTTTCCAATCGGTCGAGGCAACGCAGAAAAAAGTGCGCGGCGCGTATTCCACGATTACCATGATCGCCAATCGCGGCTTGTTAGTGTTTAATGATCCCTACGGCATCCGCCCACTCGTCATGGGGCAGCGCAAAGATCGCGACGGTTTGACCTACGGTTTCGCGTCGGAATCAACCTGCTTCGATTATTTGGGCTATGACACGGTCGGCGACCTCGAACCGGGCGAGACGCTCTTTATCGACGCGAAACGGCAGGTGCATCGCAAAACGACGTGCCGCGAAGGGAAAGCGTTCTGCGTCTTCGAATATATCTATTTTGCCCGCGAAGATTCGATGATGCACAACAGGTTCGTGGCAAGCGAACGGGTGCGGATGGGGAAAAAGCTCGCGGAAACAGTCAAACTGTCGGGACTTGACCCGGATATTATCATTGACGTGCCGTCGTCCGCCTATTTCTTCGCGTCGTCGCTCGCGGAGGAAATGGAGGTTCCCTACCGGCGCGGTCTTGCGAAAAACAATCATATCGGGCGGAGTTTCATTTCGCCGACGCAGCAGGAGCGCGAAAACGTCGTGCGCCATAAACTGAACCCGATTAAAGAAATCATCCGCGGCAAAAAAGTTGCGGTCGTGGATGATTCAATTGTGCGCGGCACGACATCCAAACGGATTGTCAAGCTGTTGCGCAATGCGGGCGCGGAAAAGGTCTATTTCATTTCCGCCGCGCCGCCCATCAAACATCCGTGTATTTACGGCATTGACATGGCGATCAGCACCGATTTAATTGCCACGAAACTGCCGACGATCGAAGAGATTGCCGACTATCTCGAAGCGGATGCGTTGATTTATCAGTCGTTAGAAGATTTGCAGACGCTCTACCCTGAACATTCGATGTGTTACGCCTGTTTCGAGGGGAAATACCCGACCGGGCATTGTCAGGAGGAGTTATTGCAAATTGAACAAGAACGGATCGCATCGCAAAAATAACAATACCAGTTGTCAGACATTTCCAAAGTGTCTGACAACTACGATAAAAAGGAGATTTATCAGACCATTATGCGCGTGTTTACGATTACCACGATTTTGCTCTGTTGCAGCAACATCTTTATGACATTTGCCTGGTATGGGCATCTGAAAAATATGGCGAACAAACCCTGGATTATTGCGGCATTAATTAGCTGGGGGATTGCGCTTTTCGAATATTTGATTCAAGTCCCGGCCAATCGCATCGGCCATCAAGCGATGAACGTCGGCGAATTGAAAATTTTGCAGGAAGTCATTACGCTGACGATTTTCGTGCCGTTTTCCGTGCTGTACATGCGCGAGTCCTTCCGGCTGGATTTCGTCTGGGCGGGGCTGTGTTTGCTTGGCGCAGTCTTTTTCATCTTCCGCCAAAAGCTCTTCGGCGTATAGCGGCATCGCTGTCAGACACGTCTTACGTGTCTGACAGCTTTTTTACGGGAAAAACCTCATTCCTTTCGCGTCAGCCACTTATCAATCTCGTCAGTCAGCGTATCAACAATCTCTCGTTGAATATCCATTCCTTCAGCAGAAATTTGATCCGGCGGCGTGCCATAGCTGCTGTCTGCGCCGGGAATCGTGACAGACCCTTTCGGCTCAGGGATGCGCGGCAGGAGTTCCCGCAAGAACGCGAGATCGGCCTGATCTTCTGCTGCGCCGTCAATATACAACATCGGCGGATGCGTCCGGTATTGCAGAATCGCCTCAGCCATGTAGTCTTTCAGATGCGGATATAACACCGCTTTCGGCAGCAATTCCGGCAGACGCATCGCGGCGGAAATCCGTTCCTGCGGCTGATTCGGAAAGGGCGCATCGTTGGCGAAAAACAGTTCTTGATTGCGACGCGCCGGAGAGAGCGAAATCACGCGCTTGATGCGATCATCCTGCAAGCCCGCCTGCATCGCGATGCCCGCGCCGAACGCATGACCGACCGC
>CAZMEO010000176.1:0-4218 GCA_964565315.1 uncultured Candidatus Moduliflexus sp. | reverse complement strand
CCGGACAATCGTTTGGTCGGATAGAGCGGATCAAGCGCGTCTTTGCCGTATTGCAGCCGCTGTGTATTACGCGGCGGCGAAATTGACACGGTTTTGCGAACGCGGTGATCTTTGACGCTGGTGGGCAGGACGACACCCGCGCCGAAGGAATGTCCGACCAGAAACAGCCGCCCGGCGTCAACAGCGTTCAACTTCGCAAGATAACTCAACGCGGCGGAGACATCTTGCGTAAAATCCAAATCTGACGCAGATTCGAAACGCGGCGGATCATCAGACTCACCGAAGCCGCAAAAATCGAACGTCAGCACGACATATCCGCGTTCCGCCAATTGCCGCGCTGCAATGACATAAATCGCCAATTTCCGTCCGATTGGCGTCCCGCCGTGACAGAAGACAATGGCAGGCGCTTTCCCGGACATCCAGCGGCGCGGCATGTAAAGCGTCCCTCTCAATGTGATGTCCCGGCTGAAGAATTCCACTTCGCTGGTTTGAACGCCAATAATCTGCGAACGATGCTGAACCAAATACATCGCACACGCCAACGCGCACGCGATTCCACAACCTATTCCGACTCGAAACAACACGCTTTTTCTCATAAGATTCTCGACTATTCGCTTGACAAGAGGCGCGTCAGCGCTTGGCATAACTGGTAGCCCTACGCGGCGGGAATCATGCCAGGAACCCCGCCGCGCAGGGCGGGGCTACCAGCATGTATTTCCGAATGCAAGAGTTCCCACAAAAACGTTAACACCTTTTATCAAATGCTTTCGTTTTTGTCAAAACTTTTTAAAACCGCCAAAGAAAATGATTCTGACGTATTTTCTGCTTGACCGGGGAACATTTTTAGGCTACACTACGTTCATCACAATTCAACCTTAGCTTATCATTCGCAACGGAGGATGAGGAATGGCATTTCCTGGAAAGTTATATCGTGATGGCGCAACGCTCAAGCAGCAAAACGTCCCTGGCACTCTCCGGCTGTTGTTCGTGGAACAGTTCGGCTTCAATCATTATCTCAATAATGAAATTTTCAAATGGATTGACGCCTTGAGCGACACAGGCGTCAACGGGATGCGCGTTTTCGGGTTCTGGCCGTTCGGGCAGGGGCAGGAAGAAGAGCCATACGTCAGAACTGGCGGAACATTCGATTTGAACCAGTTCAATCAGCGCTTTTTCGACTATTTCGACCGCTGGCTGACGCATGCCGAAGCATGCGGCATCGTCGTGATGTATGAATTGTTCGATTCCGCGGGATTCTGGCATGCGCCCGCCGCGCAATATCATCCGTATTACCAGCTTGTCGGCGCGGACTTGAAAAAATTTGCCGATCCCAATAATACCAGGCTGATGGACGTGCAAAAACGCTATATTATCAACGTCGCCGAAATCGTTCGGCAGCATAAAAACGTGATTATCGGCGTGATGAACGAATTCAAAGAAAACAAACTCTGGCATTACGAAATGTCGCGTTATGTCAAGGCACTGCTGCCCGGCGTGCTTGTTTCCGGCAGCGAAGAGGATTCCCCCGCCGCCGCTGACCCGAACGCCGACATCTGGTTCGTGCATAGCGGGCGCTATGACATTGCCACCGGCAATTCCAACGTCCCGGCAGACGTGGCAGATTTGCGAAAACGCGCGGGCAATCAAAAGGCGATTGGGTTTTCTACCGACGGATTCGGTCAGAGCGGCATGGCGCGCGAAAATCCGACCGATATGAAACGCTTAGCGGCGGACGTCAATCGCGCCGGGCTGCAACTCTTCGGTTTTCTGGATCATTACGCCTATTTAGCAAATCGCGGCGATTCCAGCGCCGCGCAGTTGAACATTGAGACCTATCAGGCGCTTGTCAACGAATTCAAGCCCTATCCCGCGCCATCGCGACCGGCGGCGGCGAAGCTCGCGCCGAAATACCGCTTTGACGAAGACACCTACACGAATTTGCTGAAACAGGGCGTTCCGAGCGGCGTTGTCGCGAAATTGCGGACGCTGAAAGGCAAAGAATTCACGACAAAAGACGAGTTGCTGCTGACACTGCGCCGGACGATTGGCCGCCCGCAGACGGATCATTATACCGATTTGTTCGTCAAATACACCACCATCGGACGCTCTTCAGATGGATTTCTCGATGTTTTCCGCATCGCCAATCTGCCGTCAACGCATCCCGGCGCAACCGTCGAACCCAACGGGAAAATGATTCGCACCACGCAGGAACAGGGCTTTCTCTGCTACGGCCAGTATAAAAAAGGGTATCCGGTGAAGCCACTGAAAGCGCTCTTCAGCATTCAGATTGACAACAATACGATTGATGACCGCAATATCCTGATTCTTGACGTGTACGACCATCACAGCGACCGCGTCATCGGCAAAGAAATCATTACCCGCAAAGATTTTCCCAAAGCCAACCAATTTTGCCTCTTTACCTTTGATTTCAAGCCGCCGAGCGCAGAAGCGAACATGGAATTTCGCATCTATTACATGGGGCATGCGTCTGTGCTGGCCGATAAAATCGCGGTGATCGACCCGGCGGATTGTCAGATTACCGAGGCATCGCAGATTCCGAATGCGCTTTCAACCAAAATACTGGCTGATCCGTCTGTTGAAATCGGCGCAACGTCCATCAGCGGCAAGTTAATGGTGGCGGATTCCCTGAAAAACGGGCGCACGGTCGGCGTGGTGAATGGCGGGCAATTTACGCCGGACGGCTATCGCATCACCACGAATTTTCAGGGGTATCTGGTGTATGAAACCGGCATTACCGGCAACATCGGCGTGGAGTTCACGGCCAAAGGGTATCTTGATCGCGAAGAATGCACTGACAGCAAATTGGTCGTGCTGCTGATGTATGACGCGCCGCGTGACGCCAACTGGGGCGATCCGGCCATCTGGCGGGATTCGCATTACAGTTTGCTGGAACTCCGAAAGCGCGGCGCCGTGCCTGGCTTCGAGCATATCACCAATGGCTTCGGGCTGAAGTGCCTGTCGCATGGCGAAGGCGCGGAATCAGGAAGCTGGGCGGGGCATGGATTGGCCGGGCATCCATTGGAATGGAATCCGAATACGTCATATCACTGGGTCATCACGTGGAAAGACGGAACGCTGGATGTGCGGCGCAACGATCAGCCGCTTTATCTTGCCAACACGTTGCCGCATTTCAATCCGAAAGGCAAGATCGTGGTGCGGATCGGCGGCACGCATTGGGGACGCGGCGGGCCGCGCAACGTGACGTATTCAGATGTAAAAATCTATCGAATATAGTCAGGAGGTTCGACAGCCTCACATAGCGTGTAGATGCACGCTGTGGTCAGGGAAAGCTGTCAGACACCTTCAAGGTTTCTGACAGCTCTGTCCATAACTTTTCCGGTCAATGCATATAGAATGGGGAAGTGGTCAATCATTCGTCGAACGGCGGAGGATTGGCCTGAGTAATGAACGTCAGAAGCAGAAAGCGAGGAGGGGTTATTGTATGAAATTCTTGAAACTTATCGCGTTGAGCGCCGCCTTGTTGGGGTTAATGGCAGGTTGCAAATTGAGTGAGCAGAAAATCGCGTCCGGAAAGCCGACAACGATCTATACCGGGCCGACATCTCCTGTGACCGTCGGAGATAGCAGCACGACGACGACAACCACGTCGGGGCGCACCATTGGAGGAGTGGCGATTTCCGATCCCTTAACCAACGGCACGTCAGTCGGGTCGGTTGGCGGTGGAGTCTTTACGTCAGCAGGCTATCAGATTACGTCAGACAGCGGCTATATCATCTACGACACCGAGATTCAGGGCAATTTCGGCGTAGAGTTTGATACCTCTGGCCTGATTCCTGGGGAATACTATCACGCCCCAGATGACCAGGTCACGATTTTGTTCATGCAAGATGCGCCGGTAGAAACTGATTGGTCGCAATGGCGAACGCTGAGCAGTTGCCTCTTCCAGATGATTAAACTGGCCGATTATCCCGGCAGCGATTCGACTGATTACATGAAATACAAAGGTGGCTGCAACGGCGGCGCCTCCGGTTTCGAACTGCGGAGCGCAGGCGCGCTGTCATGGGATCCGTACACCACCTATCACTGGACGATTACCGTGCAAAACGGCGTGACCACAGGCTATCGCAACGGCGAACTGTTATTCTCTGAAAGCGGATTCCGCCCCCAAGATCGGATGCGCTTTATGTTCGGCGGAACAGGGCAGTCGTTCGGCGGCGTCAGCCCGGATAACGCCAC
>CAZMEO010000175.1:2257-7235 GCA_964565315.1 uncultured Candidatus Moduliflexus sp. | reverse complement strand
ACGGAGGCTTTCTGATCGTGGCGCTCATCAAGGCGCGTTCCAATCGTATCTAAATACGACACAAAAAAGGCTTCTTCGCTATACGCATGAGAGAAGACGAGCCAGACTCGCGCCTTCCCGTGAAGTTGCTGGAGATCGTCCAGATACTTCTGCCAATCGTCGCGAGACGCAATGCCCGCGATATGCGGCGTGTCTGTCAGGCCGAATCGCCGCGCGTAATAGGCATAGACTCCTTGCGAGGCGTAATAGACATAAATCGTGTCGCCCGGCTGCCGGTGCGCCAGCATGTATTGAATCATTGGGCGCAATTCCTCATGTTTCCGGGGCGCGACAAAGGATTGCGCCGCTGAAGCGGCATAAAAAACGCAGACTCCGCCGATCAGCAGCGTACCGATGAACGGCGAGCGCTTTCTGAAGAACGCCTGCATGCCAGCCGCGCCGTTCCCGATAAAAAGGCACAGAACAGGGAATAAAAACAAAATCAGGCGATTGCCGAACGGATATTTCCGAAGACCTGACGCGAACAGCGCTAATGCCGCCGGAGTCAGCAGCAGCAAGAGGTTGAAGGCGGAGGTTCTGGCAAATGCCAGGACGCCCGCCGCAAACAGCATCGCGATCATCGCATACAGATAGCTCCACTTGAGGAACGCCGAGGGCGTCAACAGGCTTTCGCCTGTCGTCAATTGACTGACGACGGCGAAAAACGATTGCGGAAAGGTGAATTGATATTCAATGGCGTTGAAGAAGGTTTTGACAAGCCACGTCAGCGCTGAAAGCGAGACGGGCGGGAACGGCATGAATTCCCCTTGCCAGAACTCTTGAAGATACCGGTTGCCTTCATATTCTTTCAGCAGAAACAGGTACATCAACGCCAGCGTGCCAGCCAGCATGCCGAATGGAAGAAGAAGCCGGACACACGCCCGCCAATGTTTCTGGCGAAGCGCAGACGCCGCCACGCATATTCCTGCGCCCGCAAAGACGAAGAGCGCCGGATGAGAACAGCACATCGCCACGCCGCCGATTGCGGTAAAGATCAGCACGTCTTTCAGCGCGGTTTGCGAGCGCCGCAATCGTAACGCGCTCCAGAGAACAAGCACGGTGAAAAACACGTCGCAGGCGTATTGCTTGACGGTCGAAGAGAAGATGATTGACACCCCGGAAAATCCGAACAGGCCGAGCGCGACCGGAATCGCCGCAGGCGGCAGCAGCTTGTCGGCAATCCGCGCAAAGAGGAATAGCGCGGCGATCCCGCATGCGAAGGGAAAGAGCCGCAGGACGTATTCGCTGTTTCCCCCTAACGTGACGAACAGTTTTTCAATCAATAAAAATCCGACCGGCGCGGACTGATTGTAATCCAACGGCAGCAGAAGTTGCGAAAACGAGCGGTCGAGGATGTTCAGCGCCAACGAAGTTTCGTCGGGCGCCATCGAGCGGTTGAACAGATATTGCCGGGCATGCGCGGCGGCGGCCAGCAGCACCAGCCCGCGCCGCGTCTGTTTCGAGAGGTAGAAACGCCGAAATACGTCATGCAGCCGCGCCCATGTCGCCGATTGTTTTTGGCGGATGGCGGCGGGCGTTCCCAAAAACGCGATGAGCAGCAGAGTCGTGATCGTGGTGAGCCATAAGCCGAGTCGCGCCTGCGTCGGCTCGAAACGGAACACGATGTCATGTTCCCCTTTCGGCGCGGCAATCGCTTGCAGCGTGTAATTGGCTTTGTAAATTTTCGCAGGCTGTCCGTCAATAAACGCCTTCCATCCGGCGTAATATTTTTCGCTCAACACAATCAAGCCGTCCGTCGCCATCGCGGCCTTCATCGTGATCGTTCGCGTCTGATAGTGCGTGATTTCGACATGCGAGGCCGCCGACGGCACGTTTTCCTGTGCCATCTGTTCCGTCGGACGCTCTTCCAGCACGACAAACTCGCGGAAATCTACCTGCGGATGCAGCAGCATCTCGAACGCCTCGTCTTTCGAGGAGGCAATAAACGCATTATGCACGGGATAGGCGCGAGGAAGCGCATTCAGGTTTTCCAGCAGCAGCGCGTCGGAATCCATGACGACTTTATACGGCTCAATCACGTCGCCGATTTTGACCGGCTGCTCGTCCAGCGTCGCGCCTTTCGGGAGGATGATATATTTGATATTCAACAGGTCAATCAATGGCGTCCAGAGCGCCATATTATCCATGTAATCGTTGTAATATTGCACGCCGACCGCTTCGTAGCCGGACACGCTGTACAGATGGTGCAGCGCGAATTTATTATGCACATTATACGTCAGCGGTTGATCAATGGCGGGCAGCACGCGATAGAGGCCGGGATTCTCTTTCATGTAGCGGATCGCGTCGTTTTCATCCACATAGCCGGAATCCTCGATGGGAACGGTATCAAGGAATTTTTCATCGAACGCCCGGATGTCTAAGAGATAGACCGCAAGCAGCGCCGCGATCAGCCAGCGCATGCGAATCTGCTGCGCCAGCCTCATGCCGAACGCCGCCAATGTCGCGCTCCAGAACAATGAACACCAGGCGAGGCTGTTGACGATATTCTGAAATCGGGCGAGCGCCAATTCTTCATCCGCTTCCCGTAAATAGAACAGGTCGTGAAATTGCTCGACAAGGCGCGTCTGCAAAAACGGCAGCGCCAGAATCAGCAGCCACGTCAGCAGCAGCGCGATGCAGCCGATCAGCAAGCCGATGCGGAGTTGCCGCGCTTTCCGCGCCGTCCAATCCCGGAAGAGCCATTCCGCGCCGAATGCCGCCAACGCCGAGGTCGCGAATGCAAACACGAACAGAATCATCTGCGGGACGCGAAACTGATTGAAGCCGGGCGCGTGGTCGTAGAGCAATTTATACGCCGGATTATATTTGCCGAGTCCCATTGCCAGCACGATGAGCGCGAGGAGCGTCAGCGTCAGAATATGCTTGTTGCGGACGCCGCACAGCGCGATGATGATGAACGCTACCGGAATCAGGCCGAAATAGCGGGACGTCTGCATGAACGGGGCGCGTCCCCAGTATTGAACGGCCTCCACGCTCGGTTCGTCGTCATCCGTATTCAACCGGCGCAGCCCGAACAGGCCGGGCGCGAAATAGGTCAAGATTTCTTCCGGCGGCAGCGACCAGCTTGTGGCGAATTCGTAATCCACGCCTTCCGCGCGGTCAGAGACTTTGGCAAACGACAGCATCGGGAGAAACTGGAACGCGATCATCAGCAAAAACACGGCGACCATGACGAGAGAATAAAGCGTCAATTTCAAGACCGGCGCGAACGTCCGCTCCTGCCGCCAGATGATGAGGGCGCGAATCACGGCGTAAATGGCGACCGCGATGCAGATGTAATACGAGACCTGCACATGCCCTTGCCAGAAGGCGAACCCAAGCGCGGCGGCGGTGACGAGAAACGCTCTGAGCGTCCGCTGTTTCAGGGCGCGTTCCAATGCCCAGAACACCAGCGCGATTGGAGCAATCGCGCCGAGCTTGTTGACGTGTCCGGCGTTAATCAGCGTGACCAATTCGCCGTTGAGCATCAGGAACAGGCCGCCGAGAAACGCGCTGAGGCGCGACAAGCCCACCTCGCGCAGATAGAAAAACATGCCGACGCCCGCCAGCATGAGATACGCGACCATTTCGTAACTGATGGCGACATGCGCCGGAAACAGCAGCAGCGTCAGCAGCATGAAGGGGCGGAAAATCAGATCAAGTCCGCCGCTGGAGGGCGTGCCGCCGTTTACATAGGGCAGCCAGGTCTGGAAGCACGGATCGGTGAACAGATTTTCTTTGATGAAGACATTCCAGAAATATTGCTGCGTCAAAATGTCGGTCGCATTGATGCACTCGCCGGAAAACAGGAGTTGCGCGAAAAACAGGACGCCGATCAGCAGCAGCCCGCCGATGGCATAAAACGAACGCGGGAAATTGGGATATTTCACGTTTGTCAGTGTGTCAAAAACTACATCGAATTGAAGAAGGGAACAAATTTTAATCCGTTAGCATGCCATTCGTTCCCTTCTTCAATTCGATGTAGTTTTCTGTGCGGTTAAATTTAAACAGTCCGATAGTTATCGGCGAGATGCCATTTCATATATCAAAACCATGTAGAAAAGAAATGGAGAAGTCAAGCAAAAAATGCCGCGCTTCGTCCCGGCGAACAGCGCCTCTCAGAACTCCACAATCAAATTGTCATACGCTAACTGCACATTGGCGGGGAGTGTCTGTTCCACGTCGGCGTGTTTGACGCGATGGCTCATGTGCACGAGATAGGCCGCGCCGGGCTGAATCCGTTCGATCATCTCCAATGCCTGCTCAAGGTTGAAGTGGGTCGAATGCGGCTGAAAATGGAGCGCGTTGATCACCAGCAGCGGCGTGCGGTGAATGCGCTCAAGCGTGTCCGGCGGCAGATAACTGGCATCAGTAATATAGCTCAATCCGCCGATTTGATAGCCGAAAATCGGAATCTGGCCGTGCCGCACGTCGAGCGGCAGAATCGGCTGGCCGTTGATCTGAAATTCCTGGAACGCCTGAACTTCAATCAAATTCAACTGTGGTTTGCCGCCGCCTTTCTGGGTTTCTTTGAAAATATAGCTGAACCGCTCGCGGATTTCTTCGAGCGCGAAGGCCGTGCCGTAGAGTTCGATATGACGCTGCATCACGAAATTGATCTGCCGCAGTTCGTCAATGCCGCCGATATGATCGTGGTGGCTGTGCGTAATCAGAATGCCGTCAATCCAGCGGAGTTGATGCGCTAACGCTTGCAAGCGAAAATCCGTGCCGGCGTCAATCAGCAGCTTGACGCCGCCATCCGTGACGACATAGGCGCTCGTGCGAAAGCGCGTATCGCGGGGATCATGCGACGTGCAGGTCGCGCAGTCGCAGCCTAGCATCGGAATGCCGCTGGACGTGCCTGTGCCTAAGAACAAGAGCGTGTTCATGCGTTATTCGTCCTCTTCGCGATTGACCGAAAAAACCCGCGACAGATCAA
>CAZMEO010000175.1:0-2157 GCA_964565315.1 uncultured Candidatus Moduliflexus sp. | reverse complement strand
TGCGTTATTCGTCCTCTTCGCGATTGACCGAAAAAACCCGCGACAGATCAACTTCTGCGCCGGGAAAGACGCTGACCGGCACGCGGTCATCGGCGGCATAAATATCCGCCTCGCCATATTTGCCGTCTTTCAGCGTAAACACCTCGATAATTTCGTCAAGCGGCGAGACAATCCAGTAGGTTTTCACCTGATGGCGTTCATACAACCGGAATTTTTCCCGCCGATCCTTTTTGGCAGTCGCAGGCGAGAGAATTTCGATCACCATGTCAGGCGCGCCTTTGCAACCCTTCCGGTCGATTTTCGAGGCGTCACAGACAATCGAAATATCCGGCTGCACGACCGTGCTGATGTCCGTGTCGCGCTCGTTTTTTTCCGGCAGGCGCACGTCGAACGGCACGAGATAGACGGAACAGGGTTTTCCTTCAAAGAGGTGATACAATTGCGTGGAGAGCGCAATCAATACGCGCTGGTGCATCGGCGACGGCGCGGGACTCATATTATACGCCACGCCGGAAATCAGTTCCCAGCGCTCGCCTTCCGGCCACGCCAAATAATCGCGATATGTCATTTTTTCAGCCGATTCTTTCATGATATATCCTCCATTATGTTCAGACCTCACAGGTTTTCGAAACCTGTGAGGTCTCTCTTATCCTAACGTCTGCCTGCCGTCGCCGGTGATTGGGATCGCGTCACCGAGATATTTCGGCTTGACGCGCAGCAGCGTTTCCAGAAAGGATTTGACGCGCGCCAACGGCTCGCGCACGGCAGATTTCAGGCGCGATGCCTGCGTGTAGGTTCGTCGGTCGGCGACGAGGCCGACGGCCTCTAATCCCAATGAACGCGCCAAAAAGACGGCACGGGGCAGATGAAATGCCTGCGTGACGACAATCACGTCGCGCACCTGAAACACGTCACGCGCCCGGTACATGCTGCTGTATGTGTCGAATCCGGCATGATCCATAAAAATATCCTGCGCCGGAACGCCCTGCTTGAGGAGATAATCGCGCATGGCATTGACTTCGTCATACGCCTGTCGCCCGTGATCGCCGGAGAGCAGCAGTTTTTCGACTTTGCCCTGCCGATAGAGTTCTAAGCCGGTCAACACGCGGTCTTCCAGCATATTCGACAGGCGTCCGCCGCCATGCACTTTCGCGCCTAAAATCAGCGCGGTATAGGCGGACGGAATCCGCGAAATATCAGCGTAGATCGCTGGTTTCGCCCTGTGAGAAACATAGGCGTTGATGCCGAGAACTCCGGCAGCGCTGATGAGGCCGAACAATATCATTGTGAACGCGGAACGCCTCAGCGTCGTTCGCCATGAACCCACCGAGTTTTGAGGGTGTAGAAATGCCATATTCAGCCGAATTTATGAAATAACAGCGTAAAAAAAGAGTGTTGTTTTGCGCACGTTGCGCCTTGAGAGTTGTCAGACACCGTTGAGGTGTCTGACAACTGATGGAAGCATTCTTGAAAATTCGAAAAGAAGTGTCAAGAGAAATTACATGGCGCGAACGCTTGCCGATGCGGGATGATTCACGGGCATGACGGCATTTCTGGCAATCATTCCAACGAACAACACAAGAACCGCGTTTGGATATTGACTTTTTTGGCCGCTGAAACTACACGGATATGTGTAGTTCCTAATAACAATGACAACGAATTCAAGAAAGGAGCGAATTCGAGCCGTTTTACCCCTTCAATTCGTTCCCTTCTCCTATTCGTTGTCGTTGTTGTTAGGAACTGAACCAATTGTGGTAAATTCGATCATAAAACACGTCGTTGGCACACCCGGTGTGAACAAATCTGATCTTTTTTAAGGCAATTGGTATTATACCGAACACCGACGATTGAGCAAACCTGTCAGACACCGTGATGAACATGAAAAATTTAATCCGGGAACGGCGCTGACCTCACCCCCTTGCCCCCTCTCCGAAGGAGAGGGGGGAAACTCCCCTCCCCGTTGGGGAGGGGCTGGGGGTGGGGTGTTTTCCCGCAAACTGCACATGAATAATGCTGTAACACGACGAACGCTTATGAAAAAAGTGCGGAGAATTTGTGAATTGGCGATTGATTTGCTGCGAGGGAAAGAATATCCTCGTTTTCTGCTGGCGGAAATCGCGGCGCATTGCATCTATCCCAAATATAAATTCAGCGATT
>CAZMEO010000174.1:5698-7251 GCA_964565315.1 uncultured Candidatus Moduliflexus sp. | reverse complement strand
TGAAAATTGACGCGACGCTCCGCGAGAATGCCGTCCATCTGACATCGCTTGACGCGGCCATCTTTGGCGGAAACATCAACGCCGCCGGGCAGCTCGCTCTTTCCGAAAACTTCCCGTATCAAGCGACTGTCAAGCTGAACGACATTGATCTGGCAGCCGTGATGAGCATTTTGCCGAATCCGCCAGATGTCGTCGGGCAACTCGCCGGAACAGTATCAGCCAGCGGCAGTCATTTTGATCTGCCGCATCTGACCGCCGAAGCCGCGCTTCAACTAGCCGACATAGACGCTTACAACGTGCAGGCCGAACGCCTGAAACTCGATGCCGCGTTTCGCGACAATACAGTCTATCTCGCCTCGCTTGACGCCGCCATGTTCGATGGGAACATCCTCGCAAACGGGCAGATGGCGCTGTCCGAGCATTTCCCATATCAGGCGAACGTCGAATTGGCCGCAATTGACTTAGCGCAGGTGGCGGGCATGTTGCCGAACCCGCCAGAGATTGTAGGCAGAGTGGCCGGAACGATTTCCGCGCAGGGAAGCGATTTCGATTTGCCGCATTTGACCGCCGAAGCCGCGCTGGAGGCGACTGATATAGAGGCGTATCACGCGCAAGTCGAGCGCCTGCTGCTGCTCGCGAAATTCTCCGAAAACACCGTGCATCTGACTTCATTGGACGCGAAGGCGTTTGGCGGACAAGTGAAAGCTGCCGGGAAATTGGCGCTCTTCGAACAACAGGTCGCGTTAGACATTGCGGTATCCGGCGGAGACGTGAAAACCTCCGGCCAACTCGCCGTCTCCGAACGTTTTCCGTATGAAGCCACCATAGAACTCAACAATATCGATCTGGCAAAAGCGGTCAGCGTATTGCCAAATCCGCCTGACGTGGCGGGGCTGCTGGCTGGAAGCCTGTCGGCGCGGGGAAGCAACTTCGATTTGGAACATTTAACCGCCGAGGCCGCGCTGGAATTGACCGAAATCAACGCCTACAACGCGCAGGCGGAGCACCTCAAACTTGACGCAGCCTTCCGCGAAAAAACCATCTATCTGACGGCGTTAAACGCCTCGATATTTGGCGGAAAGATTCTCGCAAACGGGCAGCTTGCGCTGTCCGAACATTTCCCGTATCAGGCGACGGCGGAATTAACGGCGATTGATGTGGCGGACGTGATGGGCATTCTGCCGAATCCGCCTGTCGTGACGGGAGAATTGACCGGAAAACTCTCCGCGCAAGGCACGGATTTTGATACCGCGCATCTGTTAGCGGACGCGCAATTCGACGTGACCGATCTGAAGGCGTATCACGCCAAAACTGGCCGCCTGACGACGCGTCTGAGCGTCAAAGACAACATCGCGCATCTGACGGCGTTTGACGCTGACATCTTTCAGGGAAAAATTTCCGCGAGCGGACAGGTCGAATTGTCGCCAGCGTTCCCGTTTCAGGCACAGGTCAATCTGAACGCTTTTGAGTTGGCTGAGGCGATGAAGATGCTGCCGAATCCGCCTGTGGTGACGGGGCAGTTGACCGGCAGCCTGACCGCGCAGGGCAGCCCG
>CAZMEO010000174.1:0-5598 GCA_964565315.1 uncultured Candidatus Moduliflexus sp. | reverse complement strand
TGGCTGGCATTCTGCCGAATCCGCCTGCGATGGCCGGTCAATTGACCGGCAGCGTGTCGGCGAGCGGCAGCCACTTCGATTTGGCGCATTTACAGGCTGACGCCGCGTTTGATCTGACGAATATAGACGCCTACAACGTGCAATCGGAAAAGATGACGATCAAGGCGGCGGCGGCTGATAACGTCGCGCGCCTGACCTCCCTCGACGCCGCTCTCTTCGGCGGAAACATCACGGCGACGGGGCAGCTTGCGCTTGCTAAAAATTTCCCCTATCAGGCCACGATCAATTTGACGGGAATTGATTTAGCGCAATTAACAGGCATTCTGCCGAATCCACCTGATGTTGCGGGGCAATTAACCGGCACGATTTCCGCGCAGGGGAGTCATTTCGACGCGCCGCACTTGACCGCCGACGCCAAATTGAGCGTGACGAATCTCGATGCCTACAATGTCGCAGTGGAGAGCCTGAACGCGCAGGCTGCATTCCGTGATAACGCCGTCTTTCTGAATACGTTCGAAGCGAATATTTTCAATGGCATCGTCAGCGCTTCCGGGAATCTTGCCCTGTCTGAGAATTTCCCGTATAGCGCGACCGTGAATCTGACGGCGATTGATCTTGCCGAGATCATGCGCATTCTCCCCGATCCGCCTGCGGTGGCGGGCGTGCTGAACGGCAGCGTCTCCGCGCAGGGCAGCCATTTCGATTTGCCGCATTTGACCGCCGAAACGCAGCTTGACGTGACCGATCTCGATGCATACAATGTTCAGGCGAAACGAATCGACGCAACCGCGCAGCTTCAGAATGGGTTGATTGCGCTTTCGGAGCTCACTGCCGAATTATTCGACGGAAAAATTATCGGAAGCGGCGAATTTGCGCTTGCAACCGACCATCTGCCGAAATTCAAGGCCGCGCTCGATATTCAAAAAATTTCCGTTGGCGCAATTTTGCAGCAATTTGCCCCGCAGTTCGCACAGCAGGGGCTTAAAATGACTGCCGACCTGAATGGAAAAATTTCGGCGCAAGGGGCAAGTTTTGCGCTGCAAGATATTCAAGCCGAGGCCGACCTTCAGAGCGCGGGCAAAATGCGCATGTCGAAGGCGTCTCCTGTTCCGCTCGAATGGCATCTCACAACCCGCCTGCGCCAGCAACAGGCGACGATTGAGGCGTGTTCGGTGGATTCTCCGGCGCTGCGGCTTGACGTGACCGGCGGCGTCAGCCTGAAAAAAGGCGTAACGCTTGACCTGGCATATCAGGCAGCCTCCGAGAATCTGAACGCGCTCATGACGCAGGCGGCGGCGTTCGTGCCTGGCATGGGGAATGATTCGCCGCTTTCCAAATTTTCGGGCGAGATTCGGCAGATTGCCGGAACGGTGCGCGGCGCGATTCCTGATGTCGAAATTCAGGCCAACGCGCATCTGACGAACGCCGACTTTTTCTGGGCGCAGGCAAGTGACGTGGCGCTTGACGCTGGCTTCAAGAAGAACGTCGTGACGGTGAACAAGGCGCGAATCGCTCACAAAAGCGCCGTGATCGAGGCGAGCGGCACGGTTGATCTTGCCGGAAAGTCCGGCATGACGGTCAACATCCCGATCCGGCTCTCATCAGGCCAACTCGCCGATTATTTGGGCATCGGCAAACAGGCGTTGCCGATTTCCGGCCAACTGCGGCAGATTGACGTTGTCGTGCATGGCCCGGTCAGCAATTTGCAAAGCGAGGCGAAACTGAATATTCAGCAGGGAAACGCCTACGGTCAAACATTCGACGAATTGACCGGCGACGTGGCGTTAGCGGAGAATCGCGTGACGATTTCATCGCTGCGCCTCAAGAAGAATGGCGGTACGATTGATATAAAGGGCTTTTACGGGTTCGACCAATCGTTTGATGTCAAACTTGCGGTGGACAATATCAATTTTCGGGACATTGATCAACTGAAATCTGTGGCGGTGCAATACACCGGGCGCGTGGACATGACGCTCGCGGCCAGTGGAACGACGCAGAACCCTGTTGCAGAAGGGAAAATTGTCCTGAATTCGCTCACGTATAACGAGCGACCGATTGAAGATATTATCTGCGTGATTTCCGCCAAAAATCAGAAGGCGTCGGCGCTGCTGAAAACGTTTCGGGAAAAATTACAGCTTGCGTTTGATGTCGGCTTAACGCCGGAGCTGCCGTATCGCGTAGAGCTTTCAATGCAGCAGGCGGAAATTGAGCAGATGATTTCAACCGTCATGGAATGGAAAGGCGTCACCGGCATTATTACCGGCAAAATCGTGTCCGAAGGGAGCTTAAACAATATGCAGGCGGTCTCGGCGGACGTGAAGCTAAGTGAATTAAATCTCGACGTTTTTGGACAGAAAATCAAGAACAGCCACCCGATTGATCTGGTCGTGACCGACAAAAAACTGATGGTCAACTCGCTTGACATGCGCGGCGAAGAGTTGGGGCTGTATTCGCAAGGGTCTCTCGACTTTCAGGGGAATTTTGATCTTGATGTGGACGGCATTATTGATTTGCGGGCAGTCTTGCCATTCATTCCCGCCAGCGCCGAAATTTTAGAATTAGAGGGGTTGGCGCAGGTCATTTGCAGCCTGCATGGCACGTTTAAACAGCCGGAAATTGACGGGATTTTCGAATTGGAGAACGCCCGCATCAAACATCGCGCGTACCCTGACGCTGTGCGGAATATTCAGGGGAAAATCGCGATTTCCAAAGACGAAATCCGGATCGCAGGACTGAAGGGAAATCTGGGGAAAGGCAATTTCGAGATTTCCGGTTCATCCTCGCTGTCCGGGTTAATGCCGAAGGAATTTTCGGTCGAGTTAAAGGGGGATCAAATCGGCGTCAATGGCCTTATTCCCGAATTATCGTTTACCGTCTCCCCCACCGTGCGTTTTTCTGGAACGCCGCAGCAGCAGAAATTGATCGGCGAAATCATCATTCATGACGCACTCTATACGAAAAACCTTGATTTGCAGGCATTTATCGGCAATAAAAACCGCACAATCTCCCTGGCCGGGGATGATCGCGCGAAACGCCAGGAGACGCTGACGCTGGATGTGGTGATCAAAGCGGCCAAAGATGTCCGCTATAAGACGAAATTAGCCGACATCGAACTGCGAGCGAATCCGCTGCGGATTATGGGAAGCCCATCCAATCCGCAAATTCAGGGACGCATCGAAACATTGAACGGCAAAATCCTCTGGGGCGACGTGCAGTACGACATTTTAAGCGCAGTCTTTGATTTGATAGACCCGACGCGCCTGAATCCCGAAATGAACGTGAACGTGCAAACGGTGATTCAAAACTATTCGATTACGTTGCTGATTCAGGGAAATTTGGATCAATTCTCGTTGGATATGAGTTCCGATCCGCCGCTGAAAGACGGCGAAATCGCCCGATTATTAGCCATTGGGATGGGGAGTCAGGCGAATGCATCGAACTTTCTAATCAAACCGATTCAGACGGTCGTTGAAGGCCGCTTAGAAAAGATATTCAAGTTAGATCGCATCTCGGTGGATGTTGATCCGCTGCTTTCGAAAGAGAGCAGCAGCGCATCGCCGACGGTCACGCTAATGAAAGAGTTTTTCGACGTGCTCGCCTTCTCGTTTACAACAACCGTCGGCGGAGCGGAGCGGCAGCAATTGTTCAAAATCATCTACGATGTCTCCGATAATTTGGCGATTGAGGCGCAGCGCAATGAACTTGGCGAATTCGATACCATGTTTACATTCAAGTTCAAGCTGAAGTAGGGGCTGCCCCCCGTTATTCGGGCGAACACAGGAGTTCGCCCCTACGATGAATCCATTTTAATTATGCGTCCGTCGGTTTATTTTCCGTTTCGGTAAGGGTGAAGACGCCGACCACGTCTTGCGGCGATGAGCATTTTTGCAAGGCCGCTCGCGTGGCATCATGCCGGAGCATCCCGGAAATGGCGGACAAAAATGTCAAATGACTTTCCGCGTCATCTTCCGGGGAAAGAATCAGAAAAAACAGAAACGCTGGCTGCCCGTCAAGGCTTTGAAAATCGACGCCTTCCGGCTTCTGGCCAAACGCGCAGACCACCTGTTTCGCGCCGCGCGTTTTGCCATGCGGAATCGCGATTCCATCGCCGATGCCGGTGGACATCAGCCGCTCGCGTTCCATCACATCTTGAAACACCGCGGAAATATTACTGATTTTCCCCGCCTGTTGCAGCGTTTCTAACAATTCCAAAATGACGCCCTCTTTCGTGGCAGATTGCAGCGGAATATTGATCACGTCCGTCGTAAACGTCTCGCTCAGCCGGATGGCGGAACGTTTTGTCACAGGCGCAGCCACAGATGGCCGCTGAAGAAATTCTTCTTCGCCAACCGTCCAGGATTTCCATTCCAGCAAGGTTTTTTCCGACAAGACCAAACCGACAATTTCGAAAAAAATCAGCGCGGGCAAAATCACATTCAGCACCGCTTCGCCATTATGCAGCACAATGGCGACATACGTGGCCTCCACCGCCGCCACGCCCGCCTGCGGCAGCATCAATTTCGGCAGGCAGCGCCGGATTTTGCGATCCTGCGTCGTCCATTTCGCGCCGAGCATCGTGCCAAAGAGCTTGCCGATGGAGCGCGTCGCGATATACAAGATGACATAGCCGATCGTGTCGCCGCGAATCGCGTCAATCCGAATGTTCGCGCCGATCAGCGCAAAAAACATGAGGTTGAAAAATGGCGAAATTTCCTCGTGTTTCAGCGATTCGAACAACTCGGCGGTATGAAAATTCGAGATGCACATGCCAGTCACGACCGGCACGAGGATAAAGGGAAGATGGAAACGCATCGCGATGCTGACGCCGACCGACATCAGCCCGACGACGATAAACATCACCGCGAGCGATTTGGATGGGCGCTCATTGAAGACATTCCAGATGACGTCGAATTTTGAGTCGCCAACCTGTCCGGTTTGCTCGTTATCAGCGCGAGTTTCCCGCACGATGAATTTGATCAGCAAAAAAGCGAGCAGCCCAAGCAGCAGCGCTAAACCGACTTCATTGAACGCATGAAACGCCGCCTCGGAAAATGGCACGTTCCTCCCTTTCTGCTTGCCGATGGCGAATTGCACCACAAGCGAAAACACGACCACTTCGATCACGTCATCCAACACAATCATATTGGCGAGAATGTGCTGGATTTCCCCTTCTAATCGGAGTTTATTGGTGACGACATAGGTCGCGGCGTGCGAGGTGGCGAGGCCGATGCTGCCGAGAATCAGCGCGATGAACACGTCGTAGCCAGCCAATAAAAAGCCGCCTGCCACCAAGACGAACGTCGTGAGAATCTGCGCGAGGCAGAGTACGACGCCGCGCCAGCCGAACCCTTTGAGCTTTTGCAGGTGCAGTTCTTCGCCGAGGCTGAACGCGACAATGCTGAGGAAGACGAAGGTGAAAAAATAAAAATTGCGAAAGGCTAATGTGTATTCGTCGCCGCTGATATGCACGACCTTCAGCAGATACGGATTGACGAGAATGCCGCCGAGAAGCTGCCCCACCAACTCGCCGAGATTCAGCGACGCCGTCAGCTTGCCCATGAAATGCGCCACCAAAATCAGCAGCCCGAAACTCAGCAA
>CAZMEO010000173.1:4584-7268 GCA_964565315.1 uncultured Candidatus Moduliflexus sp. | reverse complement strand
TATATGTCGAAGCCGTTCAGTCCGATTAAGGTTGTGGAAAAGGTCAATGCGATTTTTGCGGCGTGATGCATGCGGCGAAAATCTGTCAGACACCTTCAAGGTGTCTGACCGATGATTTCCGGCTTAATCGCTTAAACGACAGTCGGCCTTATAATACGATTGCAGGCCGATTTCATCAGCAATATCGCGCATAATGGCATTGACCAATTCTTCGAATTCCGGCGCAATCCAGAGTTCGATCAGCCCCGCGGGGCCGTTCATCGTTCTGACTGCTGCAATGCCGTCATAGCTGTCAATAATGCTGTTCAGATAGCCGATTTGACTGCCGTCAACCACGCCTCGATACGTTATGGTGTCCATGCGCGTGACCACGCAGCAACACGGCACGGTTTGTCAATAAAATTCAGATGGATTTCGCAAGAGAATGCCGCAATAACAGAAGACAAGAAAAACGCTTGACAAAAATGCCATGTTTCCGTTGTTCTCCTCGCAATTTTAACGCGAGATGTTCGCGGTTTATCAACCGATTCTATTATGCATCAACAGTTTCATCAGCGTAATTCAGCGATTGTCAGACTTCGCCTGGCGATTTATGCTGGCGTAGTCATTCTCCTGTTCGTCATCCTGGTCGGGAGACTCTGGTATCTTCAGATTATTCAAGGAGAGCAATTCTTGAAAAAATCGGAAGAGAACCGGATCCGTCTGCTGCGCGTCAAAGCGCCGCGCGGCATCATCAGCGACGCCGACGGGTTTGCCTTAGTGCGTAACCGCCCCAGTTTCAACGTCTATCTCATTCGCGAGGATGTGCCGGAAAAAAAGAGGGGAAAAGGACAGGATTTTGAGATGATCGCGGCGCGTTTGGACAAGCTGCTTCCGATTTCCAAAGAAGAAATTCTGGAAAAAATTCACAAATCCACACGCCCTAAATTCGAACCGACCCTGATTTCCCGCGATGTGAGCTTAAAAACCGTCGCCTACCTTGAAGAGCATAAAATCGAACTTCCCGGCGTCATGGTGGACGTCGAACCGTTGCGGTACAGCATTTACGACGCCGGTGTGTGCCATGTTGTCGGGTATATTGGAGAAATCAACGAAAAAGAATTGGACGATACCGCCAACAATCCCGACGCGGTGCAGGGCGACCTCGTTGGGAAAAGCGGCATTGAACAAACGTTGAATCTCTATCTCAGCGGCAAACCGGGCGGCAAGCAGATCGAAGTCAACGCGCACGGGCGCGAATTGGAAACCATCAGCCAAAAAAACCCGATGCCGGGCAATAATGTCATGCTGACGCTGAACCTGCATATTCAATTGATTGCGGAAGAGGCGCTCGGCGATAAAACTGGCGCGATTGTGGCGGTTGACCCGCGCAACGGGCATGTTCTCGCGATGGTCAGTCATCCCGGTTTCAATCCGAATTTCTTTTCTGGCGGTATTTCCAGCGAGAACTGGAAATCATTGGTGAAAAACCCTGACAAACCCTTGCAAAATAAGGCGATTCAAAGCCATTATGCCCCCGGTTCGACCTTCAAGCCGATGATTGGTTCAGCCTTGCTGCAAAATCGAGTTGTCAGCAGTGGTTCCGCGTCGCATTGCGCGGGACACGTCAGTCTGGCGAATACGACAAAACGCTGCTGGAAACCCGGCGGACATGGATATGTCAATATTAAACAGGCCATCGAACAGTCGTGCAACGTCTTTTTTTATCGCAACGGCCTGGAACTGGGAATTGATGAATTAGCCCGTTATGCCATGAGTTTCGGCCTCGGCGTCAAAAGCGGTATCGAATTGCCGAACGAAGTGCCGGGCTTGATTCCGACGCGAGCGTGGAAACAGGAAACGATTGGCGATAAATGGTATCCATCGGAGACAATGGACGCCGCCATCGGCCAAGGGTTCGTGACGGTGACGCCGTTGCAGCTTGCCATGATGACGTCGGTGATTGCGAATGGCGGCACGCTCTATAAACCGATGATCGTCAAAAAAGTTATTCATCCGAACGGGCAGATTATCAAAGAATTCGAGCCGACGGTTGTTCGCAAAGTCCCGATTGACGCAAAGCATTTCAAAACCATTCGAGAAGGGATGTGGATGGTCGTCAACGGTCAAAAAGGCACGGCGCGCGGATCGCAGATCAAAACATTCGAATTTGCGGGAAAAACCGGAACGGCGCAAGTCATCAAACTTCAGCGCGGAGAGCAGGAGAATCTGCCGGAAAAATTCCGCGATCATGGATGGTTTATCTGTTTTGCGCCAGCGGAAAATCCGGAAATTGCGATGGCGATTATTGTGGAACATGGCATGGGAGGCGCAAAAGCTGCTGCCCCGATTGCAAAATATATTTTTGAGCGCCTGTTTACGCCGCAGGAATTGTTAGTCGAACAACAGGTCGTTGAACCGGCGGAATTAGATTCGTTGGAAGATTAAATGAGGGGACATTCGCATGGCGCGTCCGTTTTATGATCGATTAGATTGGTCAATTATTTTGGCAGTCGGTTTTTTAGCATTCGCCAGCTTGCTGACGATTCACAGCCTCTCTGCCAGTACGCCCGAAGCCGACGAATTGATGCTGAAGCAGGTCGGATGGTTTGCTATCGGGGCGGTCGTGGTGATCATCATCACCAGCGTTGATTATCATTTGCTCAGCAATCTGTCATATCCCATCTATCTGTTCGTCCTCGGCG
>CAZMEO010000173.1:0-4484 GCA_964565315.1 uncultured Candidatus Moduliflexus sp. | reverse complement strand
AATATGACGCTGTTAGAACAGATTCTTCCGCTGCTGCCGCATGTCAGCAGGCCGATTCAGTATCTTGGCCGGGAATTGCATTCCGCGCAAAAGCCCTGGGACGAGGTGCGCGTGACGGTCGGCCTCTGCTTTCCCGATGTGTACGAAGTCGGGATGGCGCATTTGGGGCTGCATATCCTCTATCACGCGCTGAACGCCCTGCCGGATGTCGCGGCGGAGCGGTTATACGCGCCCTGGGATGATATGGAGGCGCTGATGCGGACGCAGCGGATTCCCTGGTTTAGCGTAGAATCTCATCGCGCAGCGTCGGAATTTGACATTCTTGGGTTTACGTTACAGTACGAATTAAGTTATTCCAATATTCTCAATCTGCTGTCCTTGTCGGGCATTCCGCTGTATGCTGCCGAGCGCAGCCGCGAGCATCCGCTGATTATTGCGGGCGGGCCGTGCGCCTTGAATCCTGAACCGTTGGCCGAGTTTCTGGACGCCGTTGTGATTGGCGACGGAGAAACGGCGACGCCGCAGCTTGTTGCGGTCTATCGGGAGTGGAAGGCGAGCGGAGCGCCGCGAGCGGAGTTGCTGAACGCGCTCTGTAAGATCCCGGGCGTGTACGTGCCGTCGTTGTACGCCGCGCGGTATGCCGATTCCGGCGAGATCGTGGAAATCGTCCCGATGTCCGCGAATGCGCCGGAGCGCGTGATGCGTCAGATTGAGCCAGATTTAGACGCAGTCCCCTATTTTTCCGCGCCGATTGTCCCCTATTTGCAGCCCGTGCATGATCGCGTCACGCTTGAAATCATGCGCGGCTGTCCGGGAGGATGTCGGTTCTGTCAGGCCGGATTCATTTATCGTCCGAAGCGCGAACGGTCGGCGGATTATCTGCTGGCGCTGGCGAGGTCGCTGCTGCGCGAAAGCGGCTACGAAGAAATTTCGTTGTCGTCGCTCAGCACAGGCGATTACTCGCAGATCGTGCCGTTAATGTCGGCGTTGATGCAGACCTGCGAAGCGGCGAGAGTCTCGCTTTCGCTGCCGTCTATGCGCGTCAAAACGCTGACCGGCGAGATGGCCTCGATTATCAGCCGGGTGCGCAAAACCGGCTTCACGATTGCGCCAGAAGCCGGCACGCAGCGTTTGCGGAACGTCATTAACAAGGGGATCAGCGAAGAGGATATTCTGCGCACCGCAGAAGAAGCGTTTGTGGCGGGCTGGGAGTTGTTGAAACTCTATTTTATGATTGGCCTGCCGACAGAAACAGATGATGACATCGAAGGTTTGATTGAGTTGGTGTATGGGATACGAGCGGTCGGGAAGCGCAGTTCAAGAAAGAAGGTGAAACTCCACGTTGCCATCTCATCGTTCGTGCCGAAAGCGCATACCCCGTTTCAATGGGAACGGATGAACTCAATCGAGGATTTGGATCGTAAGCAGGAAATCTTGAAACAACGCTTGCGACCGAAAGACATGGATTTGAAATGGCATGATGTCCACGCCAGTTATCTTGAAGGCGTGTTTGCTCGCGGAGACCGGCGTTTGGGGCGCGTGTTGGCGGAAGCGCACGCGGACGGGCGCAGGTTCGACAGTTGGCGCGAACACTTCGATTTTTCACGCTGGATGGACGTGTTTGCCCGAACTGGCGTGAGCCCGGAACAGTATCTCCGGGAACGCGGGGAACGGGAAATGTTGCCCTGGCAGCATCTCGACAGCGGCGTCGCGACGAACGATCTCTGGAACGAGCGGCAAAAAGCGGTCGCCGCGCAGGGAACGCCGCCGTGTCAAGCGCATTGCCGGCGCTGCGGCGTCTGCCGCGACGAGATTCGCGTCACAGAAAGCGCGGCGAGTGTGACTCCACAGTCGCCGGAAACCGTGTCGCCAGTTGAACAGCAAGAGCCGCAGGTGAAAGCGTATCGCCTCAGAGCAACCTATACGAAAACCGGTTTGCTTCGGTTTTTATCGCATTTAGAAATCGTGCGGCTGTTTCAACGCGCTGTTGGCCGGTGCAACGTGCCGATTGCTTTTTCACAAGGGTATCATCCGCTGCCGCAGATATCTTTCGGCCCGGCATTGCCAGTCGGGACGGAAGGCTTGCGCGAATTGGCGGACTTTTTTTTCACGCAGCCGGTTGCGGCTGACGAGTTTCTCAGACAGATGAATGCTGCGCTTCCCGAAGACATTCGGATGGTTGAGGCGCATGAGGTTGAGGTGAAAGCGCCGTCGCTGTCTGCCAGTTTAACACAGTTTACGTTTCAGGTATTTGCGCCGCGCCTGTTGGTTGAACGCGGCTATTCCGCCGATTATTTTGCGCGATGCCTTGTGGAATTCGAGGGAAAGGCGAGCTTTCCGGTCGAGCCATTCAAGCGCCGTACAGAGCCGGTGGATATTAAACCATTTATCGAATCACTTACGCTTCTTGCCGACGAAGAGGGAATGCCAGGCGTTGAAATGACATTGCGCGTCCAGGACAATACCTTGATGAAGCCGGAAGAAGTGCTTCAGTTTGTCTGCGCGATTCCGCGCGACATGATGTTGGATTTCAGATGTATTCGCGTCGGGTGCGCCTGACGCGCGAAAGTTCGTTCAAAGGGGTTAGAGTATTTGAGGTTCATCTGAATGCGCCTTCAAAAGAAGCGCGATTCAAAAGGTTGAGACGTTACTCAGCGTGGTGGGGATTTCTATTTATACGGCAAGAGGTTGTTTACAAGGAGACATGATGATCACCCTGTTTCTCACATTTCTGATTGCAACGATTTTTCGACGTTTCCATTTCTGCGATGCGTTATATCAGCATTTCTTGAAGTCTGGGGAAAGGTCTGCTGCAATCATGCTGCCTTGCCGCGTGTCCAGTTCCCACGCTCAAAAAATGACGACGTCAGGGCTTTTCGACACGAACAGCGCCTCTCAGATGGCCGCGAATGCTGTGACGCCCTTTCGAGAACAGGAAGGGGACGCATGTCACAAGAAATTATTATCAACTCGACTCCGCAGCAGATTCGAGTCGCGCTATTGGAAAATGATCAAGTTGCGGAATTAAATATCGAACGCAGGAAGCATCGCGGGATTGTCGGCAATATTTACCGCGGTCGCGTCACGAAAGTGCTGCCAGGAATGCAAGCCGCTTTCGTGGATATTGGGCTGAAAAAAGACGCATTCCTGTATGTGTCGGATGTCTATGATAACTTGGAAGACGAAGACACCGATTTCGGCGACGGCGATGACGAAATCGAACAAGAACCAGCACCAGCACCGAAAAAACGGAAACATTCGAAACGCCCGCTGATTCAAGACCTCCTGACGCGCGATCAGGAAGTCGTGGTGCAGATTGCTAAAGAGCCGCTTGGCACGAAAGGAGCGCGAGTCACTTGTCATATTTCGCTGCCGGGACGATACATCGTCTTTATGCCGACCGTCGAGCATATTGGCGTGTCGCGCCGCATTCCGAGCCAGGGCGAACGCAACCGGCTGCGAAAAATTTTGAAAGCGGTCAAGCCGTCCAATTCCGGCTTTATCGTTCGCACCGCTGGCGAAGGTCGCGAAGAAAGCGATTTAGTGGCGGATATTGAATTTCTCATTCGGCTCTGGGGCACGATTAAGCAGCGCAACGAAGGCGTCACTGCCCCGGCGCTTGTGCATGAAGATTTGGATTTGGGGCTGCGCACGGTGCGGGATTTGTTCACGAACAAAGTGGACAAATTGATTATCGATTCCGAAGAAGATTATCAGAAAGTTCTGGATTTTACTGAAGTGACGATGCCGCATCTTGTGGATCGTATCCGGCTCTTTGTCAAAGATATTCCGATTTTCGACCATTATGGCATCGAAGCGGAATTGGAAAAAGCATTACAGCGCAAAGTCTGGCTCAAATCCGGCGGCTATCTCGTGATTGACCGCGCCGAGGCGCTCGTGGCGATTGATGTCAACACCGGCAAATTCGTCGGCAAAAAGAATCTGGAAGACACGATTGTCAAGACCAACCTCGAAGCGGCGAAAGAAGTCGCCCGACAGGTGCGGCTGCGCGACCTCGGCGGCATTATTATCGTGGACTTCATCGACATGGAGAGCCAGGAAAATAAGCGCAAGGTCGTCAGCTCGTTGGAAAAAGAACTCGCCAATGACCGGGCGCGGACAAACGTGCTGGAATTGACTGAATTGGGGTTAGTGCAGATGACGCGGAAACGAGTGCGGGAAAGCCTGCGGCAGATGCTCTATCAGCCTTGTCCGTACTGTAAGGGAATGGGACACATCAAATCCGAAGAGACGATTTGCTACGAAATCCAGGGCGCGATTCAGCGCATCGTCTCCACGACCGAAAAAGGGAATATCACGGTCAAAGCGCATCCGGCAGTGATCGCTATGCTGAAAAGCGAAGAGCGCGACATTATTCAGAGCATTGAAGAAGCGTATCGCCGCAAAATCCGGCTGCAAGAAGATAAAGATTTGCATCAGGAAGTGTTTAACGTCACATCGAACTGACCACGTTGAAATTTTTT
>CAZMEO010000172.1:0-7307 GCA_964565315.1 uncultured Candidatus Moduliflexus sp. | reverse complement strand
TGCCGTTTCGACACATTCATTTAGATTTTCATACCTCGCCGTTGATTCCGAATATCGGCAAACAGTTTGATCCAGAGGTATTTCTTGCCACATTGCAGCGCGCTCATGTGAATTCTATCGCGTTGTTTGCCAAATGTCATCACGGCATGTCGTATTATCCTACGCAAATCGGCGTCATGCATCCTCATCTTGAATTCGATTTGTTCGGCGGCATGGTGAATGCCTGCAAACAGGCGGGCATCCGGGTTGTGGCGTACACGACCGTCACGCTTGATGAATATATGGCGACGCAGCATCCCGAATGGCGCCAGGTTGACGAACAGGGGCGGCTTGTCGGCAGAGCGCCGCTGAACGCCGATCATTTTAGCTGGCAATGGTTGTGCATGAATTCGCCCTATCTTGATTACGTCGCGCAGCATACGCAGGAAATTCTCGAATGTTATCCCGTTGATGGAATTTTTTACGACATCATTCTGCAATCCCCTTGTTTATGCCGCCATTGCCAGGAAGGAATGCGAGCGGAAAGGCTGAACCCGGGTAATTTGGCGGAGCGCGAGCGTTACAGCTTATACGTGGCTGACCGTTGCATGGCGCGGCTCAGCCGCGTGGTGTGGGATCATCATCCAGAATTGGCCGTCTTTTTTAACAGCCGATTGCGCTTTGACATGTATGCCCGAAACAGCACGCGCAACGAGCAGCAGCACTATTCGCACTGGGAAATCGAGTCGTTAGCGTCCGGCGAATGGGGCTACAGCCATTTCCCGATTGCCGTGCGCTATTTTCAGGCATTGACGCCGAAAAGAGCGATGACCGGGCATACCGGGCGATTTCATACGAGTTGGGGCGACTTCGGCGCGTTAAAAAATCAGGCGGCGTTGGAATACGAGTGTTTTCGTCTGATCGCTTCAGGCTGCGCCTGCACTATCGGCGATCAGCTTGCTCCGAATGGCACGCTTGACCCGGCGATTTATCAGCGCATCGGCGCAGTTTATGAACAGGTTGCCCGCAAAGAAGCGTGGTGTCGAAACGTGACCCCGCAAGTTGAAATCGGCGTTATCACCGCTCATTCCGGGAGCCATGGAGGGCTTGCAAAAATTGATGAAGGGGTGATGCGCATGTTGCTGGAAACGCATTATCAATTCGAATTTCTTGACGCGCAGTCGGATTTCCAGAAATATCCGCTGCTGATTCTTCCCGATAACATCCGCCTGACGCCCGCGTTGCGGGACAAGTTGACGGCGTACCTCGTACAGGGCGGAAAATTGCTGCTGAGTTATCATTCCGGCTTGATGCAGGATTGCGATGAATTCGGCGTAGAGTGCGGCATCACGTTTCAGCAAAATTATGAATATGCCCCCTCGTACATTCGGGTGCATGACGCCTTGCAGCAGGGCATTGAACCGATAGATCATGTGATGTACGAAGCGTCGGCGCAAATCGTCGCGCATGATGGCACAGACGTGCTTGCTTCGGTTGTGAAGCCGTATTTTAACCGGACGTGGGAACATTTCTGCTCGCATCAGCATACGCCAGCGGAAAGCATTACCGATATTCCGGCAGTCACGCAGCGCGGAAATGTCATTTACATCGCCAGCGCCATTTTCAGCGGGTATATCGACTACGGCTATCGCCCCTATCGTGAAATCGTCCGCAACTGCATCGAGCGCCTGCTCCCCAAAAAACTGATTCGCGGCAATCTGCCGACAACGGCGGAAACCACGCTCATGGAGCAGGGCAGCCATCTGATTCTGCATATCCTGCATTACACGCCGCAGCGCACGGCCAAAAAGATTGATTTGTTAGAGGAAGTGATCCCATTATACGACAGAAAGATCAGCGTCAAAACAGAGCCACGCCCATCGAAAATCATGCTCGTTCCAGAACAACAAGAATTAACCTTTACCTGGTCTGAGCATTACGCCCATTTTACTGTCCCTGAAATTCGAGGGCATCAGATGATCTTGATCGAGCAGGCAGCCTGAACGTTATTCCCTAATCGAACATCACAACGCAATCACGCTCTGAAAGAGCGCCTCAATGAGACGCCAATTCAGGGCGCTGAGCGTTGATTGCCCTGCGTTCCCAGGCATGATGTTGCCTCCGAAAGGACAGAGAATAGAATGTCATAGCCCTGCCGGGCGACTCTCCTGTTGGCGTGGTTTTAGTGTGACGAGGCCACCATTTTTCCGGCCTGAAGCCGCTGATATAAGACAATCACCTCTTTTCCATATCGGATGCTCTTGTTGTAGCCCATCAGCGTGGTTTTTAAGCTGCGTGTTTGCGCAAGCCTCCTCGCGAGGAAATAGGCGGCGGTTGCCAGGCTGTCATGTTGATTCAGCGGGTCTTTGATTCCATCGCCGTCGCCGTCCTGACCGTAGAGAAAAAACGTGGACGGGATAAGCTGCATGTAGCCCATTGCGCCAGCATGCGACCCCTTAAAATCAGAAAGCGGACGTTTGGTGTGGCGGGCGATTTTTTTGAGGTATTTTAATTGCGTCGCATTCACGACCTCCGAAACCTGATACGTTCCGGTGTATCGGCCTTCTCGTGTTTCGATGATGCTCACCGCTCGCAGCAGATGCGGCGAAATGCCATATTTGCTGGCGACAGCGTATAACTCGGCGTCTGTTTGCGCACACGCTTCGAACGAAACAGCGGACAGGCAGAGTCCCCCCATAAGGTACATCATACATTTTTTCATGTGGCATCCCTCCATGGCTGTTGCGCGGATGTATGGACGAACAACAGTCCCCCTCCATGATGGTGATTAGAAAAAGTGCGTACGGTCGTAGGTGTTTGCCATGTGCCTCCTCCTGTAAAACAGTGATTGATTGCTGGAAATATGCGTCATTAAGGATATGTGACAGCTTTTTTCATAAAACGCCGATATTCTGACAACGGTGGGAAAATTTCGTTGAAGAAAAAATGAAAGATTTCTGCGATTATAATTACCAATTCATGTTACGCACCCCACTCTCCCCCGGCGAACAGCCTTGTTCGCCATCTTTCAACAAGGTTGTCAATAGACACGAAATTGTCAGATTAAACTTGCCAAAATGCGCATAGTTTTTTAATCGTTCACGGAAGGCGAATGATGATTCAAGAATGCACATTCGAAATGTCGGAGGAAAGAATATGGGGTTTTACGAAGAACTTGCCGCAGAATATGACAACATGACGCGCTTCGACGAGCGTTTGCCGAAAGAACGCGCGATGCTGCAAGCCTGGATTGAGCGCTACGGCTTCCAATCGGCGATTGATGTCGCCTGCGGCACGGGGCTTCACACGATCATCCTGGCGCAGGCCGGAATTCAGGTCGTCGGCGCAGACCTCTCCAACGCGATGTTAGCGCAGGCGCAAAGCCACGCTAAGCAGTTGGGCGTTCAGGTCGAATGGAGACAGGCGAGCATGGAAAATGTTTCTGTTCACGTTCAAAAGACGTTCGATGCGGCGTTCTGTCTCGGCAACTCGCTGCCGCATCTTCTGACATCGCAAGAGTTCGATGCGGCGGCGGCAAGTTTTTCGCGCCTGCTGCGTCCGGGCGGAATGCTTGTGATTCAATTGCTGAACTACACGCGCATTTTGTCGGAAAAAGAACGGATTGTCGGCGTTCACCGGCATGATGCGACGGAATATGTCCGCTTTTATGATTTCCTCGATCCGCTCATCCGCTTTAACGTGCTGACGATTCAATGGCAGGGGCATCAGGCGACTTCGACCCTGAACGCCACCGCGCTTTATCCCTATCAACACCACGAGATCGAAGCGATGCTGCGCCAGCATGGTTTCGGGGAATTCGAATGGTTCGGCGATATGTTGTTTCATCCGTTCGACCCGGAAAAATCGCCGAATCTCGTGATTGCGGCGAAAAGAACACAGTAACCACAGCGTACTTCGTACCGCACGCCTTGACCAGCCTTACGGCGTGTTCTCCGGGCGTCGCATAAGCTTCCACAGCGTCACTTGATCGGGGAATCCGGTAGATTCGAGGCCAATTGACGCTTGAAATGCCGCCAGTGCCGCTTGTTCGCTTTCACCGAATGTCCCGGTGATCTCGCCCTTGTAATGCCCTTCTTCTTTCAAGCGGGTTTGAATGCGGCGCAAGACTTCTTCGTACAGCCGCACTGAACGGGAGTCAATCTTCACCTCGATGTGTGGCGATGGTGTTTGCAGGCGGTCATCCTGAAGCTTGATAAACATGGAGTTGAGCACGGCGAACACCAGGTCTTGAGGGTGGGTTTTGCAATGTACGCTGAGCAGTTCGACAACCAGTTCCGAGGATTCGAATGACAGGATATCGAATGTGTTCGACGCATATTGGTTCACGCCGGTGATGTAGCCGTCAATCCAGCCGCCGAAGATCTGATAACTTGCCGATTTGGCCGCGCGTTCATTTTCATAAATTTCGCAGGTCAATAACCCTACACCCCGGATGGAGAAGCGGTTTTGAGCATCGGCTGCCAGCGCTGCCAGCGCATGAAACGCGACGATGAACAGCAGCACGCAAGCTGCCATGCGGATCGCGTCAGCCGTCCCATGAACTGATCCGCGAAACCCTGTGGTATGAAATGTCCACTCCTTCATGGTTGACCTCCAATTCATCAAGAAATTTTTTTAATAGCTGCCGATGGCCGAAAATCGTTTCTAAAGGCTCTTATCGCATTATGCACAAGTATCGAGCAGATCAACAGACGCCCGAGGTCTCGAAGACCTCGGACGTCTCTGGGCATGACACTCTTATTGTCGTCTGCGGAACATCGCGCAGAACATCGCCAAACCAATCCCCATGAGCAGCAGCGTGCCGGGTTCCGGAACAGGCCCGGAATCAGCCACAAATAGAGTGAAAGGCGAACCGAGAAGAGGAGCGAACCCTGTGAAGGCAAAGCTGCCGGACCACAGATTGAATGCCCCGAATTCTCCGCCCAGTAAGATCGGAGCAGGATCCCAGAGCGGGCCAAAGCCCAATGAGCCATCCTCCTCCACAAATTTTTCCCCCAATAGATCGCCCAGATCGAGATCGCCTAATTGGGCTGTGATACTGCCACTCAGCGCCTCCAAATCCAGATCGATAGCAAAATTGACACCGGTGTTGTTCGTAAGAGTCGCCTCAAGCCAGAACGTCGGAGTGACGGTGGTGTCCTGGAAAATCGCTATGTTCGGCAGACTATCCCAGGCGCCAGAATACCCGTTTACTAACGCGCCGCCCTCGAACTGCACCTGATGGTCGAAAGCAAGCTCGACCATCAGGGTCGGTGTTAGTTCAAAGTTCTGGAACAATTTGATTGTTGTCCCCAAATCAATGTCTAAGAGATCAATGTTTGCCGCGATTTCTACGTGTGCCCCCGCGATGTCTTTATCCAGAAGGGTGATATCCGCACTCATGGGCACCCATGTCGCCATCGTAAAGAGGCCGTCCAGGTCCACATCGGCATTAATCACCGTATCACTCCCGGAAGACTTGATTGGGTTTCCGTCAACGCTTGCGCCGCTGGTCGCAATGTCTGGCAGTGTGAATGTGATATCGGCCACTTCGGTTGTGGGAGGGGGAACAGTATCCCCTATCAGAACGGTGTCGCCGATAGCAACCTTCATCTGGTAGGTGAATGGATTGAAACTGACAACGAGTGGTTTGCTTTCCACGCCACCGATCAGGGACTCGCCAAATAGGGAAACGCCTGCATTGGGATCGAAAGAAAAAATTTCCAGCGGGTACGGCTCCTCTGGAGGGTTCGTCTCTGGAGAGTAACTGATTGGCTGTAGGGGGGTCTCGTTTTCAATACAGTTACCGAGGAGGCATGCCTGGGCTGCGACCGAGCCCGACAATTCCAGGACGCCGTTGATAGATGCCTCGATCCCCGGCGATTGCGTGTTAATCATGCCGCTCGAAAAGGTACTGGAGGGGCTGAGACTGAAAAATGTGCCCGCTTTGATTGGAGCGTCGGGAAGTTCAGCCGTGACGGTAAAGTCCGCCCTTGCGGCCACTGAGCCGCTGTCCACCATAAAGTCCGCCTGGATGCCGATTTTGCCACTTGTCGTCAGATCAATGCTTGCCCCTGTTGCGAGGTCAATATATTGAGGAGTTGGCGCTGGCCCTGGATTCAACACGTTCTGCCACGTCCAATGCAACCCCTCCCATGTCGTATATAAAGGGTTTTTAACGCAAACCCAGCCAACCAGCCACACATCATGACACCATTGCTTAGGAGAAGGCTTGACCGGCTCCAGGGCTTGCCACGCCCTATACGCCAGTTTCCATGTCGTATACAAAGGGTTTTCAATCTTTTCCACATACGCCTCGATTCCCACTGTTTTATTTTGCCACTCGGTTCCTAAAAAGTAGGATTCATCGATGCTAACAAGCGCGTCGCCAGTACCCCACATGCTCTGCGGCGTTTGCGTTGCGAAGCTGAGCGTGCCTAAGTCGTCAAGGGCGTATGTTTGACTGCACAGCCCCACGACGAGCACCGATCCCAGCAACCAAAACCAGCCCTTCATTCCCTGTCTGCCATTGTTTATATCGTGTTGTTTTTGCATGGCATTGTTCCCTCACCCACGATTATCTATAATCCCAGTCCTTCCCTATATCATGGACATCATGGGGATAGGATTTCCCAGGTACTTTGATGTTTATAATAACGTGAATTCGGGAGAAGGCTTTAGTCTCAGAGGGGGGGACATCTGTCGCATAAAGCTGACGCTCTGAACGGTAAACACGCTGTCCTTCCGGGACGTTTGCGGAATTTTCTTCTTCTGAACTCATGTTATGCCAATTGCCATAAAAAGGATCATGATCACAAGGAGTGCGCCGCCGTCGGCGCGTTGCGGCGACCTCGCCGCACTCCTGAAGATGATCATTCTCAAGGCAATTGGCATGATACCAAATTGTATTTGAAAAGATCGCATTGGCGCTGTCAGAAACGCTCAACTCTTTCAGAACTCAGTGTTCTAAAATTGTGATGATCGTTTTTACCACAATTTGGCAAAACATGAATAATTTGTTCATGTTAAGTAATATTGCAATTTTTACGCCATTTTTGCAAAACTGATTGAAAAACTTGCATATAGAGATTCTGAGTGAAGGGGGGTGAAAAAAACTGTGAACATATGATGTAAAATTGTAAAAATTTTCGACATGCCTGTTATCAAATAATGTTATAACTCATTATGATATAACGAGATCATTGATAATTAACTCTCTGTAAAGATAACCGACATAAAATTCCATTTCTATAGAAATCGCCAGAACACGCGATAAAATAAGAAGATACATTACACGAATACTGTAAAAATTTTCGACATAGATGTAC
>CAZMEO010000171.1:2007-7334 GCA_964565315.1 uncultured Candidatus Moduliflexus sp. | reverse complement strand
ATCGCGCAGCGCGGCGAAACGCCGTCCCTGATGATCGCGGCGCATTACGATTCCTTCTTCAACACCGTCGGAGCGCACGACAACGCCAGCGGCGTCGCGGCGCTGCTTTGCGCGGCGCGGCGGCTGGCGGAATCGCCGCTGGCGGATCAGATCGCATTTGTCGCGTTCGACGCGGAAGAATGGAATAAATTCGGCTCGTACCGATTTGTCGAAAAGACCGAGCAGTGCGGACAATTGCCGATGATTGCTTCAATCATCAATCTTGATTCGGTTGGCGCGGGAGAAAAAATTGTTTACTTTGATGAGATGGAGATGTTGACGCCGTTCGATGCCTACCCATTTGCGCGGAAGGGGATTCATGCGATTCAGATGACCAGCATCGGACGCCAGCCGTTTCCGCACTGGCATCAGCCCGGCGACAATCTTTCTGTCATTGGCGAAACCGGCTATGAATTGATCGGCGTTGCGGTGAACATCATCGAACGTTTGTTACCTTGCTTATGATACCATCTCCTTACGCTGTCGCGTTTCTTGATTGCGGCTATAATCGCTACAGCATTGCCGCGCTGACCGGCGCTATTGAACAGGATGAACGCCTGCAAGACGCGGTGATTTATTTCCCGAAATTCCGGCATGGCAAGCAAGCTCCGCCGCGCAAATATCGCGTGTTGTACGAAGAATTCATCGAACTCGCCCGGCGGCATGAGCGCTTAGCGGTCGCCTGTTCATTTACGACGGCGAACTTCGCCGACATGCGCAGAGTTGTGACCGGTTTGCGCGATATTCTCAGCCAGTCCTGCCTCTCGAACGCGCTTTTTATCGCGGGCGGGCCGCACGCTTCCGGCGTTCCCGAAGGAACGCTCCGCGCCGGATTCGACGTGGTAGTCATCGGCGAAGGGGAAATCACGTTTCCCGATCTGCTTGTCAGATATTTTCAGGATAAATCGTTTGCCGATGTGCCGGGCTTGGGCATCTTAGAAGCCGACGGCGCGTATCGCTATTCCGGGCGGCCTGCGCTCGTGGATTTAGGCGCGTTTCCACCGTTTGCCATGCGTCATCGGCGTTTCTCGCCCATCGAAATCAGCCGGGGCTGCCCCAACGGCTGCCGCTATTGCCAGACGCCGTTTTTCATGGGGGGCGTCATGCGCCACCGCTCGCTTGAGTGCATTCTTGACTACACCGAACGCGCCAAACGGATCAACCTGAAAGTCTTGCGTTTCATCTCGCCGAATTCCTTTGCCTATGGCTCTGCCGACGGGCATTCCGTCAATCTTCCTGCGTTGGAAATGCTGCTCCGTTCGGTCTCTGAGATTTACGGCAGGCCGAACGTATTTGTTGGCTCGTTTCCGTCCGAAGTGCGGCCAGAGCATGTGTCGCCGGAGACGCTCGGCCTGATTCGGCGCTTCTGCGCCAATGAAAATCTTGTGATCGGGGCGCAAACCGGCAGCGAGCGCCTGTTGGAGCGCATTCATCGCGGGCATGGCGTCGCGGACATCATGCGGGCGGTAGAATTGACGACTGCCGCCGGATTTGTGGCGCATGTGGATTTTATCTTCGGGCTGCCGGGCGAAACCGAGCAGGATCGGCAGGAAACCCTGGCGTTGATGACGCGGTTAGTGTCCATGGGCGCGAAGATTCACGGTCACGCCTTCATGCCGCTTGTCGGCACGCCGTTTGCCGCTGAAGCGCCGGGCGCGGTCGATCCGGTGACGCGGCTGTTTATGGATGACATGCAGGGCAAACATCAGGCGCATGGCCGCTGGCGTCAGCAGGAGCGCTTAGCGAAAACGACCGCCGAATTGCTGGCAGACTGTGTAAAATTATAGACAGGCGCTGTATAAAAAAACAGACACTCTGACAGCGGTCAGGCGCGATATGCCTGCATTCATGAGGAAATATTAAGATGGCATACTTCTTGCTTTTCAATATGTAACATCTTTGTTTTTTATTGCCATTCGGCAAATGTTCATGTTGATAAGGAGATAGTATGCATACGCAGCACACGATCAAAACACACGTCTCATGCTCTGGAATCGGCTTACATTCGGGAAATCCGGTGAATATGACCTTCTATCCTGCCAGCAGCCACGCAGGCATTGTGTTTAAACGCATAGACCTTGACGGTCATCCCACCATCAAAGTCAGCCCTGAACATATCGGGGATTTAAGTTACGCGACCACGCTTCAACGCGGAGGCGTGAGCATCAAAACGATTGAACACGTGCTGTCCGCCGTGAGCGCGTTAGGCATTACCAATCTGCTGATTGAGCTTGACAGCAGCGAGCCGCCGATTCTTGACGGCAGCTCCGCCTGTTTCGTGGATATGCTGCTTGACGCCGGGATAACCGCGCAGCGCGGCCACACGCGCGTCATGCAGATTCGGCAGCCATTGGAGGTGCGCCATAAAGACAGCATTCTCTCTGTCGAGCCGTTTGATGGGTTGAAGATCACCTACACGATTGATTTTCCGAATCCGTTAATCGGCACGCAGACGAAAAGCTTGACGATGACGCCGCTGGCGTATATGGGGGAGATTGCCCACGCCCGGACGTTCTGCATGTACGAAGAAATCGAGTATTTGTGGAAAATGGGCTTATCGAAAGGCGGGTCGCTGGATAACGCCGTTGTCTTTTCGCAAGATCGCATCATGAACGATGCCCCGCTGCGCTACGCTGATGAGCCGGTGCGGCATAAAATCCTTGATTTGATCGGCGATTTGGCCTTTTTGGGACATCCGCTCTGCGGGCATGTTAAAGTCTATAAAGGCGGCCATCTGCTGCACGCGAAATTCGTCAAAGAACTGCTCGCCCATCCTGAAGCATGGCGATATGTGGCGGAACGCGATGTTGACGACTATGTGACGTTTACGCCGCATGCCTCTTCGAGAGAAGCGAGTTTTCACCAGCAACCCGCGTTTGCACGCTGACATTCTCCCCGCCGCAGCCATCCCCAATCCTCTCCTAAATTAGGAGGGGACAAGGGGAGGTCGTTTTATCGAAGTAGATATTTTACCTTCAATGATGACCGGGATAATTCCTTTCACATTTTCCTTGCCTGAAATCCTGCCTGAACATAGCGCGGAGCGCAAGATTATTCTTCTCAATTTCCCTGAATAACAAGGAGAGACGCTGTGCTAAATTGGTTGTTAGACAAAGATGCTGCGTTGTTTCGCCTGTTGAACTCGACGCTGACAAACCCGCTATTTGATGTCGTCATGCCGTTCGTGACGAATCCACGCAATTGGATCGCGCCGATTGCTCTTCTGGCGTTCCTCATGCTGCGGCGCGACACGAAACGCGCATGCGTTGTGATGGCGATGGTGATTGTGTCGGTGACGGCGACAGACCTCATCTGCTATCAGGTTTTCAAGCCGGCATTCCACCGCCTGCGTCCGTCTCATGCGCTGCAAGACGCCCGCGTGCTTGGCAAAAAAGGCGGAAAGTACGGTTTTCCGTCGAATCATGCGGCGAATAGCGCAGCAGCCGTGACGATAGCCGCGTATTATTATCGCCGCCGCCGCGTTCTGCTTGGCGGCGCGTTTGCCGCCGGACTGATTGCATACAGCCGGGTCTATGTCGGCGTGCATTATCCGCTGGACGTGACGGCTGGAGCAATGATTGGCGCAAGCATCAGCCTGTTCTGGATATTCGCATGGCAGCAGGCCGAACGCCGCCGCTTGCCGCAATGCGCCAGAAAATTTGTGGAAAAGACGCCTGCGGGACAACGCCTGATTCGCTGGATGCAAGCTGCTCGAAATTGGAGGAATCGTCTCTGCCGCAATGGAGTGAACAAGAAAACTTAATATACGGCCAATGGCCTTTTCAACTTCGATTAACGTGAGGAGTGCGGCGAGGTCGCTGCCACGCGCCGACAGCGGCGTATTCCTTATTCTTTACATGCAAAATCATACGCATCAGGATGTGTACGAAAGCAGAACGTTTAGTTTTTTGCTGGTTATCACGATTTTCAGATTGATTTACGGCGCTCATCTGAACGCCCTGCCGGATGAAGCGTATTACTGGATATGGGCGGACAATCTCGATCTGTCGTATTCTTGCCACCCGCCGATGTTGGTGTATTTCATCGCCGCTGTCGGGCGATTCGTGCATAGCAAAATCCTCGTGCTGCGTCTTGTGACGGCGGCGCTGGCTGCGGGGTCGTCGGTGTACATGTTTCATTTCGCGCAAGAACTGTTTCAGGACGCCCGCCGAGCATTTTATGCGGTCGCACTCTCGAATGTGACGCTGCTGTTCATGGCCGGGTCGCTGATTGCCACGCCGGACGCGCCGATGATGTTTTTCCTGAGCGGCGCGATGTATCATTTTTATCGCGCCACAAGAGACGGCGACATGAAACAATGGCTGCTGGCCGGAACGATGACTGGCTTCGCGCTCGTCTCGAAGCTCGTTTCCTTTCTGGTCTATCTCTCGTTTTTCCTCTATCTGCTGCTGCCGGAAAACCGACAATGGTTCAAAAAAGCAATTCCGTATGCCGTCTTCGTCCTGTCGCTCGCGATTTTTTCGCCCGTGATTTATTGGAATTCGCAGCACGGCTGGATCAATTTCGGCTTTCAATTGCAGCATGGGTTCAATACAAAACCAAATCCGGCATTCCCGCGCTGGGATAAATTTTTCGAATTTCTCGGCAGTCAGGTCGGCTTACTTGGCCCGATCTTATTCGTGATGTTTCTGGTGGCCTTGTTCGGCGTGTTATTTCGCTGGAAACGCGCCTCGTTGCAGGAAAAATTCCTCGCCTGTTTCGCTGGCGTCCCATTTTTCTTTTTCCTGACGCTCTCGCTTCAAAAGAAGATGGAAGCGAACTGGCCCTGTTTTGCTTATGTGCCTGGCACGCTGCTGGCGATCACATTGTATGAACGCGCCATGCAGCCGAAACGCTGGGGGCGGGCGCTCTGGAAGATTCATTGGGGATACTCACTTCTGGTGTTGGCGTTGGTGCTGACGCATGTATATTTTCCGTTTTTGCCGATTCGAAAAGACCGCACGGATGAGTATTTCGGCTGGGAGCAGCTTGACGCCGGAGTGAAAGCGGCTGTCGCCCAATATCCCGACTATGCAATCGCAGCAAACCGTTACCAGTTGGCGTCGGAAATCATGTTCTATGCCCAAGTGTCTGTCACCTGTTTCAATATTGAAAGCCGTTCCAATCAGTTCGACATTTGGCAGGATCGCGCCACGTTTCAGGGGAAAAATTATCTCTATTTCGACACGACGGACACGCCGAAACGCGGAATTGTTGAGGCATTCGAACGCTTCGAACCCATCGCGCAATTTCCGTTGAAGCGCGGCGAAAAAGTCGTCGAAGAGATT
>CAZMEO010000171.1:0-1907 GCA_964565315.1 uncultured Candidatus Moduliflexus sp. | reverse complement strand
TTTTTTTCTTTACAACTTCCGATCAAATATGTCATTCTTGTTATATTGCGCTGAGCACATGAATTGTGCAGGGCGCTCCTGAATCGGCGCAATGCATCTTTTCCGCAACGTTTTTTCCCAATGAGATGATTTTGAGACGACAAGGAAGCATCTATGCCAACCGTCTTGATTGTGGATGATGACGCCTCTGTGCGACTGACAATGGCGCATCAATTGCGAAAATGGCAATACGCCGTGTTGGAAGCCGAAAGCGGCGATCAGGCGTTTGCGATCTTGCAAACCACGCCCGTGTCCTTGATTCTGCTGGATTACATGATGCCGGATTGTTCCGGGCTGGACGTTTTCCTTCAGATCAAAGCGCTTTTCCCCACGCCTCCGCCGGTGATCATGATGAGCGCCTACTCTTCTATCGAATTAGCGGTCACGTTTTTGAAAGCCGGAGGCACGGATTTTGTGCAGAAGCCGTTTGAAATGGACGTCGTCGCTGTCAGAATTCGGCAAGCGATTGACGCCGACGAACGCCAGCGATACATCCGCCATGAACTCCACAAGCTCTCGCAAGCTGTCGAACAAAGCCCCGCAACAGTCGTCATGACCGATTTGAATGGCCGCATCGAATATATCAATCCGAAATGCGTGAAATTAACGGGCTATCGCGCTGATGAACTGATCGGCAATACGCCGCGTATCTTCAAATCCGGCCAACAATCCGAGGCATTCTATCACGATTTATGGCAGACGATTACCGCTGGCGGGGAATGGCATGGCGAATTCTGCAACAAGAAAAAAGATGGAACGCTCTATTGGGAATCGGCATCCATTTCGCCGATTCGCGACCAAAACGGCGTGATGACGCATTGGGTCAAGGTGGGCGAAGATATTACCAGGCGCAAAGACGCGGAACGGATCATGCTGGAGGCCAAAAAGCTTGCCGAGGAAGCGAATCGCGCCAAGAGCGATTTTCTGGCCGGAGTCAGCCATGAACTCCGAACGCCGCTGAACGGCATTTTAGGCTATACCCAGATTTTGCAGCAAGATGCGCGTCTGAGCGAAGAACAACAGCGGGCGATTCATGTGATTCATCAGAGCGGCGAGCATTTGCTGTTGTTGGTCAATGAAATTTTAGACCTCTCCAAAATCGAAGCGCGGCGGCTGGAACTGATGGCAGAACCGATTCATCTTTCCTCGTTTTTAACGAATGTGGTTGAAATTGTACGCGTCCGCGCTCAACAAAAAGACTTGACATTTCAGGCCGAACTTGATGAGAATCTTCCAGATGGAATCCGCGCTGATGAAAAACGCCTGCGCCAGATTTTGCTGAATCTGCTCGGCAATGCGATTAAGTTTACACTATCCGGCTCAATTACCTTTCGCGTCAGCAAAATGGCCGGAACGCGGCCGGAGCGGCCTCGCATTCGCTTTGAAATTCGAGATACGGGGGTCGGCATTCCCCCGGAACAACTCGATAAAATTTTCGTGCCATTTCATCAAGTGAGAGACCGCCGCATCAGGCACGAGGAAGGCACGGGCTTGGGATTGCCTATTTGTCAGCAGCTAGTGCAATTGATGGGCGGAACGATTGAGGTCGCCAGCGTAATGAACAACGGGAGCGTCTTCTCCTTCGACCTGGAATTTCCGGCGGTGGCGGTGAAGCGCAACGACATGCTGAAGGGATGCTGCGTGCCGCCGGTCGGCTTAATCGGCAAGGAGCGGCGCATTTTAATCGCTGACGATGTCGCAAGCAATCGCGCCCTGCTGCGAGACATGCTGACGCCATTTGGCTTTCTTCTTGCTGAAGCAGCGGATGGACAGGAGGCGCTTGAAAAAACCCTGGCGTTCCATCCTGACGCAGTGCTGATGGATATGGTCATGCCCGTGATGGATGGCATGACCGCAGTCAAAGCCAT
>CAZMEO010000170.1:3569-7359 GCA_964565315.1 uncultured Candidatus Moduliflexus sp. | reverse complement strand
TCGTCGAAAAACAGGCCGAGACTCCAGCAGAGGTCTTTCGGCGGGTCGGCGGTCAAATGAACGACTCTGCTGCCAAGAAAAATCAACAGCAGCAAGATTGCCGTTTTCCAAGAACACCGCAGAGAACAACCTGCGAGTTTCGCATGAACATCTCTCATAAACAATGCCACCGATAGCTGTCAGACACTTTCAAAGTGTCTGACAGCTTTTCGTATTTTACACGCCGCGCTGATAATCATGCCGCAAAACGTATAACGTCGCCAAAAAGAGTAACGCGCCCAACAAAATATACGATTGGAGCGGATTCCATAACGTCGGCGCAAGTTTGTTGGCAAGCAGCCAGAAATTGCTGCACAGCAGATACGATCCCATCACCGCCATCCAGCGCCATTGCCGTTGATTGGCGCAGCCCATCGCCGCAGGCAGGGCAACGGCAAACAATGGGAGCAGCACGGTATAATGATGCTCCCAGCAGACCGGCGAGGCCATCGTGACGCTTAATGACGCCAGCGCAAAATCAAGCATTGCTGCCTTCTCGGAAGCGCGTCTCGTTCCGTTATAGAACAACGCGAGTCCGATCAGCAGCAGCGAACTCGCATACGTTCCGAGATACACGCCGCGATGAAACGGCGCAAAGCTTTGAAATGCCCAGTCCACATTCGCGCCATTGCCGAGCCAACGGTTCAGCAGGCCGTTGATCGAGTGATTGGGGAAATAGCTTTCGCCACGTTTGGCGATGAACGACAGCACGGAAACGTATTCGAGATGGCTGTTCAGGCCGAATATCCAGAGCGCCGCGATGCTCACCACGCCGACGATTGCGGCGGCGCTGAACGCAAAGCGCCACTGTTTCCGCAAGAGTCCCCACAGAATCACCACGCCCAATTGCGGCTTAATCACGGCAATGCAGCCGATACAGACGCCGGACAGCCCTTTCATGCCGTTGAGCCACGCCCACGCCGCGATGACAAACAAGGCATAGAGCCAGGTCTGAATCTGTCCGAGTTGAAACGACCGCATGAGCGGGTAAAACGTCAGCGTCATCCCGGCAACGAGGAGCAGCAGCGGCGGGAAATCGCGGCGGCGGATATTTTGATTGGCGTACCGGCGCAGGCTGATGATCACGCTATGCGCAAGCAGCCCCATGCTGCCCCAAATCAGCCACCAGGAGATGCCGTTGAACAGGGCGGCAATTCTTTCGAACGGCCAGGATTTGACGGGAAAAAACACGAATAAACTGCTCGGCGGATATTGAAATTTGATGCCGCGCTCGAAAAAAATCGCGCGATACAGCGATGTTCCCGGATGTCTGAGGGCGTATCGAAATGCGTCATGCATCGGCTGCCATGAATCAGAACGGGTATGCGACGGGGAGGTCAGAAAAAATGTCGTGAAATATAATGTCGTCCGCTCGCTGACGGCGACCAGCCAAAAATTCAGGACAAGGCTATTCAGCAGCCAGAACACGCACAACAACTCGATGAACCGGAAATGCCGCCAATGTCTCCACAGCAGCATCAAGACGAGCAGAGCCAGCCCGAACGCCAGCCCCCACAGCGCAGGCACAACCGCGCGATGGAGATAAAAGAGGCTGCGATGCCGTGATGACGGGAGTTGCGGCAACAGCACGGCGCGATTGATGCTTTCGCGTTGTTTGCCCGGCGGCGTCCAGAAGACTTCAAACGCAGCGTTTCCTTCATATTGCGCGTAAAAAATACTGATGGCGTGAAAGCCGGGCGCAAGCGCCAGCGAACCCTGTTGCTCCGCAATGGTCTCGCCGGAGTCGTTTTCGACGACGTTCACGCCGTCAATGACGACGCGAGCGACATCATCGGACACGACCGCAAATTCATACTCGCCGGATTGCGGGGCGTAAAGATATCCCGTCCACTGAATGCCGTAATGCGTCACGCGATACAACATCTCAAGCTGCATGCGCTGCAAGCTGACATCCAGGTCTTTCATGACCAATGCGGGCGAGCCTTGCCAGGACGTATTTTCGTAATAATGCCCCATCAGGCCATGCTGCGTTCTGATCAGCGCAGCAAGCGCTCCGCTGACAGCGAGCAGCAGCGCCAGCGCCGCATAGACGCGAATTTTGACGTGACGCGGAGCAATAAGAGTCGTCGGCAGTAACATGAATAATCCCTTGAGCGGATTAAAAAACCGTCACCGGAGAGATGGTCACATTATCTACCCAGATGCCGGTTTTACCAAGAAAATGCACGCGGAATTCCAGATTGGACTGTTCGGCAAGCGAGAATACTAATTGAAATTCCTGATATTGACCGGCGTGCTTGAAATCTCGCGCTTGAATCGGCGTCTGCATCAGCGAGCGGTTTCCCTGTTCCGCGCTGACTTCGATGAGAGCCACCGCATCATCAAGGCCGATGTTTTCGGCTTTCAGGCGAAAATTCGCCACATATTTGGCAGGCGCAAACCATCTATATGGGCCATACATCAAAAACCCGGAAGGCGCGGCGGCCTCCGCATAGGCTGCCAGCCCTTTGCTTGCCTGCGCATCGTCGCACACTGCGCCGACCGTGCGGGGCATTTGCTCCGCTTCATAAATGAATTGCTGCTGCAAGACCCACGCTTCCGGCACGCTGCCGCTGCTCCAGTCAGGAAATTTCTCATTGGCCGGGTGATTGCTCAACGACATCCGTTCGCTGCCGTCCGCGCTGATAATGTTCAATTCCCAATTCCCCTTTTGTTTATCAGGCGAGGCCGCATAGACGAGGTATCGGCCATCCGGCGACCAGGCCGGATAATACTCTGCAAGCTGCGCATCGGTCGTCAAGCGCTGTCGATTATTGCCGTCCGGCGATACCAGCCAGATGTCGCCATGCTCATCGGCTTCCTTCGACACATACGCTAACAGCCCCCCGTCTGGCGACCAATCCGGGCGGCATGCGCCGTAGCCGTTTGTCAAGCGAATCTCTTGCGATTCATCCACTTGGATCGCATACACATTCCAGCCCTTATCCCGATTGCCGGTATAGGCGATGCGCCGTCCGTCCGGCGACCAATCCGGCAGGATATTATCTCCGGGCGTGCGATGAAACGGGCGGACGCGCCCGCCATCGGCATCCATGATATAGAGTTGCTTCGGCGGTTCGCGATCCGAATCGAAAAGAATCTGCCGACCGTCCGGCGACCAGGCGGGACTTTTATCCTGCGCCGGAGAATCCGTCACCCGGCGTTGCTCGCTGCCGTCGGCGTTCATGACGTAAATATCATAATTGCCGTCTCGATTCGATTCGAAGGCGATCTGCCTGCCGTTCGGCGACCAAACCGGGTATTCTTCATCAGCAGGGTCATTCGTCAATTGAACGAGATGGCTGCCGTCGGCGTTCATGACATAAATATCCCAACTTCCATTGCGATCAGATTGGAAAAGAATACGCCCCGACAGATGTTCGAGCGTCGAATTGGCGGGCGAAGTTTCCCCTTTTGAGGCGGCGACAGCGGGCGTAATCTGCTTCTCCTGACAGGCGAGCAAGATGACCAGCATGATGACGAACAATCCCACCATCGAAAAAATCGAAATTTGCGGCTTCATCGGAAAGACATGCACAGGAACAAACCTGGTAGCCCCGCCCTACAAGGCGGGAAGCGTCCCTCATTCCCCGCCACATAGGGCGGGGCTACCATTGTGTGCGTATTGACGAAATCATATAGAAGGGCGTATCAAATGATGATCGCGTCTTTTCTGATCGTTACGACTTATTCTTGAACTTTTCAAGAATCTTATTTTTCGTCAGGCAATTGAACCACTGGTCGGCAATCA
>CAZMEO010000170.1:0-3469 GCA_964565315.1 uncultured Candidatus Moduliflexus sp. | reverse complement strand
ATCCCGTTCCGGGGATGTCGGACTGTCAGAATCGCCGCCACATCCTGTAAGCATCGTCACAGCAGCCAATAAACAGGCGATCAATATTTGTTTCATCACGATGGTATTGTCCTGTAAATTTTCAAGAACGAGACGGAGTGCCAATCTTGATTTGACAGGCGAAATTGAGATTTCGCACTCCTCAATACTTCTAAAAAACTCGCGTTCCCTGAGCGTGTCGAAGGTAAAGATGGATATTCTTTTTACCAGATGTCTCAAAATCTTTTTTCCGCTGTTTTGTCAACTCTAATTTCGCGGCAAAAACGGTGGGCATTTTACTCTCCGGCTTCGTTCGCAAGAATCGCCAATTCGCCGATTTTTGCTTTGCTGCCGGATTCGCTGGTCAGCCTTCGCCCGCTGATCGGGTCGTACACGCCGATCCAGATGTCATACGCTCCCGGCGCGAGCGACGACGGAATCGTCACGACATGCTCTTCGCGCAGCCATTCGCCTTGCAGCCATTGCCGCGTCGGATAGCCGCCGTTGAATGGGGCGTGATCCTGCTGAAACATGCGCGCCTGGCCGACGCCGATACGTTGAAGCAGGCGGTTGAATCCGAGCGAGATTGCCCCTTCGCCCTGGCGGGTGATATGCACGAAAATCGTGTAATCCGTCGTCATCGCCGCCAACGCCTGCCAATAATAGCGAATGCGCATTTGCTCGCCAGGCTTGAGAGATGACGCCGACACGTCATATCCAGCAAAACGCATCTGTTCGCCAAACGTCAGCGTCGCGGGAATGCCCGGCGAAAATGCCTGTTTCATCGCCGTGAGTTTTTCATGAACCTGCGCGGGAATGTTCGGGAATTTGCCCGGTTCATCAAGAAAAGATAGCACGCGCGTCCATTGTCCCGCATGGCCGGTTTCGTCAATGTTCTCGTGCGACAATACGGCAAAAATTTCGTCCCATTGTTGCAGATGCAGCAGCGTTTCCACGAACGCCGCCTGAACTTCGGCGGGCTTGCGAATGGCCGGATTCGCCGCCGCGCGAAAATACTGAGCCGCCTCTTCCCACTGTTCCTGCTGCGCCAGCGAGACACCGAGCGCGTCATATAAGCGCGTCGGAAGCAGCGGAATCAGATCGACCGCATCGAACTCAATCGGCGCATAGCCTGTGGCGCGGGCGCGAAATTCGACGACAAGCGGTTTGCTCACCGAAAAGCGAAGCGGATAGACGCTATATTGCCCGAATTGCGAAGCGCGGTCAGGCGTCAGGCGGATCGCTTCTTCCGCCAGTAGGCCGTATTGTGCGTTATACACGTCAAGAAACAGCGCGACATGATTCAGCTTGTCTGGCGCAATATCGGAGGATTCGCCAACCTTAAAACGGAAATTGACCTGATACTCGCCGGGCGAAAGTTCGAGATGCTGGCCGAACGCGAGATAACCTTGATGATGCGCTTCCGGGACGAACTTCGTTCCCGCGCCATTCGATACGTCGCTGTTTTCAAACAGATCGCCGACCGCGCGAGGCAGCGCTTCGGCTTCATAGCGCAGCGCCGCGTTCTGTTCGCCGTGATCTGTTGACGACAGGCTCATCACAGGCCGCGCGTCATCGGGAGAGATCGCGATTCGCCCTAACAACGCGCCGAAGAAATCAGCCAGATGCTGTTCGCACCAGCGAAATTCCCGCAGTGCCTTGTCATGCTTGCCAGTCTGCTGATAGGCCAGGCCGCGCAAAAAGCGCAGTCTCAGTTCTTCCTCGCCGGACGCCTGCGCGGTTTCCATGGCGGAGAGCGCGTCGGCTGCCTGCCCGTTTTCAAGATAGGCGCTGCCAACATCTCTCGGATCAAGTGAAAGATTTACGCGGCAGCCGATATTGCGAATGTCTAAAGAATGCATCCCGGCCACAAATTTCGGTACCGCGCCAGCATGAGAAAAGACTGAGATCGGAATGATCGAGTTTTTGAAATAGGGCAAAAACTCCTCCAACGGCAGGGCGAATGTCCGCGTTTCGTATGGCGCTGAAAAAAGCATCTCCTGGCGATATTTCCCGACCTCGACCTCCACCCGATTCGGCACGACGCCATTGGTGATGCTGATTGAAATATGCCGTTGTCCAAGGTATTTCCGTATTGCGAGTTCTGCCCGCTGCCCTCCTGTCACGATAAATTCTTTCGGACTCATATCGAGCGAGTGATCATCGAAAAAATAGAGCCGATACGCGACCTTACCGCCCTCCCATTGGGTTTGCATTGTACTGGGCTCAAGATTTGTCGGCAACGTATCAAGAAGCGTCAATTCCACCGGCAGCAGGCGAAACGGCAGGCGGAAGGCGTGAAATGCCGGGAAATACGACGATTGAAACGGCGTGATAAGCGACGGCGCTAAAAATAGCGCGCTGATTGCGCCTGAAAGTGCGAGCGGCCAGATACGCGGGATGGCGGTAAGCAAGAATAAAAACGCCGGATAGATATTGATGAAATAGCGATTGCCGAACGCGCCGCCGCCGCCGTGATAGTTAATCGGCATCAGCACGATATATGTCCCCATGCTGGCGAGAATAATCGCGAATAACAATCCGCGCTGCCAGAGCGCCCGCCACTCGCCGTCGGTTTGCGAACGGCGGCGGCGAGTTAGCTGCCAGAAAAAAAGCGCGGCGGCCAATAATGAACCGGTAAAATATGGGAACAGTCCGGTAAAGCGGCCAAAGACGTAATAATAGATGTTATACGCCAATGTTTTCGGGTGGAAAAAAAAGTCCTTTTTAAAATACCCTTCGGAGGTCATTGGGCGCCCTTTTTCCCACGTATTGCCGGGCGCGTCGAACGGAAACCCTGACACAAAGGTGCGCCGGTCGCCTGAATACGGGTTCATCTTTCCGGTGTAATGGTATTGGATGCCGTACAAAAACGCCACCATTCCGGCAAAAATCAGGCTCATCGCGACGGCATGCCCCATGCGCGGCAGCAGAACGCGGCGAATAACCTGCCTGCGCGAAACCGGAACAGCGTTGCCGGAAGGCGAGGACGATGCGCCGAAAAACAGCGTGTCCGCCACGAGCGGCGCAAAAAACAGAATGTTCGGCAATTTCGCCATTGCGGCGACCGCAAGCGGCAACGGCGCAAGAAAGCGGCGTCCGCCGGGCGTCAGCACGAGCCAGTGCAGGCATGACGCCAATCTCGCCATCAGAGAGCGCCGCGAATCACGTTGCGCTTGCCGCCCTGTTCGCGGCGCTTCATGCTGATAGAGCCACAAAAACAGCCCAAGCGTGACGCAGAACATCGTCAAAATTTCCGGCGTAAGCCAGACCATATAGACCGCGCTGGCGCTTAACCCAAAGAAGACCATTGAACACGCCATTGCCAGAGGCGACGACGCGTATTGGCGCAGATAGAGCCAGCCCAGCAGAATGCAGAGAAAAAACAGCGCGACATTCAGCATCAGAAACCCATTCAGCCCGAAGAGCTTGAGAAACGGGGAAAGCGCCC
>CAZMEO010000169.1:0-7398 GCA_964565315.1 uncultured Candidatus Moduliflexus sp. | reverse complement strand
ACGGACGCGCCGAGGGCGGCGAAGTCGCGAATCTGAGCTTCGCGTTCGGCTTTGTCCGCGAAGAATCTGAAACCGGGCTGGCCTTTAGCGCACAGATATTGATGCGCCGCCGCCACGCAAGCCCCTTCCCAGAAGACCTTCTGCAATTCCTCAGATAGTGGCACGCTTTTGCGGCAGGTCGGCAGCAGCGGAATCCAGACCGCGTCGTTATGCTCCGTGCCTGCGCCGATGGGGAGCGCATACTCTCGCAGCCGTTTCACGAACATAGTCAGCGTGTTCGGATCGTTGCGGGTGGGAATAAACTCCGCCGCGCCGATCTGACGGGCAAGCAGATGCTCCGCCAATGCGTCCGGCGTCGCTTCGAACGGTGAAAGCGTCGGTACGCCGTCAATCAAAATCGGATACGACACATACCCGCCGAGGCCGAGAATCAATTGCGCCGCTTCTTGCGGACTGATATAACGCTCGTCGGCATAGGCCGCTTTTCCCTGTTTGAAGAGATAGGTGCGAATATCGTTCTGCGCTTTGACCACGTCCTGCGTTTCGACTGCGCCGTCGGTTTGATACAGTTTTTGCAAAAATGCGCGTCGTTCCGCCTCAGCCACGCTCGCGAAAAGCGCCTGCTGCACCGCATGCGCCAAATGGCGTTCCTGCAAGAAGACCGTTTCCACCGGCACCTGCTTCAGCGTCGCGATGTTTCTGGCAATTTCCTGATAACTCAGGCAGACGCCGCGTTCTTTCAGCAGCGGAATCGCGTTGATGTTCGCGATCATTTCTTCGATGCGCTGCGTATCGCCTTCGCGAATGCGCTTCCAAATCGGCAGCGCCGCCTCGTCAATCGCGTCAAACGTCGTCAAGCCTTTGCCGCAGATATAAAATTTGCCCGGATTTTTCGGGTCGTTCACTAAGATATTTTTCTGCCGCAGGTCGTCGTCCATCGTCAAGACTTCAATGCCGAACACCGGCGTGATTCCGGCCTTGACCGCCGCGTGAGCAAATGGCGTGTAAATTGTGTAATCATAATAATTGCTCGCGCCAAGCACCGCGATCTGCTCGCGTTTCGCTTTTTCAATGGCCTCATCCACGCTGCTGATCGAGCCGAAATTCGGCGGAAGATGGACATGCGCGTTGGTGTTTGCATACGGCGCGGGATACGTCTGGCGGCGCAATGTGTCTTGATCCGGCAGCGCTCCAAAAATCGTTTTAATCGTGTTTCCGGCAGACATAATTTTTCAACCTTTAACGCAAACGACGCAAAAGGCGTGAGAGCCGCAAACGCATAGATATTTTCAGCGTTTGCGACTTTTGCGGCTCTTGCGCCTTTTGCGTTGAATTCAATTGTTTACAAGCACTCCGAGCAGGCTAATTTGTCGCGGAAACCGAGCAGGAAATGTTCCGCGTCGGTTGACCATAAGCCTTTATGCTGCGCGACAATCGGGGCAAGGCCGCGATAGAGATCGCCCAAGACGCCGGAGGTTTCTTTGCCGAGCCGTTCAAGGTCGTCAATCGCCACGAGCGGCATGTCGAATTCGGTGTAGAGCAGCTTTTTCCCGCCCGGAATTTCCGGCAGATGCAGCGTGGTTTGCGCCGCCGCCGTGAGGCCGCCGATATGCGTCACCATCGCCGCCGGATTGATTTTGCCCGCTGACATCAATTCCAACGCGATCCGCATATCTTCGGTGTTGCCGCCGGACGTTCCCATGACTTTATGGTAATTGTAATGCACATCGTAAATATTCAATTTCGCGGAGAGCGTCGTGTCAGTCGGGCCAGCGAAGAAATTCAACGTGCCTTCGAAGCCGAGAATGCGCTGAGCTTGCTCAAATACTGCCGGAATCGGCGCAAAAACAAAGGCGTCGTCCACCATTTTCCCGTTCGTCAATTCCGAGACGCGCTGCGCAAGGTCAACCTCTTTGGTGTTGATAAAAACCAGTTCCACGCCGCAGCTTTTGGCATGTTCCGCCGGGTAAAGTTCTTTGACGCGATTGATGCGGGCGTCGTCAATGTCCGTGACAATCAGCATTTTCGGCTGGCGCGGGCCGTGCAGCGTGTAGTCAATCAGCCCCAAGCCCATCGGGCCGCAGCCCGCGAGAATCGCCATATTGCCGCCTTCAATGATGCCCATCTCATGCTGATATGAGCCGGGCGCGACATGATAATTCGCCCGCATCGCGCCGATAATGCAGGACATCGGTTCGGCGAGCGAGGCTTTAAAAAAGGCGTCGCCAGAGTATGGCAGCAGGCAATTCATTTCCAATACGTCGCGGGGAATGATCGCGTAGGTCGCGTTGCCGCCGATGTAGCGGTAGGAATAGCCAGGCGCGGACAGCACGCCGACCGGGCCGCCGGGGTAATTGGTGGCGGGCTGAATGCCGAATAATTGGCCGACTTCCCATTGCCCTTTGTTTTTTGCGCCGACTTCGACGATTTTTCCTGAAAATTCATGTCCCAACAGCGTCGGATGTTCGGCGATGTCTTTGGGAATCCGTTTGTGTTTCGTCCCCTGTTTCGCGGCTTTATGGCACGACATGCAGATGCTATTCGATATAATATGGACGAGGATTTCATCCTCTTTGATCGGCGGCAGTTCGAACGTTTCCAAACGTAAATCTTCTGCGCCGTAAATGCGTAATGCGGTTGTTTTCATGATGTTATCCTCTCCCCCACCAGGCGTTCAGTGATTGATTGATCATGGAATCCATGACCGACGCGCTGCACAACACGACGAGTTTCGCGACTTCTTCCGGCGTGCCGACGCGCCCAAGCGGTAATTGTTTCGAATAATATTCCGTGACCACGCGGCGGGCGTCGTCGGGAACGTTCGGATTATACGTTAAACCGAGGCTTTTGGCATACGAGACAAAATCCCAGCCAGCAGTCGGCGCGATGCCGAAACGCGGGAACATCGCGAAGACGTTCTGATGGCCGTGTTCTTTGGAAATCGCCTGTCCAAGCATTTCGAGGCCGACTTTCGTGGTGCTGTATAAGGCCATCCCCGCGCTGGCGTGGTCGGCGGAACTGGAACTCATCATGATGATGCGCCCGAAACTCTGCCCGCCATACTGCGGATCGGCCATGTACGGAATGCAGGCTTGCGAGGCGTAAATCGCGCCGCGCAGGTTAATCGTCATCATCTGTTCCCAGAAGGCGTCGTCAATATCCATCACGTTGCGCCGTTTAATCAATCCGGCGTTATTGACGAGAATGTCAATTCGCCCGAACGCGCGAATTGTGGCGTCTGCCATCTCCTGCACCGAGGATTTCTGCGTGACGTTCGTCTGTGTGGCAATCGCCTTGACGCCGTATTTCTGCGCCAATCCATCCGCCAATTTCTGCGCAGGCTCAATCGCGATGTCGGCGATGACTAAATTGACGCCTTCCCGCGCATATTCCTCGGCAATCGCCGCGCCGAATCCGCCTGCGCCGCCTGTGATAATTGCCACTTTTCCAGCTAATCCTAATTCCATAATGAATTCCCCCTCTGCACCCTTTGAATGTTTTATAAAAATGCTTGCATTTCAGAAAACTTTTGAGTAACTATTGATGATATATTGGGTAATTTTTGCAATAAAATTCTTCACTTTTTTAAAAATATTATCATTCATTGGGCATCTATTGGGAAGAAATGACACGTATCGGCATGTCGCAAGCGTGGATCGCAAACTTTTTCCTTGACATCCCTTGTATTTTTACGTACCGATTTACGTACTGGCGGATAGCCTTGTCCGTCGAACATGTCTGAAATTCATTGTTCACCTGTCACAGGCGAAAGAGAGGAGCGACTTCCGGCGCTCGCCGAACAAGGCTGTTCGGCGGTACGCAAATAGTTATATGGCAACGTTTGTCACGATGTTACGATATGGCGAGGAAGGAATTAAGGGTGTGGCGGCCAACCGCACGGTCGCGGTCAAAGAAGCAATAAAACGGGTCGGCGGCGCGTTTGTGGCTGGCTATGAATTGTTAGGAAGTTACGACGCTATGATTATCGTCGAATACCCTGATGAACAGGCCGCCTTGAAAGCCAATGTCGAATTGAACCGGCTGATCGGCGTTTCGTCCAATACCATGATCGCCATTCCGATCAGCGATTCCGACCAGGATTTTGCCTGTTTTTTGTAGAGGATTTTGTTGACAACATCCTTATTTGGACGCTAAAAGTTTAGTATATTTATACATCATAACGTTATAACTTTTGATAATACCTATCGTTAGCCTCGAAAAAATTCAATGAGCAGTGAACTAAGGGATATTACCGGATTTCGCGGAGAGAAAATCGTAGAGTTGTGTTTGACAAACTATCAAGCATTTCCCAGACCGCTTTTTCGTCCAGGATTTCTCGGAGATAAATGGCCTGCGATTGACTTTTATGTCGAACTCACGGCAATTCCAGAAAAACGGCTCTATTTCTTTATTCAAACGAAAACGACAACATCAACCTTGTCAATTCGTTCAAAAAATTTGAGCATCTCGACCAAGAAGCAGGATATTGAGCAACTTTTGCAGATTCCGGGGCCAACATATATTTTTGGAGTTCATGAACCATCAAAAAGAGTGTTTGTCCGATCTGTTCATACAGGCATTCCGGTAAAAGCCATTACTCGAATTCCATTAACGCATGAACTTACGAATGCGAATCTCCAAAAATTACATGACGAGGTTCGTCATTATTGGGCAACAACTGGCCATAAACCTCTCTCTTCGGTATTCGCATGAATCACAAACAATCTGACACAAGCATCATTGGACATAGAGGCGAGCTTCTTGCGGAACTATTTCTTCAAGATCTGAACCCGTCTTTTGTCGCGAAACCAACATCTGATTTAGGGTATGATTTTTTTATTGGTTTCCCAAATCTTCATGGCGGCATTAACAACTATGCTGTTGAAGTCAAGGCAACAGATCGCCCTGTTCCTTCAAGATTTCCGCTCGAAACGAGATTATATCAACGTTTAGCGCATTCGAATATTCCGGCCTTGCTGATTGTTGTTGATGTAAAACAGAATCGTGTATTTTATGCCTGGCTTACCAATAAAGAAACTGAACAACAAGACAACGCTCGCATCATCAAAATCCCTGTCACTGAGGTCAATGATGCTGTAAAAGAGGAATTACGCAAGCAACTTGCAAACTGAACAAGAATATGCCGGCATTCAAGCTCACGTCATATTGAATTGATAAACAGTGGTACAGAGACCTCAATCAAATCGAAAATTTTTCAACTTGCGAGCGTAATTCTTTGGCGACATGCGAAAGCGTGTCCGCGGCCTCATTGACATTGCTGGCATGATTTGACGCTGATTGCGCCGTCATCGCGACTTCGCTGATCGCATGCGTGATTTCTGCGCTTCCATGAGCCGCATCTGCAATGTTGCGAGCGATTTCGTTGGCGGTGTGGCTTTGTTCCCCTACGGCAACATCGATGGTATGGGCGAATTTGTGAATCTCTTGAATAATCTGAGCGCCGTGAGTTACGGCGATGGTCGCTTCTTGCGTATTATGTTGAATGGTCTCGATGCGTTGCGTAATGTCATCGGCGAACAGGGCCGTTTCCCGCGCTAATTCTTTCACTTCATGCGCCACGACCGCAAACCCTTTCCCGGATTCGCCAACGCGAGCGGCTTCAATCGTCGCGTTCAGCGCTAATAAATTCGTTTGCCGGGTAATGGCGGCAATCATTTTCACGATGTCTCCGATTTCCTGCGAATTCGTGGCTAATCGGGCAATTTTTTCGTTGGCTTCCGAGGTCGCGCTCACGGCCTGCGCGATAATCTGCGTCACGTTATTCACCGTATTGGAAATTTCGTGGGCATTGGCCGCAAATTCTTCAACCGCGCTTGAAATGGTGGTAATGTTTTGGCTGATGTCTTGACTATTCGATGACACAATCTGGACTTGCTGAGAGGTTTGTTCTGAGCCGGCAGCCATCTGAGCGCTAATATCCAGCAAATGTTCGGCAGCCTGCCTGAGTTGCGCCGTTCCGCTCACGATTTCCATCATCGTCTGGCGAATGGTCTTCAACTGGCTGAACGCATAGCCCATGACATCATCTCCCGTGCGTGGAACAATTTCCTGACGCAGATCGCCGTCGCCAAATCGCATCGCCACTCTGGCAATCTCTTGCAAGTATTGCGTCATCTGAGCGAACGCCTGCCCCAATACATCCGCTTTCGTGCGCGGCGTGATCTCCTGGCGCAGATTTCCTTGCGCGATGCTGGCGGCAACCGCTGCCATCTCCTGCATATACCGCGTCATGTTGCTGAATTCCGTCATCAATTGTCCGATTTCATCATGAGCATGCTTCGCATCTACGTGAATATTTAAATCTCCGACAGCGATTTGGCGGGCAGCCTGCGCTAATTTTACGATTGGCCTGACCATGCGCATCGCAAAATAGGTTGTCAGCATTAAGGTGATTAAAATCACGCCGACCAGACTTGTGATCATGCGTTTGGAGACATAAATTTTCTCGCGCATATCAAGTTGAATTGTTTTGGCAGACGCGCTAATATCGGCATCATCGGCATCTAATGCCTGCAAGACGTTCTGTTTTTTTTCATTTACGTTGGCAAGCTGCTGTTGAAAAGCGACCTGCGCGTCATAAAAATTCTGTATTTTTTCCTTATACTGAGTGACTATCGAATATAATAGTTCTCCTTGTTCGGAAATCCTGGCGAGTGTTGTGCGCAGCGTCTGAAAGCGGAGCAACAGGTAGTCAATCGCTTGTTGAAGCGTTTGCATCTCTTCTGCCGTCAAGAGATGCTGCCGCAGCTCATTGACTTGCATCATGATTTGCAGAAACGTATTTCGATAACCAGTCGGCATCGCCTGCAATTCTTTGAGATGCATAAATAGCGTGTTATCTTGTTGGGTTTCCGCAGTGTCAAGCTGTTCTTGAATAATATCCTCCAATATCTCAAAATTAAAAATGACATCATTTTCCAGCATCGTCAATTCTTTGGGAATACGTTTCAGCTTCGCGGATTCCTGGATTAATTTCGCTAATGTCTCGGTAAAATCAGCCAATCCAATCTGGACGCTCGTGCTGTCATTTTGCAGGGCAAGCTCATTAATATGAGTTTTTAACGTCTGAAATTGCGCAGCGTCTGCCCCATCTTGTTCATAAAAAAGAGAGGTCACGAGGTCGGTAAATACGGCGGTCAACTTCTGAGAAGAGTGCGCATTTTCAATAATATTTGAAACGTTGCGATCTAAGACAGTCGTAACAGAACGCTCAATCCGCTGAAACGAGAGAAAGACGATCACTAAAATTCCCCCCAAAACCATCATGACTAAAAAATTGAGCAGAAATAATTTCGTGGCGATTCCCCACCGCACCCTGTTGTTATATTGTTGCATACATCCGATATTCCCATAAATAGAGCAATGACTCAATGATAA
>CAZMEO010000168.1:0-7422 GCA_964565315.1 uncultured Candidatus Moduliflexus sp. | reverse complement strand
ACGACGTGGCGGCGCGTATTGGAATTCTGTTGAAGATATTCGTTGCGCCTTTCGTGACTGGGACTACTGGCGGGACAACTGGGGCAACTTCAACGGCTTTCGCGTGGTGTTGGTGGGTTCTGGCTTGCGTTCAGTATCATTGTCCTGAATGCTGAAATGCTGGGTTCTGAATTCTGAGGGGGTACAGGGGGAGACTTCCCCCTGTCGAAAAATTTTTTTCGTATGAAAGAGTCGCCGATTTTTGTCAAAACGTTTGATCTCTTGAAATGGGTCATCGGGCACACGGAAAAATTTCCGAAAACGCAGCGCTTCTTTTTGGCGAAACGGATCAACGATGCGCTCTTCGATTTTTACGAATTGATCGGCGAAGCCGCCACCATTAAAGAGCGCCAGATCGCCCTGTTACAGCAAGCGGATGTACGATTGCAACGATTGAAGCATTATTTCCGATTAGCATTAGAATTGCGTTACGTCAGTTTCGATCAATACAAATTTCTCGTGAAAGAAGCGGGCGAAGTCGGGCGCTTGCTCGGCGGCTGGATAAAAAGCCTTGACACCAGCCGCCGCGTCCGCGAGAATGTTCCTACGGGGCAGCGATGAGACGTTGCGCCTTTCGTAACAGGAACAACAGGCAAGACAACAGGAACAACAACAACGGCTTTCGCGTGGTGTTGGTGGGTTCTGGCTTGCGTTCAGTCTCTTTCTACGCCAGAATGGCGGCGATTCACGGATTGCCGCCCCATGCGGTGGAAGATACATGCATCGCTGTCGCGGGTTTGGCCGGTGCCCGGCCATGCCGCAAGAACGGAAGCGCCGGGGAGAGGCTGGTAGGCGTTCGCGCCGAACGTCTCGCCCCGTACCAACGTCAGCCCTGTCAGGGTTTTGAACCCTGACAGGGCTGGTTTTTTTATGAAACGCATCGGTCAACTCTGGGATCATCTCGTTTCCTTTGAGAATCTGTATCTCGCCTATCGCAAAGCGATTCGCGGCAAACGTTTTCGCCCCGACGCCGCGCGGTTTATCGTGAATGCCGAAGATGAGTTGCTGCGGTTGCAGGATGAATTGCAGCGCCATGCGTATCAGCCCGGCGCATATCGCACGTTTTACGTCTATGACCGCAAACCGCGTCTGATTTCCGCCGCGCCGTTTCGGGATCGGGTGGCGCATCACGCCCTCTGCAACGTGCTTGAGCCGATCTTCGAGCCGACCTTTATCTTCGATTTGTATTCCAATCGTGTCGGCAAAGGCCAGCATCAGGCGGTCAGGCGGGCGCAGGCATTCGCCCGAACATTCCAATATCTCCTCAAATGCGATATTCGCAGATATTTCCCCAGCATAGACCATGAGATTCTGAAAATGCTCATCCGGCGCAAAATCAAATGCCGCGACACGCTCTGGCTCGCTGATACGATTCTCGATTCCAGCAATCCGCAAGAACCGGCAGTTCGTTATTTCCCCGGCGACGACCTCTTTGCGCCGTTCGAACGACAGCGCGGCTTGCCAATCGGCAATCAGACCTCGCAATTTTTCGCGAATCTCTATTTGTCTCCGCTCGATCATTTTGTCAAAGAGACGCTCTGCCTGCGCGGGTATCTGCGCTATGTGGATGATTTTCTGCTGTTTGGCGACGATAAAGGGCAACTGTGGGAGATGAAACAACGGATCGAGTGCTTTTTGCAAAGATTGCGGCTCGTGTTGAAGCCAAACGGCGCGACGCTGTTTCGCGTAAAGGATGGATTTCCCTGTTTCGGTTATCGCGCGCTGCCCCGCGCTGTTGTGATACCTCGCGCCGCGATCCTGCGGTTTCAGCGGTTTATTACACAAGAACGGCGGCGCTGGCGTCAGCGGCGCGTGACGCTCGCGCAGTTAAAATGCGCGGTATTCGGCTGCATGGGACATTTTGTGCAGGCTGATACGGTGGCGCTGCGACGGAAACTGCTTGATGAAGCGTATTTTTAGACGCCGCCAATAACCAGCCGATTCATCGGCGGGACAGGGCGGGAATGCCATCCTGCCATGACGGCGGCCATTTTTCTATGAGACGATGGCGGACGGCGTGGTTTCCTGCCAGGTCTCCGCTTGTTCCGCGCGTTCGGCATGGGCAATGGCGCGGAAAAAAAGCGCGACCGACAGGACGGCGCTGAGCATATCGGCGGCGGGCATGGCATAAATAAAGCCGGAAAAACCGAACAGCGCATTCAGAATAATCAACGCCGGGACAAAGACAATGCCTTGCCGCGAGAGCGAGATAATCAACGCGGGCATCCCTTTCCCCATCGCCTGCATCGCATTCATCAGCACCATCTGCACGCCGATAAACGGCAAGCCGAACGTCATGGCGCGAAGGATTCTGACGCCAAGCGTGATGACGCCGCTGTCATTGATGAACGTGGTGACGAAGGTGGCCGGAAACAGCGCAAACAGGGCGGTAAAGATCAGCGTGATGCCTGTCGCCATGCCGATGGCTGTTTTGATGGCGTCTTTCAGGCGCGGCAGATTCTTCGCGCCGTAACTATAGCCGAAGAGCGGCTGCGCGCCGATTGCCAGGCCGACGCACAGCATGATCGGCATCGTGAAGATGCGCATGTCAATGCCGAAGGCTGCGACCACCGCGTCGCCATATTTGGCGGCCATGTAATTCATGAAAATCTGCGAGCAGCTCATCAGCAGATGATTGATTGAGGCGGGGATGCCGATTTTGAAAATTTCCCGATACATCGTCCAATCGAATGTCACGCCTGCGAGTGTCAGCGGAATCAGACTTTTGCGACGGAAATAAAAGCTCAGATAATAGGCTAATGCCAGCCCGTTGCCGATGACAGTGGCGAGAGCCGCCCCCGCGACGCCCTGATGAAAGGTGAAAATAAACAGCGGGTCTAAGAGGATATTGGCGACCGTGCCAATCGCCATGCCGAACATCGCCTCTTTCGCCGCGCCCTCGGCGCGAAGCAGTTGCGCCGCCGCAAAATTCAACATGATCAGCACATTTCCAGCCAGAATAATGCGGAGATACGCGGCGGCAAACGGGTAGGTTTGCGCGCTTGCGCCGGAGACAGAGAGGATCGCAGGCATCCAGTAAAACCCGGCGATCATCACGACAACGCTGAGGATTGTTCCCGCGAGCCAGGCGGTTGAAAGCGTCTGTTTGGCGCGGTCATGCTCTTTGCTGCCCAGCAGACGCGACAGATACGACGCGCCGCCGTTGCCGAAAATGCCGCTTAACGCCATGGTAATCATAAAAATCGGCATGGTAATCGCGACTGCCGCCACCTGATTGGCATCATTCAAGCGCCCGACGAAAAATGTGTCGGTCATGTTATAAAACACCTGCACCAACATGCCGAGCATCGTTGGAATGGCTAATTTCATAATGGCTTGCGGAACTGGCGTGGCTTCAAGTAGGTGTAATTTGGAATGTTGTTGATTCATTCTGTTTCTCTTAGTTCCATTTCGCTTAGAGCAGCAAGCTTCGGCGGCGCAACAAGTACTACACGGATGTCGTAACGTTTACTGGCGCTTCGTACCGCCGACGTCCACGTCGGCGTTTCAAACAGGTCGGTTTGCCATGCCGACGAGGACAGCGGTACGAAGAATTTACAGAACACTGTAGTAGAAGACGCCGTCGCAGATACTCATCAATTTGGTATGCTCATCGCTCTAAGCCCAACGAACCCTTGCGGGATGATTTTTCTGCTGCGCGGCATGACCATCAGATCAAGCCACTCTTCAGCCTCCTCGGTTTTTAAAAAACTTTTGTGCAGCAATTCGTCTGCGTTGTCTAATTCTCTTAAAACGCGCTGAAATTGCATCTTCAGTACGATATTATGCGGATCGCCCACATGCGCGAGCGCTTGAACCTCGTGATTGTGAAGAAATGTATGGAACAATTGTAAAAATTCAACGGCTGTCTTGGGCCGCATAATGCGCAGATCAGCCGTATTCAGCACCACTGTCCCTCCTGAAGGAAAGCATTGGGAACATTCGCGCATGGTCGTCTCCAGGCGCTCGATTTCTGGACTATTTTCCTGCCAGGTCTGTTTGAGCGTCCAATATGTTCTGCATTTAAACGAATCCACTGAGATCATGAATGATGCTGTTTTTACGATAATTCCGATACTTTGCATGAGTCGTCTCCTTTGGCATAAAGTTCGATAGTTTCATTTCAAAAATCTTCTTCTAAAAAAGGCCGTTCCTTTTTTCGCGCCTTTTAGGTGGAGACGACGCATACCGTCGAAAAGTTCCTCAAAGCACGCATATTCAAAGGGTTTCTGCCGGGAATGATTTCGGCAAGATCGGCTCAGGCCTCGACAGCAACGGTGGCTTCCGCAACCGTCCGGCGGTGGAACATCTCTCGCACTCGCTCTCCGATGCGCTCAAACACAATGTACAGAATCGGAATCACGTAGAGCGTCAGAAATGTGGTCGTGGTTAAGCCGCCGATGACGACGCGCCCTAACGGCGCCCAGAGTTCCGAGCCGGAACCGATTTCCAGCGCTAATGGCACCATGCCTAAAATCGTCGTCCCCGCCGTCATCAACACGGGGCGCATCCGGTCAGCGCCAGCCGCTTCCACCGCGCGATACAGTTCCATGCCGGTGGCGCGTAATTGATTGATGTAATCCACTAACACGATACCGTTGTTGACCGCGATGCCCACCAGCATCACCACGCCGATCAGCGCCATGACGCCCATCGGCGTATTGGTGAGATACAAAATGCCGATGACGCCCATCGCGCAGAGCGGAATGGTAAACATCACGATAAACGGGTCAACCAGCGATTCGAATTGCGACGCCATGACCATATACACCAGGGCGATGGACACGAGAAAGGCGATGCCGTAATAGATGACGGATTTCTGCTGGTCTTCCGCCTCGCCGCCGATTTCGACGGTGATGTTCGCCGGAAGCGGCGTGGCCGCGATCATCGCCTCAACCTGCTTGCGGGCGCTCGCGACATCGATGCCGGAAAGATTGCACGTCACCGCCGCGTAACGTTCCTGATTGTCCCGGTAAATCGTCGGCGTCGCTCGCGTTTCTTCAATCGTGCCCAACTGACTCAGCGGCACGAGCGACGCGCCGTTATTCACCGGAATCAGCACTTCGCCCAATGCCTCGCGATCCTGGCGGTAGGCGGGCGCTAATTGCACGTTAATATTGTATTCGTCGCCGCTTTCCCGATATTTCCCGGCGGTTGATCCGGCCATCGCCGTTGAAATAATCTGCGCGACGGTAGTATCAGAGAGCATAAAATCGTTCAACACATCCTGATTCAATTGCACTTGCATCTGCGGCACGCTTTCTTTGATTTTCGATTCAACATCCACTAAGCCGGAGAGCTTCTGCATCTGCGCTTTAAACTGCTCGGCCAGCGCTTGCAGCATGTCAAGATCATGCCCTCTGATATTCAGTTCAATCGCGCTGCCGCCGGAAGTCGGCCCGCGATTTTGCCCGATGGCATACGTCACGCCGGGAAGCGGCTCAAGCCGCGTGCGCAAAGCATCGGAGATTTCTAAATCGCCGCGCGTGCGCTGCTTTTTGTCGGGTAATTTGATATTGACCGAAATGCTGCTCGCGCCTGACGACCTTGGCCCTGAGCTTGAGCCGAAACTGATATAGCTCGATTCCGCTTCCGGCACAACCTCTTTGATAATTTGCTCTAATTGCAGCGCGGTTTGCCGCAGCGTCGTTAATGGCACGCCCGCGGCGTGTTGCAGCGTCACGCTGATCGAGCTTTGATCCATGCCGGAAATAAACTCGCCTCCGATTGACGAAACCAGAGAAAATGATCCGAAAAACATCGCGATCACGACAAACAGCGTCAGGGCTTTGTGGCGAATTGTCCAGCCTGATGTCTTTTGATAAAGCCGGGTTATTCCAGAAATTGTTCCATCAATAACTCGCTTGAACATCCAACGATGTTCTTTTTCGCGTTTTTCGTCGTATTGTCCTAACAATTTCACGGCCATCACCGGCACCAACGTCAGCGCCACCACAATCGAAACGCCTAAACTGAAGGAAATCGTCAACACCATGTCGCGGATCAATTCGCCGCTCATGCCCGGCACGAACAACACCGGCACGAAGACGACGACGGTGGTCAGCGTCGAAGCCATGATCGCCATGCCGACTTCGCTCGTCCCAATATCCGCCGCTTCCGCCATCGGCTTGCCCATCGCCCGATGCCGGAAGATATTTTCCAGCACGACGACGGAGTTATCCACCAACATGCCGATAGCCAGGGCTAACCCGGCCATTGAAACAATATTGAGCGTAATATCCGCCAACATCAGCAAGCCAAACGTCGCGACGACCGAAATCGGCATGGAGACGGACATAATCAGGCTGCCGCGCCAGTTCAGCAGAAAGATGTAAATCACGACAATCGTCAGCACAAGCGCCTGAATGCCTGTATCGTACAGGTTGCTGATCGAGCTTTCGATCGACGTGGATTGATCCATGATAAACGCGGCATCCGTGCCGGTTGGGAGCGAGGCGAGAATTTCCGGCATGGCGTTTTTCACGCTCTTCGCCGCTGAGAGCGTGTTGGCGTCCGATTGTTTGTACACGAGCAGAATAATTCCCTGCCCGCCATTCACGCGGACATCCGAGGTGAGTTCTTCATAGCCGTCTTCAACCGTCGCGACATCTTTCAGGCGCACCGGCGCGCCGCCCTGCTGCGTCAGGATGGTATTCTCGACCTGCGTTAAGGAGCGATATTCGCTGTACACGCGCAGATTGAATTTGCGCGTGCTGGTGGAAATCGTGCCAGCGGGATAGAGCTGCCCGCCCTTTTGCAAGGCGCTTACCACATCCTGCGCCGATAATTTGTATGACGCCAACAAAATCGGATTCAGGTTGACGTTGATCTGCCGCGCTAACCCGCCCATTGTCGAGACCGACGCCACGCCGTTCACGCGCTCTAACAGCGGCTCGATTTTATCTTCGCTCAGATTCCGCAAATCCGCCGCGCCTAACGTCGGCGATGATACCGACATGACCAGAATCGGCATCATCGAGGCATTAAATGCCATGACCACCGGCGCGTCGGCATCATCCGGCAAGCGCGCCTCAATCCCATCAAGTTTATTGCGCACGTCAATTTCGGCCTGATCCATGTCCGTGCCCCAGTCGAACTCCAACGTCACCTGCGAAGCCCCTTCCTGCGATGACGAGGAGACGGTATCCACGTTTTCGGTCGCCGCAACAGCCTCCTCAATCGGACGGGTAATCAATTCCTCGATTTCTTCAGGGCCGACGCCGGTATAGCTGGTGTTAATCATAATCATCGGCATGTTCAAATCCGGGAAGAGCGCTAACTTGAGTTGAGTCAGGCCGAAGATGCCGAACCCCACCACCAGAATATAGATCATGCTGATCGTAACTTTATGTGTTATCGAAAATTTTGCTAATTGCATAGTTT
>CAZMEO010000167.1:5705-7465 GCA_964565315.1 uncultured Candidatus Moduliflexus sp. | reverse complement strand
ATCAGGAGGACATTATTCATGTCAGCAGAACAAGTTACATTATCACAAGAAGAGTTGGAATCCGCGGAAACATTTAATGACCCGGAAGTGGCCAAACTCTTAGAACGTTCCTTTCAGAATGTCGAAGAAGGCCGGATTGTCAGAGGGACGATTGTCCAGATTCATGACAGCGACGCGCTGATTGACATCGGGTACAAATCCGAAGGAACCATTTCGCTGCGCGAGTTCAAAAATGCGAACGGCGAGCCAATCGAAGTGCATATTGGGGATGAGGTGGATGTGTTTCTTGAAAGCACGGAAGACGAAAACGGCTTAGTCGTGCTCTCGAAAGAGAAAGCCGACCGCATCCAAATCTGGGAAGACATCACGAAATCCTTCGAAGAGGAGCGCGTGGTGGAAGGCAAAGTCTGCGAACGCATTAAAGGCGGCCTGTCGGTGGACATCGGCGTTAAAGCGTTCCTGCCTGGCTCTCAGGTGGATTTGCGCCCGATTCGCAATCTGGAAAGCCTGATTGGCCAGACGATTCGCACCAAAATCATCAAATTGAACCGGCGGCGCGGAAATATCGTGTTGTCACGCCGTTCAATCCTGGAACAGGAGCGCGAATCGGCGCGTCAGGAAACGCTGGAAAATCTCGCAGAAGGCAAAATCATCAAAGGCATCGTCAAAAATATCACCGATTACGGCGTCTTTGTTGATCTCGGCGGGATTGACGGCTTGCTGCACATCACGGATATTTCGTGGGGCCGCGTCAATCATCCCTCCGAATTGTTCCAGCTTGGCGACGAGATCGAAGTCATCGTGCTGCAATACGATAAAGAGCATGAAAAAGTCTCGCTCGGCCTGAAACAGAAATCCGAGGACCCATGGGCGACCGCTGAACAGAAATATCAGAGCGGCACGCGGGTCAAAGGCAAAGTCGTCAGCATCACCGATTACGGCGCCTTTATCGAACTGGAAACCGGCGTGGAAGGGCTTGTTCACATTTCCGAAATGTCCTGGACGAAACGAGTCAAACATCCGTCGAAAGTCGTGTCGTTGAACGACATGGTGGAAGCGATTGTGTTAGACCTCGACAAGCAAAATCGCCGCATTTCGCTCGGCCTGAAACAGATCGAGTCGAATCCGTGGGCGGTTGTGGCGGAAAAATATCCTCCAGGCAGCATCGTGACCGGTATCGTCCGCAACCTGACCGACTTCGGCGCGTTCATCGAATTAGCTGAAGGGATTGACGGCCTTGTGCATATCTCTGACATGTCCTGGACGACGCGCGTGAAACATCCGTCCGAAATCCTCAAGAAAGGGGAACAGGTGCAGGCGGTGCTGCTCAGCATTGACGTGGAACATGAACGTCTGTCGCTCGGCATCAAACAGCTTCAGCCGAATCCCTGGGAAGGCATCGGCGCGTCGATTGCGGTCGGCAATAACGTGACCGGCAAGATTGTGCGCTTGACCGACTTTGGTGCGTTCGTGGAATTGACGAACGGCGTGGAAGGCTTGCTGCACGTGTCGGAAATTTCTCAGCAGCATGTGAAAAAGCCGGAAGACGTGTTGACCATCGGACAGGAAATCACGGCCAAAGTGATTAAGCTCGATGAAGACAACCGCCGCATCGGTCTCAGCATCAAAGCCTACGAAGATGAAGTGCGCGGGCCGATTCAAGATCAAGAAACGGCTGCTGAAGGCGACGCTCCGGTTAGCGAAGAAGCGCAAGCTTCCGAACCTGTTGCTCCGGAGAATCCGCAAGAAGGCGCGTAAGT
>CAZMEO010000167.1:0-5605 GCA_964565315.1 uncultured Candidatus Moduliflexus sp. | reverse complement strand
ACCATCCTGCCGGTTTCGTTTGTTCCCATGTCTTTTTGATCGCTTCTTTCATCGCATCCACCGACATATCGGCGTGAAGTTCGGCGTCGTCTTCGAAAACCACCGAGACAATGGAGCGCAAATCTTCGCGAAAGAGCTTCTGCCGCGAGGATTCCTTCTCCGGCTCGACGAACATTTCCTCTTGTCCGGCATATTTTTGCAGCAATACCGTCAGAATGTCTATTTTTTCGTGAGCATTCATGATGTTGTTTGCGCTGGACGCCTCTGATGCGGAACGCGCACCATGAGGAGGACAACGCCTGAAAGGAATGATTTTTCGAGAGAATCCAACCGTGTCATATTTCTACATTTACGATAGCGTGTGCGGCTGAATTGTCAATCTTTTGCTGCGCGAGTTCATGATTTTCCGACTTTTTCATTGAGGTTGAGCAGAGACGTGTCGTCCTCATCATACAGCAAATGAACGATATGCCGCAATGATTTACGTACCAACGAACAATTTTGTTCGTCAAGAGATTTGGGAATGATGAGAGAAAGGACGGTTGCACGGCTCAGAAAACGATAGTGGCTGATGGCAGCAGCGTTTTCAAATTATTCAGGACTTGCGGCTGCCAGTAAAGTTTTTGATTTCCTAACACTCGCAGATGAGTCTGTTGTTCTTCGGCAACCAGCATCACGAATTTTGATAGAATGTTAATGGCAGAACTATTCACAAATTGTAATTCTTGAACATCTAATGTCAGGTCGGCGGGATGTTGATACACGACATCCATCAGGAGTTTCATAATCGAGGAATACCCTCCACTTGCAACAGGCTGCGACGCTGATGGTGTCGGCGCAGCGGAGCGATTTCGCGCGTCGTCATTCAACGCGATATATCCGTCAGTGCCGTATAATCTCAGAACGCCTCGAATTGAAATGATCTGGGTCTCAGGTTCATAAGTGACATGATAATTGCTCCCGGCGATTTCTATCATGGCTGCTCCTTTTCTTTTTTCGTTTATAAATCTTACAGGTCTTCAAGACCTGTAAGATTGCTGTTGAAGTGTATCATTCATGCACATCGCCAGACATCCGTCAATGAATTTGTATCTCATCTGAAAATTTTTCTACACGCGCCAATTTTTACAATTATTTATTGACGCATTTCAGCCTGATAATATGGGAATCCTGAATGATAAATTCTCTACGCGAACAAGGGGTCGCAAAAAACTTTATGAATCAATCAACAGTTTCAACACAACCAATTTCAACTGACCGGGGATACTGGCATATTTTAGCGGCCTCCGTATTCTGGGGAACGACCGGCACGGCGCAAGCGTTTGCGCCAGAAGGGGCGCAGCCTGCGGTGGTTGGCGCGATTCGCATGCTCGTCGGCGGCAGCGCGATGCTGCTGTTAGCGCTCAGCCTCAACGTATTTCAAGCGGCTCCGCCCTGGCCGAAAAAAGCGACATTTTTCGCGGCATGCGGCGTGGCGATTTACCAGCTCTGCTTTTTTGCAGGCGTCGCGAAAACCGGCGTCGCCATCGGCACGCTGGTCACAATGGGAAGTTCGCCCGTTTTTGCCGGATTGCTCGGCTGGTTTCTTTTGCAAGAACGCCCCGGAATGCGTTGGGGAGTCGCCACGATGTTCGCCGTCTTTGGGTGTGGGCTCTTCGTGGCTGCCGGAGGACAATTGCATCTCGATCCGCTCGGCATTCTTGCCGCACTTGGAGCGGGCGGCGGATACGCGCTCTATTCGGTTTGCGGCAAAGACGTGCTTTCGAATCGTTCGTCGCTTGCGGGAACCGCGGCGATCTGTTCATGCGCCGCGCTGCTCCTGCTCCCGGTCTTATTTTTGGGCGACACGCACTGGCTGGCGCAGCCTCGCGGCATATTCGTCGCGCTGCATTTAGGGCTGATTGCGACCGCCACGCCGTACCTCCTCTTTGCGCGGGGCTTATTGACCACGCCCGTCGCGACGGCGGTCACATTAACGCTTGCTGAGCCGCTCACCGCCGGAACATTGGGAGTATTGGTGCTTGGCGAGCGTTTTACGCCGCTCACCATAACTGGCATCGCCTGCATTCTCAGCGGATTATTGATTTTATTCGTCAAACGGCGCGGCTAAATGAAAATGTCAGACACTTGAAAAGTGTCTGACATTTTTTTCAGGTCAGCTTATTCGCGCCGGTCTGCGCCACAAGATTGTTGGCGCGAAGAAGCGATTCGAATGTCCCGGCATCCGTCCACCAGCCATCAAGAACCGCATACGTCATCTGCCCGCGCTCGATATAAGCGTTATTCACATCAGTAATTTCCAATTCCCCTCGACCTGAAGGCTTCAATGTCTCAACAATATCATAGACCTTCGAATCGTACAGATAGATGCCAATGACGGCGTAATTCGACTTGGGATGCGCCGGTTTTTCTTCAATGCGAACGATGCGGTCGCCGCTCAACTCCGGCACGCCGAACCGCTGCGGATCAGACACTTCTTTCAGCAAAATTTTTGCGCCCTGCTGCTGTTGTTCAAACGCCTTAACCGCGTCAACGATATTGTTTTCAATAATATTATCGCCAAGCACAACGCAGATCGAGTCATCTTCTGCGAAATGCCGCGTCAGGCCGAGCGCTTCGGCGATGCCGCCATGCCCTTCCTGATAGGTGTAATGCACATGCTTTAATCCGAATTCGCGTCCATCTCCTAACAGGCAGAGAAAATCGCCGGCATTATTTCCGCCGGTTACGACCATGATGTCCCGAATTCCCGCATTGACCAGCGTTTGAATCGGATAATAAATCATCGGCTTATCATACACTGGCAGCAGATGTTTATTCGTCACTTTCGTCAGCGGATTCAGCCGCGTTCCAAGCCCTCCGGCTAAAACAATTCCTTTCATTTGCTATTCTCCAGAAAAGAAATGATGTAATTTTACCGCAATGGTATTATTTAGGAGTGCCAAAGCTTGCTTTGGCAGCGCGACGAAGTCGCGTCAAGAACGATGAGATTTCGCTCATTCGGGCGGCAAAAGCAAGCTTTTGTCCCCCTGTTCAACTTTACCCATCGCTTCGATCCCATTTATACGGAATATCGTTGTCATGCGGATGGACGCGGAATTCATCTGGCTCTTGATAATTGTATGGCATGGTCGGAATATTGATCACAATCGCTTCATAGTCACTAATCGCTTTGAAACCATGAAACACAAATGGCGGAATTTTAATCAGAAGCGGTTGATGCTCGCCGAAGAAAAATTCATTCACCTTGCCATGCGTCGGCGAATTGTCGCGGCCATCGAACAGCACGAGTTTCATCATCCCGCGCACCGTCGCCATGTTGTCCGTCTGCACTTTATGATAATGCCAGCCCTTCACCACGCCGGGATAGGCGGTCGTCATATAGACCTGGCCGAACTGCAAAAATAAGGCATCGTCACACCGCAAGATTTCCATCAATCGCCCGCGTTCATCGGGAATGACGCGCAATTGTTTTATCTGAACGCCATCAATCAGATGAGACATATTGTTCCTCCAAGCGAATCCAGTCAATCACTCCCTGTAACATCGTCTCAAGCGGCGTGTTGGGCACAAAGCCAACAAACCGCTGTAATTTCGACACATCCGGCATCCGGCGCAGCATATCCTCAAAGCCCTCAGCATACGCCTGATCATACGGCACATGCACAATTTCAGACGAACTATTCGTCATCGCTTTGATTTTCTGGGCTAACGCTTCGATGCTGATTTGCTCTGTTCCGCCGATATTGAAAATTTCGCCGACCGCCTGTTCATTTCCCAGCAGCAATTTTAAGGCATGCACCACATCGGCGACGTTTGTGAAGCAGCGCGTCTGCTGCCCCGTGCCATAGACATGAATCGGTTCGTTGCGCAGCGCCGCCCGCACGAAGCGTGGGACGACCATGCCATATTGTCCGCTCTGGCGCGGCCCAATGGTGTTAAATAAGCGCACGACAACCACCGGCAGTTTTCGTTCTTTCCAATAGGCTATCGCCAAAAATTCGTCAATCGCCTTCGAACAAGCATAACTCCAGCGCCCTTTCGTCGTCGCGCCCATCACGAGATCGTCGTCTTCGGAAAACGTCTCTTTCGCGCTTTTGCCATAGACTTCGGATGTAGAGGCTAACAAGACTTTCTTTTTCTTGATGCTGGCATATTGCAGCACGAGTTCCGTGCCGTAAATGTTCGTTTCAATCGTATTGACGGGGCTTTCGACGATCAACTGCACTCCCACCGCCGCCGCAAGATGGACGACGACGTGGCATTTATCAATCAACTCGCGCAGCAGTTGGCGATTGGTCACGCTGTCCAAATAATAATGAAAATGCGGATTCGGCTTTAAATGCTCGATATTTTCGATGCTGCCGGTGGATAAATCGTCAATTACAAAGACTTCATGCCCTGCTTTCAGGGCAGATTCCGAGAAATGCGAGCCGATAAACCCAGCGCCGCCCGTGACAAGAATTTTCATAATTCCCCCTTTCAATTATTTCACCGTGTTTCGCCGCAGGCGATGTAGTGTTGTAGAAAGGGGGATAACAACAAGGCAACTATTCGCCGTAGGCGATACGGCCGCAACCGCTACGCGGTAGAACTCTTGTCTGCTATCGTGTTCTACAAGACCCAAAGCCCTACGGGCTAAATAGTTCCCCTTCTTCATCATGTTGCGGTTATTCGCCATTGCGGGCATCTTTCAGCGTGGTTTGCGTGTAGGCGACCTCAGAAAACATTGCTGTGCAGCCTTCGCCGGTCGGCGCTTGCGAGGAAAAACCGATTTTTACAGGATCGGCGATGCCAAACGTAAAATATCTGACAAAATGCCAATAGCGCCCATCAAGAGAATAGTGAAACGCGAAGGTTTTGCCGATTTTTGCGATGCGCAGATAGACGACATTTCCGTCAATGACAACAGAATTGCAGTCGTCAGAGACGCCGCGATTGATCACCGACACGACCATCGGCTGGCGCTGCGGCGAATATTCGAAGCAGAGTTTTGCCCAGTAGTCGGCATTGACATAAATCATCAGAACGCCCGCGTCAAACGTTGACTGAAAGCCGACCTCGACCTTTGCGCTAAACAAAAAATCGCCATCCGGTGGAAGAAAAATCGCTCGCGGCGCGGAATTTTCTTCCCTTGTTCCAGCAGGATCGGTAAATAAGTTGGTCTGCGCTCCGGCGGTGATGGATAATGTCTGTTGTTCGATTTTCCAGGCTTGCGGAGGGTTTTCCCAGGTCAATTCTGCCGGACATGGCGTGAAGTTAAATGAGTTCATGCGTTCTTTCCTTCCCCATTTCGGATAGATTGTTCCACAAATTTATAGACTTGATCCGTTTTTTGCAGATACGCTTCATAGCTGTATTTTTCGTCGCTGAGCCGCATGGCGTTTGCCGTCAGCCGTTTACCAAGTTCCGGATCGCGAATCAGTTTCAACGTTCCTTCCGCGAACGCTTCCGCATTATTGTCGGTCAAGACGGCGACTTCTGGATTCAGCACTTGCGTATGCGTCAAGATATTCGTTGCGACAATCGGCTTGCCGGCTCTCAAATAGGAATAAATCTTGAGTGGCGTATTTTTGCCGTCTTTGCGCGGCGTGACCAGAATATC
>CAZMEO010000166.1:3187-7472 GCA_964565315.1 uncultured Candidatus Moduliflexus sp. | reverse complement strand
GAAAAAATAACGTCGAAGAAGACCTCACAGGTCTTCAAGACCTGTGAGGTCTCCAGCGCGAGCGTATTTTTTACATGTTACTGACGCTGTCATAGCTGAAAAAGAATGACACCTCCTTAGTATAAAAGCAAAAAGGTAATTATTTAGCCCGTAGGGCTTGAAGTGTTGTAGAAGGCGACCAAGAGTACATCCCTGAGACCTCACAGGTCTCCAAGACCTGTGAGGTCTCTTGGTTAGGGTATTTCTGGTTCTACAATGACTGTAATGCTTCCACTCCGCCCATCGCCTGTTCTGGCGGTAATTGTCGCTGTAATATTGCTTGAGCTATCATTATTTCCAGTAAACGTCACTTGAGCGTATCCATCGCTATCTGTCATCTCTGCGCTTTTATTTAGCGCCCCACCGCCAGAGGCAGAGAATATCACTTGAATGCCTTCTACCGGCAAGCCATTCGTTGTGACACGAGCCCAAACAGTTGTTGATTTTCCATCATCAAGAGTTTGAGCGCCTGCTCCAACAGTAATCTCTTTCGATGGCGTTGGCGTTGGCGTCGGCGTCGGCGTCGGCTCGGTTCGCGAGACGCAGACCACAATCGAGCCGCTGGCATCGCCAGATTCCGCCGAGACGGTGCTGCATCCCGAAAACGTGCTTGCAAATGTCACGGTGACGGTTGCCGCGCCATTGCTCGTGGTTTGCGTGGCGGCGTCCAATGTTCCGGCGGTGGCGCTCCAATGAACTGCCGTGCCGTCCGGCATCGGCTGTCCAATCGAATTGCTGACGCGCGCCGTCACTTTGGCGCTGGCGTCTGCTGTGCCAACAACAGCAATCGTGCCGGAAGGGCTGGCAGTCAATTTCATGCTTTGCGTATCGCCGCCGCCGACCGGGCCGCTTCCGGCTGCCGGGCCTGTGAGCGGCGACGAAATTTTATTTTCGTCGCAACCCATCATGATGCCGATAAGCAACGCTGAAATCAACGTGAGCAGCATGATAAACCAGAACATCGAACGTAGGCCGGTCATAATTTTGCGCGTCCTCCCCCTCCTTATTAAAAATCGTATATTCCGTAGAGACGCACGGCCGTGCGTCTCTACGTCGGCGGGGCAAATATGATCGTATTTACCACAATTGGTATAATAATAGTCGCCCGGCATCAAGGGCGCTTTAGCGTACCTGGCGATTTATCGCCAGAATTTTTACGAATCGGGATAGTTTGCAAATAAGACCGCTAATGAGCCTGTCACCGCGAGATCATTGCCATAGCCGTCTTCGCCGTAAAATGTAATCACGCAGGTGGTAAAAATCTGTCCGTCGTCTCGCAATTCTTGCAGCGGGGAACGATGTTTATCGAGCGCCCGCGCGACAACAATGCTCGCTTCTCCCTCGCTGTTCGGCGTTAATGTCAAATTCAGCCCCGCGACAAAATCAGGCGGATTCGCGCCGCCGTCGCTGCGCTGATGCTCGACATGATATGTATGCAGCACAATTGTGTCAAATGCCGAGATGCCATCGGGATCGGTCGGGTTCTCTTCGTCGTCGCCAAGCTGACGGCTCGCGCTTTTGAATTTGACCACAACGATGTCGTCAACGCCCGCCCCTTTGGTCAGCACGTCGGATTTCAGCGGCTTGTTATCATTGACCGACGTGACGGTCACATACGAATGCGTATAGTTATTTCCGGCGTCTCCGCCGGGCTTGCCGCAGCTTGTCAGCAGCAACGCGCTCGCCGCGAGCAGCAGCGCCGCAGAGATGGATTGAACAAGGAACATTTTCATAGTTCACCGATCTATTTCGTGTTGCCATTTCCTTCGAATGGCATTTTTAAATATCGTTTCACGCGATCAGTATCCGTTTCTTCTCGATTGAAGAATTTTTCCAAATCCTTGATGCGCTCTGTCAGGATGTTTTCGGTCATGACCCAGCCTTCATCCTGATCGGTAATCACGCGCGGCGTGACTAAAATAATCAATTCGACGCGCCGATTCTGTTGTTCGTTATAGCGGAAGAGTTTTCCAAAAAGAGGAATATCCTTTAACAGCGGCACGCCTTGACGATTGGTCACGTTGCGATCCGCAATAAGTCCGCCCATAATCAGCGGATGATTATCCTGCGTCACCACAGACGTCTCAGTGTTGCGCGTCGTAAACGACGCCGCGCCGGTATCGCCGAACGATTCCTGCCCCACGTCGCTGACTTCTTGCGCAATTTTCATGACCACATCGCCCCGGCTATTAATCATCGGGCGCACCTTCAATTTGATGCCGGTCTGGCGATACTTCACATTCGTCTGAATGTTATCTCCCGTTCCGGTGGTTTCCGAAATCGGGATTTCATCGCCGACATTGATGCTCGCTTCTTCATTATGCCGCACGAGGATATGCGGATCTGAAAGGACTTTGAGCCGGTTTTCCGTCGCTAACGCACGTAATTTCGATAAAAACCGCCCTGGAGCCGCGGCGACAAACATAAATCCTTCGGCGCCTTCAGGCATGACATTTTGAAAGACGGTGGACGTCGTTGTTTCGACGGCGTTTGTCTCTCCGACAGTCGTCAATTGCCCTTCGCCAAGCACCATGCCCTGGACGCCGAACACATCGGTATCATTCAACTGCACTTCGGCAATAATCACGTCAATCAAGACCTGAAGCGGACGTTTATCCAATTTTTCCAACAGTTCTTGAATGTCAGCATATTGCAGCGGCGTCGCCTTGATAATAATCGTATTATTGGTATTATCCGCAATAAATGTCGGACTGTCGCCGTATCGCTGAGAAGGCGGCAAGGTCTGCGTCGCTTGCTGATCTTGAGGCTGATCTAAGTATCGCTGCTGGTTCTGTCCCTGATTTTGCGGCTGATTCTGTTGCTGGTTTTGTTGATTCTGCTGCTGAGTTGTCGTGGTTTCGTTGGACGCCTGATAGTTTTCATTATACAATTCCGCTAAAATCGGCGCAAGCTCTGACGCTTTGGAATATTGCACGGCGTAAAAATAGGTCTGCGGCTTATGCGGGTCTTCCGTGAATGTCCCGGCGGCGCTGGGTTGATCTAAAATCGAGACCCATTGTTCCACTAAGTTGATCACGTCGGGTTGATTCGTTGAAACCGCTAAGGCATTCAAGCGCTGGATCGGATAAATGCGGGTTTTCGTGCCGGGACGAAGCAATTGACTGATCGGAAGCGACGTGTCCGCCTCCGGCGTAGCAACCGCTGTCGGCTGCTGGGCGGTTTGCTGAGCCTGCTGCTCGCCCTCGCCTTGCGCTGGCGTCGCCGAAGCCGCTGTTTCCGTCGTTCCTTCAACGGTTTCGCGCAACGACAAAATTTGAATCAGATCATGCACCAAATCGGCTAAATCCGCATGTTTGATCGGAAAAATTTGGAAATACTGACTGGCGTATTCGCTGACATCAATTTGTTCAAGCACCGCCAATATCTTGCGCACATTTGCCGCGCTATCGGTGATAATCAGGGTATCTCGCTCTTCGTCAGGATACACCAGCACCTTTTTTCCTTCCGGCACGAACTCTTTCAAGGCTTTTTGCGCGTCAGCCGCCCGAATATAGCGCAACTTCACGACTTGCGTCACGATGCTTTCATCGTCGGCAGGCAGGTTGGTCAGGTTTCCGAGGCTGGCGGGTTTCCCCTCTTTCGGCTGGATTTTATAAAAATCGCCGACTTGCACGATTTCCATGCCATTCAGATCGAGTACGGTTTTATAGAGGTCGAAAATCTGATTCGGCGTCATGCCCGTTTGGGTGAAAATCGTCACCGTGCCTTTGACCTTCTGATCAATAATGAAGCTTTTGCCAGTAATCTCGCTGACCACTTTGGTCACGTCATAAATATCGGCATTATCGAAATTCAGGCCAATCGTCTCTTCACTGTTGAACGAGATCGGTTCTTGAAGTTTCGGCGTCTGGCGCTCCGTCCGATCAAGCTGTGCCTGGAACGCGACTCCCTGAAGCGGCGTCGGCGTCGCGGCGACAACGGGAGACGACAGTTCCGCCTGCCGGGGAGCCTCCTGAGATTCTTGTTGAGGCGCTTGTCCGAAAAATCTTTCTAATCGCGCAATCGTGGCAGCCTGTTCAGAGGGCGGCGTCTTCTCATCGGCAGGAGTCGGCGAGGCAGCTTGCGGCGGCGATGATGTCGGCTGTGAGGCGCATCCTGCAAGAAGCAAACCGACAATAAGGCACAACCATATAAGATAATGTTTCATAACAAACTCGGCGTTATTCCCTTACGAACCCGGTTGATGAACGGTCAACATTTCAGCGTTGTTCCATAAAATATCAGA
>CAZMEO010000166.1:1831-3087 GCA_964565315.1 uncultured Candidatus Moduliflexus sp. | reverse complement strand
GCGGAAACGGCGATTCCGCCCCGTAGGGCGGGGCTACCAGGGTGTACTTTTTACGAAATCGATACTACGCACTCCAACACTCCCCTCTCCGTCGGTCACACCACTTTCAGAAGCACATCTTTTCCGGCCTGGAGCGAGGTGACTGCCGCTGCGCTGCCCTGATTCACGCAAAATTCAATCAAGCCCGCGCTTCCGAAAATCGCCAGCACTTCATTCGGCTGCCCTTCCGCATACGACATGCTCACCTTCGAGATCGTCTGGTCGCCAACGCGGAACGCAAACCGTTTCTGCTCGCCATGCTCCACGCAAGCGGTAAAGTTCTCCCGCGTCAGATTGCTGATCAGATTGCCGAAATGGTCAACCGCAAGGATTTTGCATTTCCAGACGCCTGGCTGAATGAGCGCTGGCTGGGGAATGTCGATCTTGATCGCATCGCGGATCGTTTCTCCGAGCGCGGAGATGCTGACGCCTTTCGACATCCAGGCGGCGACCGGGGCGAAGATGTCGCGTCCGTCAAACGTGCCGGTGCGCGGCTTCAGCCAGTAATGATCCGCCGTGATTTCGCGCGTCTCATTGATGACATTGTCGGCATAGAGAAAGCTCAAGACCCCATTATCCGGCGCAAGAAAAAACCCTTTTTCCGACGAGGCTGCCAGAACCCTGCGGTGCGTGCCGACGCCGGGATCAACGACCACCACGTGAATCGTGCCGGAGGGGAAATATGCATAGGCCTGTTTCAGGGTAAATGCGGCTTGCAGCACGTCATGCGGCGGAATGTCATGCGTAATATCCACAAGATCGGCTTCGGGGTTGATGTTCAAAATAACCCCTTTGATCACGCCGACAAAATGGTCTTTCAGCCCGAAATCGGTCGTGAGCGTAATAATCGTCTTTTTGGCTGCCATGCGTCTTGTTGCGACACCGCCTGCTTAAAACATCGAAATAGACATTCGAACCAGTCGTTCGCATCAGGTACGGGTTGGGGAAACAGTGTGTCATGCCATTGAAACATCGTATGCCGGAACATTGATTTTTAGGAGTGATTTGACAGGCGAAATCGAGATTTCGCACTCCTGCAAATTAATGATCTCATGTAATAGTCTGCATGAACAAGAGGAATTTTGTCAATAGAAAAGATGAAGAGGGAGAGAAACGCAAACGGGAGAATGAGGCGCGCTCATTCTCCCGTAATAGATGGCGGGGTCGACGAGGCTCGAACTCGCGACCTCCGGCGTGACAGGCCGGCGTTCTAACCA
>CAZMEO010000166.1:0-1731 GCA_964565315.1 uncultured Candidatus Moduliflexus sp. | reverse complement strand
GGTCGACGAGGCTCGAACTCGCGACCTCCGGCGTGACAGGCCGGCGTTCTAACCAGCTGAACTACAACCCCGCACAACATCGATATGGGCGAAACAGGATTCGAACCTGTGGCCACCGGCTTGTAAGGCCGATGCTCTAGCCAGCTGAGCTATTCGCCCGGTACAGCATAAAAAATCCTGTATATCGAACGATCTGATATACAGGAAAAAATGGCGGGGTCGACGAGGCTCGAACTCGCGACCTCCGGCGTGACAGGCCGGCGTTCTAACCAACTGAACTACAACCCCGCAAAATCACTCTATGTCATCTCTTATGGCTGTGTGAAAATTTGTCAAGAAGAATCTTTACGATGTAGAAAAATTTTAGAATTTTCCTATATCTACCGAAAATTGGCGCTGATTCTGCCGCCTCAGCGCTCTACTTCAGCGCGTGTTTGATTTTGATATTGTTTGATGATCAAGAACGCGCCGACGATAATATACCATATTGCTGCAAGTTGAGGACAAAGCCTGTTGAATACGAAGGCAAATTTGAATCCAAAATGCTCAAGGTTGCCGACGATTGCAATGACAAAAATGAGAAAACTCGCAAACGAAAGCCACGCAGGCAATATTTTGGTTTGCAGAATCGATATCCCAAAAAACAGCATCATGAATGCCGTAAATATGAATTGGGCATGTTCTGCGACAGATTCTCCGGCATAGAGATTGACTGCCGTAAATGCAAACATGAGAATTTCCGGGTTTTGCTCCCCAGAATGCAGCATCTCGGCGAATTTAGGGAAGACGATACTATATCGGATAATTCCAGTGTACAGCAACACGCCAGAGATAATCCCGCATATTTTCCCCAGCGACGACCAGATTTCTTCGCCGCGTTGATTCAGAATTTTTCCAAATAAACTCGCGAAAAAAAGTGTGCAGAGGCCAAACCCGCCAACGCCAAAATAGTAGAGATAAGGGACGATATGCCGGGTATCATAAAGTTTATTCAGAATCACCTCAGGTGTCGCTCGTATAATTTGAGGGTATCCAAAATAACTCTTCAATAAAGTGATGCCGATAAACACAACCGCACTTGCTGTTAATGCAACAATTCCAGTGCCTAAAAAAAGATGGTTCGTCTGTTTTTCTCTCATGGTGCATGTATCTGGACAATATGATTCCGCTCAAATCAAGACTGGCGTGACGAGATCTGCCAGCCATCTTGAACAAAACATCTTGCCAGATTATTTTCCTTCGCTGATAAAATCGGTTAATGAATGAATCATTGATGATATTTTTTTGAGATCATCTGACGTAAACTCCGACAAACACTGATCAATGCGAGCTTTCAAGTTGCTTTCACGCTCTTCGTGAGCGATTAACGCCTCCTTTCCTTTCTCTGAGACATGCAATCTGCGCAAGACGCGGTTATTTTTCTCAGGCATGAGGTCGATCAACTCTTTCTGCACAAGCTTCGAGATGATTTGAGAGACCGCTCCTTTTGTCACTCCAAGAATCTTGACGATATCAGAGGACGTTGCCCCCTCATTTTTTTGAATCAGTTCTAAGATATGAATTTCGGTGTTCGATAACGCGACTGGTCCGTATTGGCGCTGAACATGCCTTCTGATGGCCAACACATGAATGAGTCGTTTTACTGAAAAATAGAGTTCTTCCTTTTCATTCATTGTCTCACTCCTTCAGTTCCTAACATTTTTTTGATGCTCCCTTCCCCCTCCCAGGTAT
>CAZMEO010000165.1:0-7510 GCA_964565315.1 uncultured Candidatus Moduliflexus sp. | reverse complement strand
TCGCTTGGCAAATCCACGCTGACAAGCATGTTAGATCGCCTGGAAGACGCCGGATTCGTGCGCCGCGTTCCGTCGCCGGACGACCGCCGGGCGATTCTGATTGAGCGAACGCAGAAAGATAAGGATTTGCAGGCGGTCTATCTTGCCGTGTCGCAGGAAATGAGCGCCCTGTTTTATCGCGGCCTGAGTGAAGAGGAGATTGACGCATTCGAGCAGACGCTTCATCAGATTCTCGAAAATTTGACATCCGAGGAGACCTGCCCCATCGCTACAGACAGCGCGGCGAGCAAGATTGTTCGCCGCGCCCAATTGCCTGCCGTCTGAATCGACCTACCGCAGGATGCGGAAGGTCGTCGTAATCGCCCAGACCGCTAAGTGATGGCTCATAATTCATAGTCCGCAACCGGCGATTCGGCATGTCTCGACGGCGCGAACGGCGGAACTTCTTCAATGACGCGCATGGTTTTCCATTTTCCGCCGCGAAACCGGCAGAAGAAAATCAAACCCATCGCGCTGATGTAAATGGTCAAAATCGTCCAGCCGACGTAGAGGCCGGATTTGAACACGACAAGCGCGACATAACTCGGCAGCGTCAGGCCGAAGATGGATAAGATCGCCATGATGATCATGGCGTAGCGCGTATCGCCTGCGCCTTTGACGGCGGAAATAAAAATCAGGTTCAACGTGTCGAAAATCGAATAGACCGCGATGAAACGCAGCAGGATCACCACAATATCCTGAATCTCCGCAAAATTGGCGGCATCCGCCTGCTGCGCCGCATACGGCCAGAGAATGATCTGCGGAAACAGCACATACAGCGCGGCAATCGCGGACATATACACACCCGTAATGTGAAAACCGGAATAGACGCCGCGTTCCGCCACATCCGGGCGGTCGTTGCCGAGATGCTGCCCGACGATGACTGAGACGGCAATCGCAAAGCCGATCATCGGCATGAAGGCCAGCGAGTTGACGTTGAACGCGATATTCGACGCCGCGAGGCTGTTTGTGCCAAGCCGTCCGAGAATCATGATAAACGCGGTAATTCCCATGACATCAATAAAAAACTGCACGCCGCTCGGCACCCCGAACCGGAGCAGCCGCATGAACAATTCTTTTTGAAAGCGCCACGCCTTCAGCGTGTGATACTGCTGATTGTATTTGCGCCGGAACAGCAGAATCGCATAGACGACCATCGCCACGTATTGCGACAAATTCGTCGCCACCGCCGCGCCTTCGATCCCTTTCTCCGCAAAGCCCCATTTGCCGAAAATCATGGTATAATCGAAGACGATATTGACCAGCGTCGCCAGCGCATTCACCCAGAACATCGGCCAGGTCTGGCCTAAACCGGAGAAAAAGCTCGACAGCGCCGCGTTCGTGATGCCGGGAACTGCACCATAGCACAACACTTTGAAATAGACGACTTCGCATGCCTGCACAGCGGGATCATGGCCGACAAGTCGGAAAATTGGCTCGGCAAAGGGGATCAGGAATAAGAACCCTAATCCGCCGAACACCGACAGATAAATTCCCTGCCATAGCGCCGCGCCGACCTGTTCATAACGTTTCGCGCCGTAATACTGCGCGATAAACGTGCTGACATACCCGGCAGTGCCGATAAAAAAGCTCATGACCGTGAAATTGAGAATTCCGGCAGGCATAGCAGCGGCGATGGATTCAGACGAGTACCAGGTCAAATACATTCGATCTACGAATTGCTGAATTGTCCAGGCGCTCGTGCTTAAAATCAATGGAAACGCTAATGTCAGCACGTCGCGATAGCCGCCGTCGCCGTGCCAGCGTCGTTGAAATGCTTGTGAAATAGATGACATATATTGAAACCGGTTGCATTGACACGCTGTCAAATTTCTTCATGCGATGAAATTGACAAGACTGCTCATGCAAGCCGATTGATGTGAGAGGTTTATGAACAACGGTGATCATCTCTGAATAGAGATGAATAGCAGAAGACAAAGATAAAAAAGGGAAAAAAATGTCCAGAAAATTACGCGCGATCTTATAAAATTTCTGTTTACTTTGACATTTATTTAAAAAATTTCGCCTTTCACGCTCTTTTTCGAATCCTCACGAGAACGTTCCCGCCGAGTTCTTCAATTTCCGGCTCTGTACAAAAGACCTCACAGGTCTTGAAGACCTGTGAGGTCTTGACCGAATTTATTTTTATGCCTACACAGCAGGATAATCCCGGTAGCCCCGCCCTACATGGCGGAAAGGACGATCCCGCCACGTAGGGCGGGGCTACCGTTGCGTGCTTTTTTACGAAATAATATCGTCGTTACTTACAACAACAGTTCCCGTTTTTTCGGTGGATGCTCCGCTGATTTCTCGTCAGCTAAGACTTGAAGGCATTCGTCATACGCTTCGATCCGGCCTTGCAATTTGGCGAGAAGGTTCTGATTGGCTTCACCGCCCAACAGAAATTGCGCGTCGAACGCCTCTTTCGCCTGTTTGCGCAGCGCCCTGATCTGGCCGCGCTTGCGCTCTAAGATATTGCGTTTTGCGACTTCCTCTTCGAATTCGTCAAGCAAAGACATTGGCATCATTCACCACGAAACACACAAAACATCCGAAAAAATCATACATTCTTTCGGGTGTTTTGCGGTTCTCCAAACGTCAACGAACATACCGCAGCAGTTCTTTGCGGCGGGAAAACGCCATTTCCGCGCACGCTTTGGCAACCGAAGACACCACAAACGGCTCAACGGCGTTCAAAAATTCATCCGGCGGCAGCATTCCGGCGAACATCGCCTGCGCAAACGGCATCAGTTCCGCGCGGCGCGGCGCAGCAATATTGGTATAGACAAAAAATGACGTGGGCGAATTCTTCAAATCGAATGTTGTGTCGCTCGCCCGGCCAACTTCTAATAAGTGCATGAGTTCCGCCGCATTGTCTGTGTCCGGCGGGATATACCCCGCATCCGGCAAAAATTGCTCTAAACATTTGCCTGGCTGCCCATTCCGCTTCAAATCGCCCATAAACAGCGACAGCGGCGCGTCTCCGCCAGTCAGTTCTGCCAGCGCTTCGAAAATGGCGATGGTCAGTAGTTTGACATTCACATATTCACAGCCGATCTGGAGGTTTCTCTGTGCGAAGGCGACAAGCTGCGCAAAGGCGTCGTCAGACGGTTCGCCGTGATATTGATGAAAAATCGTGCCGGGGTTCAGGTTGCTGAGGAATTTTCCCATGTTTTGCAGCCCTTTCCGGTAGTCGCGGATGGAATAGACATCCGCCGCATGAAGCGATGTATTGCTTTCCAATAAGACTTTCCAGGAACTATCTAAAAATGTTCTGGGATCAGGCTCGGCAAAGCTGTCAACGTCATGATTCGCAAAGATGACGGCGGTGGCGAGGATGCGCTCAATGTCCTCCGTCGTCAATCCGCAATGATAGCGGCGATTCACGAACTCAATCCGCTGTCCGAGCAAATCAATGCAGCTTTCGCCCTGCGCATTTTTCGGGCGAAACGGGATCGTGGCTTCGACACAGGCCGTCAGGCAAAGGAGATCGCGTTCCGTCAGAATATCGCACAGCGCGTAATTCATAAACAAGGCGCTGGAAAATTCATTCAGGCCGGTAAACGGCGAAAGCCGCTGCCCCGGAGCCACGCCGAAAAGTTCGAGCGTCAGCCAGGTTAAGCGAGCTTCCGGCGCAATCTGCGCCGCAAGCGTCATTTCATCGTCTTCGGAAAAAGAGGGAGAAACGATCCGCAGCACTTCCGGCGGAAATCCGCGATCAATTTGATAATAGACCAGATCATGAAACAGCGCCGCAAGGCGATGATGCGGATCAAGATTTTCGGCTAAATGAAAGACATGCTCTAAGGTATGATAACTGCGAGCGCTGGCGGTCATCGTTTTGTGGATGGTGATGGCAAGTTTTTCAACCGCGCGAAGGGATACGGACGCATTGAGGCGAGAAAACGCTTGCAGCAGCAGCCGCATTATTTTTTCAATGGTCGAGAGAATCATCGCGTTTCAGGCGTGGGTGGCGGGAACGTGTGGGAATCGAACCCACCCAGGACGGTATTAACGCCCCACACTGGATTTGAAGTCCAGGAGCGCCACCAGGCCGCTATCCGCTCCCATGCAATCTGTATGACTGTGTATCCTATCTTCTATAATGAAAAGAGAAGTCAAGCATTTTTTTAGAATTCTTTTGTTGAAAAATATATGCCGATCTTTCCTATGGTTAGATGTCATCGCTGTCAGACTCCTTCAAGGTATCTGACGGCGAAAAAACCTGAACGTAACACCATCTTTTTTGATTCCGGCAATGCTCTGAGGCGAGGGATCGAATTTCAGCGCATTTCCCGGAAATTTACATTATGAAAAACATCTTCGCGGCCATCTGTCTTTTCTTGAGCGTCCTTATCGCCGTAGCCCCTGCCGCATTCGCCCAGACGCCGGAACCAGTGCGCGGCGGCAAACTGGTCTATGCCATTCCAGGCTCGCCCGATACATTAGACCCGCAGATGACGAGCGGCACGCTGACATTTCAGCATGTCAAAAGCGCGTATGATACGCTGGTCGAGCCAGACGAAAGCGGAAAGATTGTTCCTGCGCTGGCAGAATCGTGGGAATTTTCCTTGAAAGCGTTGACGCTGACGTTTCATCTGCGGAAAGGAGTCGTCTTTCATAATGGCGATCCGCTGACGGCTGCTGACGTGAAGGCGACCTTCGACCGAATGCTTGCGCCGGATTCGGCGTCGCCGCATAAACCGATGTTTCGCGCCGTGAAAGAGATTCGCGTGGTGGATGATCTGACGGTGGCATTTGTGCTGACCGAGATGTTTTCCCCGCTGATCGGCACGTTAGCCTCTGGCTGGAGCGCGATTTTGCCGAAACGCGCCATTGAAGAAGGGCATGATTTCAGCACGCATCCGTTGGGCAGCGGGCCGTTCGTCTTTAAAGAATGGGTGCGTGATGATCATCTTTCCTATACTCGTTTCGACCGATACTGGATGGAAGGCAAGCCGTATGCGGATGAATTGGAGTTAAAAGTCGTTATCGAGCCGGTGACGCAGTTGATGGGATTGCAAACCGGCGATTTCGACGGCATCTTATTTGTCGAACCGCACACGATTCCCCAGATCGAATCCAATCCCGACACGAAAATGTTCACGCATCCAACTGGCTTAGCGTTGGTGGCGACGATGAATCACGCCCGCGCCCCATTTGATCAATTGCTGGTGCGGCAGGCGATTTCTCATGCCATCGACCGGCAGGCGCTGCTCGATATTGCCTATTTCGGCGGCGAAAAAATCGAAGCGTTTTTAGATTCCGGAAATCCCTATTATCTCAAGCAGGAAGAGAAATATCCGTACAATCCTGAAAAAGCGAAGCAATTGCTCGCTGAAGCAGGCTATCCGAACGGCTTCGAATTCACGCTGACGCTGCCGCAGAATTACACGCCGCATGTCAATGCCGGAAACATGGTGCAAAGCATGCTGAAAGAGGTTGGCATCACGGCGAATATTCAATTGGTGGATTGGGGGACTTGGATCAGCCAGGTCTATCGCGATAAAGAGTATGACATGACGATGATCGGACATACCGGCCAGATTGATCCGCATAATCGGTTAGCGTCGGAAATGGAATACACGAACTACAAAAATCCCCACATGACGGAACTCATCCAAAAAGCGGCGGCGGCCTATCTTCCAGAGGAACGGAAAGTGTTTTATAACCAGGTGCAGCGGATACTGGCCGACGATGCTGTGATGGTCTTTATCGGCACGACACGCGGCTTGCGCGGCCTGCGAGCCAACGTGCATGGTTTCCGCATGACCTATGCGTTAGAAACTCCGGACTTTCGAGACACATTCAAAGCCAAATAACACGCCGACGCATACGCATGATACCGACCTGTCAGACACCTTAAAGGTGTCTGACAGATATTGTTCAGCGGCGCTGGCAGGAGCCGCGAATCACCATGCTGGGGCGCAGAATCACGCGCTGCGGCGTGGTGATGCGCTCGTTGATCAGATCGAGCAGCAGCAGCATCGCGTTTCGCCCCATTTCATAGGCAGGCTGGGAAACGGTGGTCAGGGAGATGATTGAAGAAAAGAGAATATCATCATACCCGACCAGCGAGACATCGTTCGGGACATGTTTGTTATGATCCTCTAAGGCTTGCCTTGCGCCGAAGGCCATCATATCGTTCGTCGCAAAGATGGCTGAAAATGCCACCTTGTTTTGCAGCAAGTCGTCAATGGCGTGATACGCCTCCTCAAGCGAATAATTGCCACAGACGAACAAATCTTCCTGACATGCAATGTCGCTCTCGCTGAGCGCGCGTTTATATCCCGCGATTCTGGCTCGTTCAGTGCTTAAGTCCGGCGGGCCGGTCAGGTTGACAATGCCATGATGTCCAAGCTTCAACAGGTATTTGACCGCCTGATACGCCCCTTCCTCGTTATCAGAAATCACGTAACTGGCGTCGTCCATCTCGATGAAGCGATCTAAAAACACAAACGGCAGGCCGCTCTCGATCAAATTTTCGACATGCGCCGTTTCGGAAGAGGGAATCAGAATGACGCCATCCACGCCGCGATCATAGAGGTTATCAATATGCCGTTGTTCAAGCGGCACGTCATTTTCAGAGTCGCAAAGAATCAGATGATAGCCATGAATTTTCGAGACTTGCTCAATCCCTTTGATCAACAAGGGGAAAAACGGGTTCAAAATGTCGGGGAGAATGAGGCCGACTGTTTTTTTCTCTTTGACGGATTTCGCGCTTTCCGTTTTACTCTTTTCATAATTTAACTCTTTAATCGCCGCCTCGACACGTTCGCGCGTCTGTGGGTTGATTGAATCGTAATCATTCAAAACCCGTGACACCGTCGAAAGCGAAACCCCCGCCCGTTTAGCAACATCATGAATGGTCGCCGCTTTTCCGCTCTCCATACCCATTTAATTCTCCCTGTAGTTTTACTAAACTCGACATCCCTTTCGTTCTTTTCTCCTAATTCGATGTTGTTCTGAAATGACATCACTAAACTCTTTTGAACCTGTAAAAAATTTGCAAGAAAATTTTATGAAAATTTACAGAAAATAAAAGATATTTCTTGACAAATTCTTTCTTCTCACCACAACCCTCTATCGTCGTAGCCTGAAATCACTTATCCATAAGGCAGAACAATGACATTGACATGTCGCGTTCTGCCGGCAATCATCATGCCGACAACGCATGAACGGAGGAAACGGATATGAAACGATGGGGTCTTGTGCTATTAGTCGGATTGCTTATCATGTCGCTCACAGGCGAAGTGTACGCCAAATCGTACAAAATCGCGACGGTCGTCAAATTAGATGGCATCGCCTGGTTCGACCGGATGCGGGAAGGCGTCAAAAAATTTGGCGAAGACACAGGTCATGAAACATTCTTATTAGGGCCGCAAAAAGCCGATGCCGCGCTGCAAGTGCAGATTATCGAAGACCTGATCGCGCAGGGCGTGGATGCGATCTGCGTCGTGCCGTTCTCGCC
>CAZMEO010000164.1:4025-7538 GCA_964565315.1 uncultured Candidatus Moduliflexus sp. | reverse complement strand
GCTAAGACTTTGCCTTCTTTAATCAGCTTTTGCACTGCGCCGATATTGTCGAAGCCGACAATCTGAATCTGGCCGGTTTTGCCAGCGGCGGCAATCGCTTTTTCAACGCCTAACACCATCGAATCATTTGCGCACATGACGCCTTGCACGTCAGGATATTTGGTCAACAGGTTGGTCATGAGGGTGTTGGCTTCTTCGGTTTCCCAGTGGGCGGTTTTGGAATCTAACAGCGTCAATTTGAATTTTTCAACGGAACGCATGAACCCTTCTTTGCGCTGTTTGGCGTTGTCCGCGCCGGGATTGCCTTCAATGATGATGACTTTCGCGCCTTCGCCGAGCGTTTTGCCTAAATAGTCGCCGACGATTTCAGAACCAGCGGCATTATCCGGGCCAACAAACAAAAAATCTTCCCCTAAACCAGAATCTTTCAGCGCTTGCTTGTCCAGCGTCACGTCAAAATTGACAACGGTAATGCCGGCGTCCACCGCTTTTTTGACCGAGGCGACCATGCCGACGGAATCAGCCGGAGCGACGACGATCAGGTCAACTTTTTTCGCCATGAAGTTTTCCATTGCGCTGACTTGCGTGTCAATGTCGGTTTCCGAGTTCATGCCGACTGCGATCAGCTCGAACGTGCCGTCTTCTTTCGCAAACTTCTGAGCGCCTTCTTCCATCGTTTTGAAGAATTCATTGGCTAACGATTTCATCACTAAGCCGACGACCGGCTTTTTGTCCTGCGCAAGCGCAGGCGCAGCGATAAACGCCACGAGCAGCAATCCTACCAACATCACCTTACACATTTTCCCAAACATAACTGTGCCTCCATTTGAAAAGAGAAGTGAATGGTTTACACGTTTTTTGCATAAACGTTTTATGCAAACATGTTCTGTATTAGGAATTGACAAAAAGAATGTCAAGAAATATTTTATGATGTTTTCAAAAATGTTTTCTGAAAAGTTTTATGAAAATTATTTCCACCATTGATAAAAATGATGCAGCGGTCCATGCCCCTTGCCAGTGCGGTATTCTGCTCCGCCCCGAATCGCAGCGTCAATATAGCGTTTGGCAGACGCGACCGCATCTGGAATCTCTTCGCCTTTTGCAAGGTAGGCGGCGATGGCCGAAGATAGCGTACAGCCGGTGCCATGCGTGTTCGGCGTTTCGATGCGTTCTCCATCAAAAAAGCTCAAACGATTTTCTTCCCGCCGATATAAGGCGTCGCAGCTTTCTATCGAGCGAAGATGACCGCCTTTCAATAAAACCGCTTGCGAGCCGAATTGCGCCAATTGACGGCAGATTGTTTCCATGCCTGCGCGATCCGCCCGCTCAAATTCAAGAATAGACGCATTCAGCAGCGTGGCTGCTTCCGGCAAATTCGGCGTGATGACGGTTGCCAACGGCAACAATTCTGTTTTCAGAGTTTCAATCGCTTCATCCTGAAGCAGCGTATCCCCACTTTTAGCGATCATCACGGGATCAACGATAATTGTGCCGACCTGATATTGGCGCAACCGCTGCGCAACAAGCCGAATAATCTCCGCAGAGTGCAGCATTCCAATTTTGACGGCATCCGCGCCAATATCGCTCAGCACGGCGTCAATCTGCTTCGCGATAATTTCGAGCGGCACGGGATGAATTCCGGTCACGGCGCGGGTATTTTGCGCGGTAATTGCGGTAATCACCGACATGCCGTAGCAGCCGAGCGCGGAAAACGTTTTCAGATCGGCCTGAATGCCAGCGCCGCCGCCGCTGTCCGAGCCTGCAATGGTTAATGCGCGATAATAATTTTTGTTCATATCTTCAAATACTCCTGGTCGCCCGCGTCACCTTGCGGGAAAAGAAATGGCTCTGGTAGCCCCGCGTTACATCGCGGAGAAAGAAACGGCCTGGAAAAGCTGCCGCGTTGCGCCGAGCGGATCATCCGCCGCGCAAATCGCAGACACCACCGCGATGCTGTCCGCCCCGGCCTGCATGACGTCCGCCGCGTTGCCGAGATGAATGCCGCCGATAGCAACAAGCGGGTGGCGCGAATGGCGTTTTACTTCGCGCAGTCCATCAAGTCCCCAGGCGCGTTTAATATTTGTTTTAGTTTGCGTCTCGAAAATCGCGCTGACGCCGAGATAATCGACATCCCACGCTTCCGCTTCAAGCACCTGCTCCATGTTTTCGACGGATACGCCGATGATTGCCTGTTGTCCCATCAGTTTGCGAGCAAGCGGATACGGCATGTCGTCCTGACCGATATGAACGCCATCGGCTTCGGCGGCTAATGCAATATCAACCCGGTCATTAATGATTAGCGGAACATGGCATGGCGTAAGCGCGGCCTTCAACCGCTGCGCTGTTTCGATAAACGCTCGCGTCGGCAGCGTTTTTTCGCGCAACTGCACCATTGACGCGCCGCCTTGCACCGCCTGCATCACCGTCTCTTCCAGCGATTTGCCTTGTAACAAATCGCGGTCCGTCACCAAATAAATTCCATGAATCTGAGTGTTTTTCATAATCCCGGTCGCCCCGCCCTACATGTCGGGAAATTACGTTCTCGTTCCACGCTCCGCGTGGAATGCCCACAGACCGCCGCTCTGCGGTGATGCGGGACGCGGAGCGTCCGAGAAATCGCATTCCACGCGGAGCGTGGAACGAGAACGTCACAGCCCTGCCCAGGAGGGGAGTTTGCGGCCATTCCCATCGAATCGGCTGCGTAACATCAGTAAATAATATTGAATCAGCGCGTTATGCCGCATTCAAACGGCTGGCAATTTCGGTTTCTGTCAGGTTGTAGAGCGCATCCAAAAATCGCATCTGAAAGCTTCCCGGACCGTCGGCCTGGGCTGCCGCGAGTTCTCCGGCGATTCCCATGGCCGCCATCGCGTGCGCCGTCGCTATCAACGGCGACGGATTGACCGCCGCAAACGCGCCGCACAAGGCTGAGGCCGTGCAGCCTAACCCTGTGACTTTCGGCATCATCGGATGGCCATTCTTGATACGAATCATGTTCTCGCCATTGATAATGTAATCTGTCGCACCGCTGACGCAGACGACGCATTGGCGCGATGTCGAAACTTGTTGCGCTGCTGCGACTACTGCGTCAGATGATTCGAGGCTGTCAACCCCTCTGGTTTTTGCGCCCGTCTGCGCAAGCGCCGAAATTTCCGACGCATTGCCCCGAATGATCGCGGGCTGCGCGGCGGCAAGCAATGCATTCGCCGTTGTCGTTCGATAGGCTGTCGCGCCGACGCCCACCGGGTCGAGAATTATCGGAACGCCTCGTTGATTCGCCTGCATTGCGGCAAGCGACATGGCGTGAATCCAGCGCTCGCTTAACGTGCCGATATTGATGACGAGCGCCCCGGCGATGTTCACCATATCAGCGACCTCTTCGACGGCATGCGCCATGACCGGCGATGCGCCGAGCGCAAGCAGCGCGTTCGCGGTCGTGTTCATCACGACATAATTTGTAATATTATGCACTAACGGCGATTGCTGGCGGATTTTGAGAATGTCTGACCAGAG
>CAZMEO010000164.1:0-3925 GCA_964565315.1 uncultured Candidatus Moduliflexus sp. | reverse complement strand
TAATATTATGCACTAACGGCGATTGCTGGCGGATTTTGAGAATGTCTGACCAGAGTGATTCAACGGTAATCTTCATGAGTAGTTCTCCTATGTTGGCGGTAGGGCGGGATTGCAATCCCGCCCTACCGCATAAGAAATGCGGTTGCGCGAGCCACGCAATCCGTGAATTCATCATAAAAACAACAACGAATTAAAGAAGGGAACGAATTCAAGCAACAACAAGCCCTAAATGTGTTTCCTTCTTCAACTCGTTGTTGTTTTTTTAAAGACAGCTTGAATGGGAAAATCTCGACGGGACAGCGGAATATCTCCGTGAGAAGCGCCGTCATTTCGGTCTGGCGTTTCGCGATCTTGGCTTCGGCGGCGTAGTCGTCGCGCTGCGATTCATTCGCGCCGAAATCGTCAATCACGCTGATGCGATTGAATGTTTCACTGGCAAGCCGCCCGTAAACATGTTCCCAGAAGGCGCGTTCAGCCTTACATGCGCCGATGTCCGCCGAGTTCGCGATCAATATGCTTAAAATGCCGATAGCGGCAAGCTGGGCGCGAATCAATTCGGTGGCTTCCGCGTAATGATCGGTCGCAATGACGACTTTCATCGCCGTGTTAGCGCATAATTGCCGAAGAAGCGGCTTCCAGACAGCGTGGATTGTCGAATGCGCGAAATAACTTGCGGCAAAGGCGGAAACGCAGTGGCGAACCTCCTCCGCCGGGAGGCGAAGGCGCTGCATTAAGGCATTCGTTAACGTTTCGACATATCCGATGGCGCTGGTTGCTCCTGCTGTCCAGGTCGGCGCGATAATATCCTGCCAGAACATGTTGAGGCTATTCAGGCCACGCTGCCAGAGGCCGGAATCGCGCAGCGCCTGCGTCAACGCTTCGTCCCGGCTGAATAACACGGTGTCGATGCTTAATGTGCCTGAAAAATCAATGATGATCAGATGGTTTGGAGTCACATCACGCCTCACGTTTCATGGCGCACCAATTGCCGCACATCGTGCAGGGAATCGCCGGGTCTTTGTCGGACTGCTCCGCTTTTTCAAGATAACGACAAAACTTCGTCGGATCGATGGCAAGCTGCTGCTGTTTTTCCCAATCAAAGTCGCGCCGCGCTTGAGAGATGTCGCGGTTGCGGCGAATCGCAGCGGGATTTTTGCGGGCGAGATCTGCCGCTGCTGACGCGATTTTCGACGCAATCACGCCTTCGCGCACATCATTCAGCGACGGCAGGCGCAGATGTTCGGCGGGTGTCAGATAGCAGAGAAAATCCGCGCCATGCCACGCGGCGAGCGCGCCGCCGATAGCGCCTGCGATGTGGTCATATCCGGCGGCGTAGTCCATCACTAACGGCCCTAACACGTAAAATGGCGCGTTCTGGCAAATCGCTTTCTGCCTGCGGACATTTTCTTCAATCAAATCTAACGGCACATGTCCCGGCCCTTCAACCATCACTTGCACGCGAGCCGCCCGGCAGCGCTGCACAAGTTCGCCCAGCGTCTCTAACTCGCCGAATTGCGCCGCGTCGTTTGCGTCTGCGCCGCAGCCGGGGCGAAGGCCGTCGCCAAGCGAAAGCGTCACGTCATACGCGCTGGCAATGGCGAGAATCTCGTCAAAATGCTCATACAAAAAATTCTCCTGATTGTGATGCCGCATCCATTGCGCTAAAATTGATCCGCCGCGGCTGACGATGCCCATCACGCGGCTTGCAAGCAGCGGCAGATGGCGCTGTTGAAATCCGGCGTGAATCGTCATAAAATCGACGCCGTCTCGCGCCTGGGCTTCCATGACTGACAGAAAATGGGGCATCGTCAATTCTTCCGGCTTGTTGATGCCAAGCATCGCTTCATACACCGGAACTGTTCCAACCGGAATGGCACTTTCCCCCAATACGCGCTTCCTGAACTCTCGCACATCGCCCGCGATGGATAAATCCATAACCGCGTCAGCGCCGCATTCGATTGCGGCGCGTAACTTCGTCAATTCCTCGTCGAATTGGCAAGATGATGGCGACGTGCCGATATTGGCATTCACTTTCACGCGGCAGCCCGCGCCGATGGCAATTGGTTTCAGCGCCGAATGATTCGGGTTGCGCGGAATGACGACCTTGCCATTCAATACGCCGACGCAGAGTTCCTCTATTGTGCTGTCTTCGTCATCCGCAACTTGCGCGAGGCATTGCGGGATGTTTTTCTGCCACACCTCATCAACAAATGTACTCATGGTATTATTCCTTTCGAATGAACAAAAAAAATAGGCGGAGCGCGAAAGGACGCTCCGCCTATGTTACGGTAAATGCGATCAGTGTTTCCTTTCGCTGGTATGACCCAGATCAAGTTATAGGGTGTACTCTCAGCCCCTTCGAAGGGCACCCCTAACACGTTTGAAAATGTTGTCATGTATTTGCACTGACACAAGACGTGATGCTCAGAAAAAACGGTCAGACACCGTTAAGGCGTCTGATAGATGTATCCATCGCATTTTGCGTCAATACAAGTATTTATAAAGAACGTATGCGGCAAAGTAGAGTAACTGGCACTCTTTGTCAAGAAGATTTTCTCAACGCCCCGCTTCAGGCGACCGAAAGGGTGGGCGGCCACATAAATTCGACATAATGCCGCCGATTTTTCTTTCGCGCCCGTCTCGAAGTTGGCTGCAAACGCATCGTTAGCAATGGTCAATCTCTCCACCTCTTGCTCCATGCGTCAGTTACTGCTGAAACATGTTTACGAAAATCCGGTAGTGGCTACCCAGTAAATGATAAATTTAAGTTATAGGTAATAATGAACCATTTGGTGACACGATAATGCCACCGATCTCGTTTGGAAAACGACAATGTTTTCCGAACATAGCGACCAACGCGCTGGCGGAGCGTGTTGGAGCAGCGCTCCTGATGAGCTGTTTCACCAGTTTCTTTCCCAACACACCGATGCGTTTCTGTGGGGAATACGGTCTGATAGGTCTTCCAGAAATCACTATAACTGCCACGCTGGCGAAATTCCGCAGGAATACGGTGTCACAATCGCTGACACGTCCGTTCGCTGTGATCGCCCAGGACAAACGCCAGAATGTGCTTCGTCCGGTGTAAGCGCATCGTTAGAACTCTACACTTTTTTGCTCAAACATGTATGTTGATGAATACGATATAGTTAGCGATGAACAACTTGTAAGGTCAACTGGTACTTTTTAAGTAATTCATCAGTAATCCTTCGTATCCAGAGAAGATATTCTTGAGGGGTCAACTGTTCGGTCTGTTGACGACAGGCTTCTTTCCATTCCCTGACTTCTAACAATGATCGATCTTCTTTATAGGATTGCTGTTCGTTATTCATACAAGACCTCCATTGGAGTAATTAATTCCAGTTTTTTTGAATAGCCCTCTATCAAATTGATCCCGTTAATTTTTTCCATTCTTGACAAGTTTGCCAAATGACGTAAATTCCAACTAATTAGGGCATCCATTTCATAAACGGTGGCAACGGCGGCATGGAACGCATCTTCAAGACACCGCTGAGGTAAAATCCCTGCATTGAGATACCGTTGAGCCAATACCATCACGTCTTCTGTCAATTCTAATCGTTTTGGATGACATTCGCCAATGAGTTTCAGCAATTTGTGCATTTTCTCCTCAGACGCCCGTGCAATCTCGGTCAATACGACTTCAGAGACATAAATATCATCGTGGGCTTGCTTCACTCGTTCAAAAAATTGACAGGTGATTGTCTGTTTTTCAGGCGCATCATCCGCAAAATAAAAATTCCACACTGATGTTTCCAAATAGAGTTGAAGTCGCTTCATACGCTGTTTCTGCCATATAATTAGTGATGCATTTCAGTCAATCCGTGTATTGCGAAAAGCGCATAGAACATTCCATCTTTCTGTCAAGACAAAATGAGGAGAAGGTAATAAATTTCCCCCTCATTTTGCC
>CAZMEO010000163.1:0-7600 GCA_964565315.1 uncultured Candidatus Moduliflexus sp. | reverse complement strand
CGCCGGAATATCCCATATTTTTCGACTTTCCGCTGCAAGGTGCGGCGCGGAATGCCCAGCTCGTCGGCAGTTTTCACGCGCCGCCATTTATTGCGAATCAATGTGTCTCGGATAAGACGCGCTTCAAGGGCTTCGACCGCGTCATGCAGCCGCGTTCCGGCAGGCATCGGCGCTGACAGCGCGAGAGCGGTCGGCGGCAGATCGACGCCGGGAAGGTCGATGCGGCCAGTCGCAAGATAGCGCTGCAAGCGGTTTTGCAATTCGCGAATATTGCCCGGCCAGTCATAGTGCATGAATGCCTCAACAATCGCTGTCGAAAGCGTGGTTTCCGGCGCATATTCTTGCAGCAGCGCTTCCACCAGCAATGAAATATCTTCGCGTCGCTCTCGCAGCGGCGGCACGACGATTTCCATGACATGCAGCCGGTAGAATAAATCCTCCCGAAAGCGTCCTTGTTGCAGGAGATCGCGCAACCGTTTATTCGTGGCCGCCAGAATCCGCGCATCAAGGCGGCGCGGCGTGGTGGCGCCAACCGGCGTAAATTCCCGGCTTTCCAAGGCTCGCAGTAATTTGACTTGCATGGGAAAGCTCAGGTCGCCGATTTCATCAAGAAACAGCGTCCCTTGAGCCGCCGCCTCGAAATAGCCGGGCGCATTCCGATCCGCGCCGGTGAACGCGCCTTTGCGATGCCCGAAGAATTCCCGCTCGAAAATGGTTTCCGTGACAGCCCCGCAGTTGACCGGAATAAAAGGCTGACGCGCGCGCGGGCTGATGGCATGAATCGTCCGCGCCACTAATTCTTTGCCTGTGCCGGATTCGCCATAAATCACCACATGAAATTCCGATGCGGCGGCGGCGGCAATCAATTCGTACACGTCCTGCATCGCCAGACTTTTACCGATAATCGCCCCGAAGCGATAGCGTTCGTGGCTGGTGGGTTTCAGCGCAAGATTCTCGCGCTGTAATTTGGCGTTTTCGGCTTCGATCCGTTTTTTCCAGGAAAGGTCTCGCAGCACCGCAATTTGAATCTCCCGCCCCTGATACCTCAGTTTCCGAACATGCATTTCCAACGGAATGAGCGTGCCGTCGCGTCGGCATCCTTCGATTTCAAGCGGCTGGTCGGTCGCCGCTGAGAGCGCCGTCACGGATGCGCGGAACGGTTCGCAGATCAAGCTGGATAGATCGGCGTCGAGCATGGCCTCGCGCTCCATACCGAAAAGATCGAGCGCCATCTGGTTTGCATCGAGAATGCGCCCCTGATCATGCAAAATGATTCCTTCAAGCGTCGCTTCGGCCAATGTGCGAAAGCGAAGATTCTGCTCGTGCAGCAGGAGATTCTGCGCTTGAAGCTGCAATCGCAGGCGGCGGAGCGTTACGTGCGTTTGCACGCGGGCGAGGACTTCCTGCGGCTGAAACGGTTTGGTGATGTAATCCACCGCGCCGAACTCGAAGCCTTTCATTTTATCGAACAACTCGGTTTTCGCGCTGATAAAAATGATCGGCACCTCGCTGGTGTTGGGGTCGGCTTTAAGCTGCTGACAGACTTCATAGCCGGTCAGATCGGGAAGCATGATGTCGAGCAAGATCACATCCGGCGGATTCAGGCGAATCGACATGAGGGCGAGGCGTCCGGTCAGCGCCGGACGCGCGACATACCCGGCTTTGGTCAATACATCCGTCAGCAGGCGCAAGTTGGCAGGCATGTCGTCAACAATCACCACTTGCGGCGCTGGCGTTTCGGTCGTGATCTGCGATTGCGCGGACATAGCGGGCGGTTATGGGCGGGAGGCGCACTGCGCCTGGTTGATAAATTCAGCGATGCGCGGATATTCGAATTGCTCGGTAAAATAGGTCAGCGTCTCGGCTAACATGGCGTTCTGCTCCCGCACCTTGTCAATCAGGTCAGCCGTGTGCCGCATATCGGTGATCGTGACGAAATATTTCAGCGATTCGAGCAAATCATCAGGCAGTTTCGCTAACTCTCCCGGCAGTTCCTCATCTTGAAAACGCGGAGGATCGGCCTGTGACAGATCGTAGAGATACTCCACAGACAGATGGCGGGCGAGGATGTCGAACAACTGCACATCCTGAAACGGTTTGTACACAACATCGTCACAGCCTGCGGCAAGAATATTCGGCTGGTCTTCCATCGAAGAATTGGCGGTCATGGCAATAATCACGGTGCGCTTGCCTTGCGCGGTCGCTTTAATGAGGCGCGTCGCCTCATAGCCATCCATGATCGGCATCCGCATATCCATCCAGATCAGATGCGGCTGCCATGTCCGCCAGAGCGCATACGCCTCCTGCCCGTCGCACGCTTCCTTTATTTCGAAACCGAACGGGCGAAGCAGCTTGACGACGAATTGGCGATTCATTTCCTGATCATCCACAACAAGCATCCGGTAGCGCGGCTGCCCCGGCGCTAATCCGATAATCGTGCGGGGATCGATGCTTCGCGCTGGAATGTCGGCATTGAGGGCAATTTCTATCGGCAGTTCGAGCGTTAAGCGCGTGCCGACGTCGAGTTCGCTCTGCGCCGTTATGGTTCCCGACATCATTTCGGCGAATTTTTGACTGATTGAGAGTCCTAAGCCAGTTCCGCCCTGAATAAGCTGATCGTCGCGAGTTTGATGAAATGGCACGAACAATTTCTCTAATTCTTCCGGGGAAATGCCGGAACCGGTGTCTTCGACGACCACATGCAGCCAGAGGTCTGCGTTCTTCCGCATAGCGCGAACCGCGATGGCGACGCTGCCGATTTTCGTAAACTTCACCGCGTTACTTAGCAGATTCATGAGAATTTGCCGCAGTTTTACGCTGTCCACCCGAATATAATGCGGCAGATTGCGGTCGAGGTCGATGCGCAGCGACAGGCGTTTTTCCCTGGCTCGCACCTGAAACAGCGCCGTGATCTCGTCAATCATGTCTAACAGGTCAATATTTTGTCGCTGCACTGTCATATATCCTTCCTCGATTTTCGACATGTCCAGCACTTGATTGATGAGCGCGAGCAGATTTTCGCCGCTGCGGTGGATAATGTTGGCGCTGTCCAATGCCTCGGCGTCAAGGCTTCTGTTCCGCAGCAGAATTTGAGAAAATCCGAGAATCGCGTGCAGCGGGGTGCGGAGTTCATGCGTCATGCTCGTGAAAAAGAGGCTTTTGGCGCGATTGGCTGTCTCCGCCACGTCTTTGGCGCGTTCGAATTCTCGGAGCGTTTCCCGCAAGGCTTCGGTGCGTTCGGCAACTTTTTCTTCCAACGATTGCGCATAGGCTTCCAGTTCGCGATGCAGCCGCTCGACTTCGCATTCCTGCGTGTAACTGCGCAGCGCCTCTGTGATCGTCATCACGAAATCGTCAGAATGCCAGGGTTTCGTGATGAACCGGTAGAGATTCGCGGTATTGACCGCCCGCCCGATGCCATCCGGCGTGGCTTGCCCGGTCAGCATAATCGTGCGGGCGCGAGGGACGCGCTCATGAATCCTGCGCAGAATCTCATCCCCTTTCATGTCCGGCAGAATATAATCGACAATTGCGACCGCAATGTCATACGACTCGCTCGTCAAGGCGTGAATCGCGTCGAAGGCGTCTTCGCTGTTCTGACAGATTTCAATCAGGTAGTCCGTCCCGAAGGCGCGGACTAAATCGCGTTTGAGGGTATCGAGAATGATCAGTTCATCATCGACGCAGAGAATGGCAAGACGTTGACTCATGGGCGGAGACTCCTCTCAAGCAATTGATGCAAGACCTCGAATTGATAATGCGTGACCAGTTCTGTCAGGGCATCGGCTAATGGCTGATTCTGTCGGCGAATCTCATCAATCAATTCCGTGAGCGCATCAAGATCGATCACCTGCGCGGCATGCTGCAAGCTTTGAATGGTCAGCGGGGACAGCGTGAGCAATTCTGACGCAAGGCGCTGCATCGCGGACGTCTGAAGGTCATCCGACAACAATGTCTGCCGCTCCCAATGCTCAAGCGACCTGATTTGTTCAAGGAGCGGCTCAAGCTCGAAATCGTGATTGTCCTCCGCTTTTGAGACTAACAGCAGCCGCTCGATTAACAGATGCAGATGTTTGCCGCTGTTCAAAATTTCGTGGACATATTCGCGATGTTTGGGGGATATTATATCCTGGCTCAACTCGAATAATTGCGCAAATCCGAGAATGATATTCAGCGGCGTGCGCAATTCATGGCTGATGCTGGAGAAAAACACGCTTTTGGCATGGTTGGCGGCTTCGGCGGCTTCCTTCGCCTTCCAGAGTTCCTGTTCGGCGCGTTTCTGCGCCGTGATGTCATGAATCACGCCTTCTATGGCGAACAATTCGCCCGCCGCTGAAAAAATCCCCTGCCCCTGTTCCCAGACCCAGCATTCCGCTCCATCCTTCTGTATCAGGCGATAGGTCAATTGAAACGAGCGCCTCTCTGCCAGCGCAGACTGTGTTTCGTTCCAGATTCTCTCGCGGTCATCAGGATGAATAATCGCTCCATACGACAATTTCACATTGTGGATGAAATCGTCCGGCGGATAGCCCGTCAGACGCAAACAGCCGTCGCTCATGAATTCCATCGTCCAACTGCGATCATTTCGACAACGATACGCAATGCCGGGCAGATTGCGAACCAGGGTGGTCAGGGAGCGCTGGCTTTCGCGCAGCACGTCTTCAAGCCGCTGCCGTTCCTGAATTTCCTGCCGCAGTTGCCGGTTGCTTTCTTGAAGTTCTGCCGTGCGAGCGTGAATGCATGCTTCTAATGAGTCATTCATGCGCCGCAGCGTCGTTTTGATCTGTCGTTCTTCTTCCAATGCCTGACGAAGCAACTCGTCCTGCCGCGCTAACTGTTTTTTCTGCCAGTAACTTTTTAATGCCTCCTCAATCGTCAATTTGAGGTCTGTTTCATCCCAGGGTTTGGAAAGGTAGCGATATAAATTCGCGTTGTTGACGGCGTTGCCGATATTGTCGCTTTTGGCCTGCCCCGTCAGAAAGATGTTCAAGGTATGGGGATGTTGTTGATGAATGGCAATGAGCAATTCATCCCCCTTGATGCCCGGCATGATATGGTCGGAAATGACGACTGGCACGTCAACGCCATCGCTGAATAATTCGTCAACGACTTTCAGCGCCTCGTCGCCGTTTTCAGCAAGCTCGACCGCATAGGCATCGCCGAAGTGCCGGGTCAATTGATCCGACAGGCCGGTCAACACCACCTGTTCATCATCTACGCAGACGATAGCGGGCTTTTTCAGGCATCTGTCTCTCATGAGTGTCTCAGATAACGCGGAACATTCTGCCATGCTCACATGGCTTCGTTGCTGAGTATTGACATGCGCAATGGAAAAAGTGTTGCATCAAAAGCACGCTGCGTAACAAATGACGAAATTCACGCTTCGGCGACGCTCAGCGTGACCGCCTGAATCAATTCCTGCTCCGTCCAGGGTTTTCGCAAACAGGCATCCAGCCGCGCCTGCTCACGCAACCGCGCAATCGCGTTGTCGTCCGCTTGCCCTGTCAGCATAATCAGCGCGATGTTTGGAAAACGCTGGTGAACCTGGATCAGAAATTCGTCCCCTTTCATGCGAGGCATCAGCCAATCCGACACGATGATCAGAATGCGAAACGCTTCCTCATGCAATTCATTAATGATGTCGAATGCTTCGTCGGCGCTTTCGGCAAATTCATAATGATAATGTTCGCCGAAATGACGTTCCAACTGGTCGCGGAGTCCTTGCAAAATCATCGGTTCGTCATCCACGCATAAAATCGCTTGCCGTAATAATGGAGTATTCATCGTGGTAAAAAGACGCGAAACGTAGTCTTGCCCGGGCGGCTCTCGACGCTGATGCTCCCTTCATGCCGGTCAATAATTTTTTTGACAATGTCCAGACCAAGCCCGCTCCCTTCTCCTGCCCGTTTGGTGGTGAAAAACGGCTCGAAAATACGCGCTTTGATCTCGTCCGAGATGCCGCAGCCGGAATCCGTGATTTCCACAACCACTCCAGCGCGCGTCTCGACACCCGGCGATATGGCGGATGCAGGCGCATCGCCGGGGAACACCGCAATTTCCAACTGTCCGCTCCCATTCATCGCATGGATCGCGTTATGAATCAAATTGGTCCAGACCTGTTTCAGTTCGTCAGGGTAACACGCAATCATGGGAACAGGCGCATAATGCGTACTCATTTCGATATAATGTTTCAACTGATTATGATACAACGTCAGCACGACATCAATCCCTTCCGTCACCTGCGCGAGCGTTTTTTCGTTGGAATGATCATAATGCAGATAATTTTTGAGCGCAAACACCACTTTAGAGACGCGCTCCACCGCCTGTTCGATATTGGCGCTGTTATTTTTTTGCATGAACAGATAGTACGCGGTTTGGATGATCTCAAGGCTATGTTCGTCGCGCAGCAAGGCAAGATAGGGGGGCATATCCTGATAAATGCCCATGCTGGTCAAGTGTTTCGCCAACGATTCGGCATGAGGGATTTCCAGCGATTCTAACGTGGCCTGAAGTTCCCGGCGCAAAGCGCGGGATTCTCGCGAAGAGAGCGGGGGCTTCGGCGTCAGCGCCGCTTGAAGCAGCGCAAAAAAATCGGCATGCCGCTCCGGCGGCAGTATCTGGAATAACCGGGGCAGATGTTCGAGCGACATCGTGAGCGCATGGCTGATATTGCTGATTGAGGCGTGAATCGCGCCGAGCGGCGTATTGATTTCGTGCGAGATTCCGGCGATCAGGTGGCCTAATGCGGCGATCTTTTCCCGCTGGATTAAATAGTCCTGCGTGATTTGCAATTGACGCAGCGCCTCGGCCAACTCGAGGTTTTGTTGTTCTAAGCGCGTTTGCAGGCGTCGCAGCGCAAGATGCGTCTCGACGCGCGCCAGCACCTCTTCTGCCTGAAACGGTTTCGTGATGTAATCCACCGCGCCGAAAGAAAACGCTTTGACTTTATCAAGCACCTCATTTTTCGCGCTGATAAAAATAATCGGAATATCGCGCGTGCGCTCATCGGCTTTTAAGCGCTCGCAGACCTCATATCCGCTCAGATCAGGCATCATAATATCCAGCAAAATCAGGTCTGGCGGTTCGGCCTGCGCTGCCGTAATCGCCATCAGGCCATCTGTGACGGGGCGCGCCATATATTCGCGCTTCGCAAGAATTTCAGTCAGCAGCCGCAGATTCGCTGGCATGTCATCCACGATTAAAACGCTTTGCCGAATGCTCATACCTGCTCTCCTACCTGGTCGATCAACGTCAAAATCGTCTGATAGTCAAAATTTTCGACCATGTTCGTCAGCGCGTCAGCACATTCGCTGCTATAGGTGCGAATCTGCTGCACGCATTGCTCAATATGTTCCATATTCAATCGAATGACCGCCTGCTTTAATTCTTGAAGCAGTTCGGCAGGACAACGCCCTAATTGCGATGATTCGCATGTGGGGGATTTGAACTCTGTAGTCATGGCGGAGGACGCATCCTGATCATACAAATATTGCACGCCAAGGTATTTCGCCATGATCTCGAAAATTTCCGATTCGCGGAACGGCTTGCGCACGAAATCATCGCAGCCTGCCGAAAGAATCGCGGCGCGGTCGTGATCGAA